>CALKLC010000025.1 GCA_937991975.1 uncultured Spirochaetales bacterium | reverse complement strand
CTGGAAAAGGTCAAGGAACGATTTCTGGATTTAGCCTCTAAGGGATACAGGGAAATCGTTCTCACTGGTGTGAATATTTCCCAATACCGCTCTGAAGGAAAGAATTTAGGGGATCTGCTCCGTATTCTGCTGGAACTGCCCACAAACCTTCGTATACGCCTTTCTTCTCTGGAACCGGAAGGGATCACCCCATCTTTCCTTGATGTTGTAACGGATAAAAGGGTCTGCCCTCATTTCCATCTTTCCATCCAATCAGGTTCCGATTCAATTCTACGCAAAATGAGGCGTCCCTACACTATAGATACGATACAGGCTGTCATAGAGGCCCTTCGTAGAACGAAGGAAGATCCCTATCTGGCAGCCGATTTCATCGTAGGATTCCCGGGTGAAACGGAGGCGCAGTATAGGGAGACCTTACACTTCACCGAAGCCAATGCGTTCTCGGATCTACACATCTTTCCCTTTTCCCCCCGACCGGGGACAGAGGCGTATACACTGAAACCCAGGGTTCCCGAAAGGGTGATACGTCAACGAGTGGATGAGCTATCCGGGTTGGCAATGACTCTCCATCGAGCCTATCTGGAAAAGCAGGTGGGACAGGTAAGGGAAATTCTTTTAGAAACCAGAGCTCCCGATGGAGAGTGGGAAGGTACATCCGAGAATTATCTCTCCGTGCATATCCCTCCCTTTCCAGAGCTATCCTCCACTGCTTTGCCAGGTGTCCAGTCTTCGTTGGTAAAGGGCAGGATGGTAACCTGTAAAATCCTTCAAATTAGAGATAGAAAATTGATTGGAATTATTGTCTAATATTATCTATCTTGGATTTTATTCCTTTCCGGGATACAATGATGGCAGGATGAAAAGTATCCGGCACCTTTTTTTGATTCTTCTCCTATTTCCAACTTCTTTTACACATGCCGCAGAAACAATAAAGGAAGATCCCTTTCCTTTCTGGTATCCTGCCTATGTGGCCCAGGGTAATTCCTCGGTCGCATATGCCGATGGATTTGGCGCTCTTCTTTCCAATCCTGCGGGGTTTGCGTTACCGAAGCAGGAGATGAATCTCTTGAGCTTGGGATTTACCCTCTATGCCAGTCCCCAGGCCCGGGTCCCTCTTCTACGATCTCTTTTTAGAGGTTCCATGAGCACAAAAGACGAGGATGTCCTATCGGAGGAACTTACAGGAAACGGCCTTGGTATGGCCAGTTCTCTGGGAATTGGGTACGTAGGAAGGGGTCTGGGATTGGGATTATTGATAGGGTTCGATGTGGTTGCCAGGGGAAACTCTTACCCTTTAGAGCTTCGGGGAGACGGAATGTCCCAGTTTATGCTGGTAGTAGGGTATGCGATTCGTAGAGAGCTGGGGTCCGTGAAAGTATCCTTTGGAGGGGATATTCGACCCATGGTGCGTATCCACGCCCCCCTGAAAGAGTTTGAAACAGCTCTCCTACTCAAACAGTATCTAGGTACGGAGATTGCACCTGTAAGCGGAGACTTCTACGCTGATACCTTCGCGCTAAATGGTTCAGGCATCGGGTTTGATATAGGAGGCTTGGTCCAGTGGAATTTGTTTTCAATCGGGATAGTCTTTCGAGATGTATTCGATACCCAGCTATTCTACTCGTGGAATGATCTGGGATCCATTCGAAGTGCCCTGGGGAAAGGGGGGCTACCGCCTGTTAACTCCGTTCCCGGCAATGCAGTCTACACAATTCCCATGTCCACAACCATTGGGGTGGCCTACGATCTGGTGTTCGATGCATGGAAACGCTTCTTCCGGGGAAGGATCCATGGAGAATGGAAGAATCCCACGAGATTCATCGATGATCCTGCATGGACTATTTCGAAGGGTTCCTTTCGGTTGGGATGGGAGGGAACATTCCTCTCCTTCTTGACCTTGAGGGCTGGATTCGAAGGGGGATCCCCCACGTATGGGGGAGGCTTGAAATTGTCCATCTTTGACGTCAATGTGGCTTTTTTCAGTAAAGAGGTTGAATTAGGTGAAAAAACCTCGAGGGTTCCTTCTGTAGGTATAGAGCTCGCTTTTCGATGGTGAAAACCCTCTGCAGGCGGAATGGTACTCGAGTTTTTCTTAAGATTTGTCGATGAGGAAAGGAGGATGAAAAAATCTATGCAGAGAACCCTTTTATTATTTCTCTGTGTGTGGGTATTTGTTTCCTGCGAAGGGGTGTTCACTACCAGCCTGGTGGAATGGGCCCAACGGGATCCCTCCCAGCTGAATCGAGAGCAAAAAATCAACTTTGCCAAGGAAGCCCTCGCTTCGGGTAACCGAGATTCGATGAAGAAGGCCTATGATGCTTTGAAAGGCACTTCGGATCCCTCATTGCAACCTCTTGCCGCAGAACTTGCTGTGGGAGCGGCGGGAGTGAAGGATGCTCTTGCAACGGTTCTAGGTAAGGTAGCTGCCGGTAGCTCAGAAGAAGCGATCAAAGCAGCTCTCCAGGAAGCTTTCGAATCTTTTTCCGAGGGAGACTTATCCTTGATCATGGAAGCGGCAACCCTATTGGCTTCTGCTGAAAGTGGAGGAGGTACCATAACCGCAGATCAGTACTTCATCACAGGAGTGGGATTGTTGGTTGTTGCCTTGAAGGATGCCGGCGGGGATGTGAATCAGATCGATACGTCCACGGGACCCGGGCAAACGGCTATAGAACTGCTTACTAAAGCGAAAGATCAATTTGCACCAGACAGTGAAGCGGCAAAATTGTTGAACGATTTCAGTGGATACTTTTGAACAAAAAAGGAGATGTAACACTTGATGCGTTCCCGAGGCTGGGTTCTTTTGATCACGCTGGGCATAACTTTCACTGGGCCTGCAGAAATCCTCCTATCGGAAACGGTGTCTCAAAAGGTGTTCTATCTTAAAAGCCCACGAATAGCTGCCCTGGGAGGATTGCATGCAACTCTTTCCGAGGATCTGTCCACCATATGGAACAATCCTGCAGGATTGTATGAGGCAGAGAGCCAGTTCAGAATCTCCGAGTTTACCTTCAATTTAGGAGGACCGGTATTTTCCCTTTCGAATATCGTGCTTCGAGCAGCAGGAGGAGAGGATGTGGATGTCCTCCTGACGGATCCTGAAGTACTGGCGCTGGTGAAGGGGATCTATACGTCTTTCGATATGACAGGTCCCATTTCCTTTGGGTATGTGGGGAAAGGGTTGGGATTCGCTATACTGAACGCTACTTCAGTGGAAGCTAAAAGTGTAGGAAGTACCACCTTTGGATTCTCTGTCACTGAACGGGTACTGCTGTACGGGGGATACGCATTCAGGATTTTCCCCTTCGGTGATACTCCCGTGGATACAGGAATCAATTTGAAAGCATTTCTCCAGGGAACATCAGAGTTTCAGCGAACCCTCTTAGAGGTACCTGACCTGGCAAAAGAAGGGGCTAACCTATTGATGAATAGCCCGTTCTCCTTGACTTCGGGTATTGGAATCGATCTAGGGGTGCTATTCCCCTTGGGTGAAAGTATCAAGATGGGGATCGTAGGACGCAACTTGTTTACCCCTACCACTCGCAGCGATTATACCTCCCTCGATGCCTTCCTTTCCAAAGAACAGCCTGCCCCTGCGGTAAAAGGGAATGTACCTCTGGATGTCTCCATCGGAGTGCAGTATGCTCCCTCATTGGGTGTGATGGAACTGTATTTCCGAAAGCTGCGCATCATGGTGGACTACAATGATTCTCTCGATTTTTTGACTCATCCTGCTACTGCGGTAAATCCGGTCTTGAAAATAGGAATCGGTGCGGAAGTTCAGATACTCGAAATCCTCTGGATACGAGCAGGTATCTTTCAGGGATTATTAGCCTTTGGCTTCGGGCTGGACTATGGAGCTATAAAAGTTAATTTTGCCGCCTATGGAACTGAACAGTCCATCGAACCAGGAATCCGTCCTGTATTCAACATCGCCTTCGGATTGGAGATTACGTTAAAGTAAATTGACAGGGATACTTCACTTCTTCATAATGCATCTATGCTAGAAATGTTGCCTCTTGTGGCAGCCATCCTCGTAGTAATGATTGGGATAGCCATCTTCTCGGTAGTCACAAGGAACAAAAAAGGCTCCACCGAAAAGAAGACCAGGAAACTGAAAGATCGAAACGCCATCCTGAAAGAGGCTAACAAACGGTTGGCCCAGAATCCAAAAGATTCGGAAGCTCTCCTTTTGCTTGGCGAACTATATTACAACGAAGAATCCTGGGACAAGGCAATGCACACCTATGGGTTGCTGATGGATCTTTGCGGCGTGGATATGAGTCTGAACGAGTACGAAATCAGTCTCCGATACGCGATCTCTGCTCTGAAAACAGGAAAACTTGAGGAAGCCTATAAGGGATTCCTTCTCGCCCGTACAAAGGACATGGAATCCTTCGAAGTGAACTATCACCTGGGGATTCTGGAGTTCAAACGAAAAAGTTACGAAAAAGCAGTACCTCTTCTGAAGCACGCCGCTACGAAACAACCGGATCATATAGAAACCTTGAAGTATCTCGGCTATGCTCTCTATAAAGCAGGGAAGCCAAAGGAAGCCCTTCCCTACCTCCGAAAGGTATTCGAACAGCAACCGGATGACAAAGAGACGATCTATGCAATGGGGCAGTGCTACTATGAACTGGGAGCGAACGATCAAGCTATCCGGGTATTTACCCACCTTCGGCCAGACCCTACTTATGGACCTCAAGCAGCCCTTCTCTGCGGCATGACAAACCTTCGGATCCGCCAGATAGATCGGGCTATTATGGATTTCGAGATCGGCCTCAGACATAAGGACATTCAAAGTGAGGTGCTTCTCGAATTGAAGTATCGTCTTGCCTCGGCCTATGCGCAAAAGCAGGAACTGGGGAAAGCTTTGAATCTTCTAATGGAAATTTACAGTGCCCAACCCTCCTACCGGGATGTGGAAGCCCTGATCCTGAAGTTTAGGGAGTTGAACAGCAACAAGAATCTTCAAACCTACCTCATTGCACCCCCAGCAGATTTCGTCACCCTCTGCAGGAAGATAGTTGCCACGTTCATTCCCCAGGCACAGGTAAAGATCCTAAATATCGCAGTACAAAAGAACGAATACGCCGACATCCTGGCAGAGGTAGAAACGGCCAAATGGCAGGATCTCATCATGTATCGATTCATTCGCACGACTGGCGCAGTGGGAGAACTGATGCTTCGAGACTTTCACGCACGAATCAAAGAGGCAAAGGCAGGGCGGGGGTACTGTTTCTCGGCAGGAGAGTTCAGTGAAGAAGCTCAAAAGTTCGTAGAGGCCCGATTGATCGATCTGGTAGATAAAGAAGGGTTAAACAAGATCCTGATGACTACAAACTGATCCAGAGGAGATTCCGTTCTTCTTCCAGGAAAGGTACAAAGACCTGCACGATCTGCGTACGCAAGCCCAGACTTTCCGCAATACGGGCTTCTTGTTCGGTGTGCTCCCGTTTCCCCTTGTATGCCACGATACTACCACCCTCCTGAAGGAGACCGAGGAGTTGCTTCAATCCTTTCTGTGTAAGGGGGCTGAACGCCCGGAAGGTAAGACAGGGAAACCGCTGTTCCTCTGTTAGATGCCGGGCAAGGTAAGCCAGATCTTTTTCCCAGATACGGAGGTTCTTCAAGCGTAGCAGGCTCTGGATGGTCTTTAGAAAAGGTGCCCGCTTCTGGGAAGGCTCAATGAGGGTGAATCGGATGTCAGGTAGAACGAGGGCCAGGGGTATGCCGGGGAATCCTGCTCCTGAACCCAGATCTCCAACTTCCGAAAGACCCAGCCTACGAAAGAAGGATGCCCCGGCCAGACTGTCCAGTACATGCTTCACAATAAGTTCCTTACCCGAGGCATGGACGAAACCGAATGGTAGATTCCATCGTTCCAATTCGGAGAGAAATCGTTCCAGAGCCATAACGACGGCGGAATCGGTGATGCCGAGTTGTTCCAGACCCTTTTCCAGCAGGATGTACTCTTCCGGATCCATGGGGAACTACCGCTCTTTCGTGGGTTTTCGATCCAGGTACAAGGTTAAAAGGGCAATATCTGAGACGCGGATACCGGAAATACGGGAAGCTTGCCCTACCGAAAGGGGTTTGATGGCTTTCAATTTCTGACGGGCTTCGTTGGAAAGGCCTTCGATACTGTCATAGTCGAAGGCGGCTGGTATTCTCCGGTTTTCCAGTTTATGGAACCGTTCCACCTCCTGGTTCTGGCGGGCTATGTACCCTTCGTACTTGATATCCAGTTCTACCACTGAAAGCCATTCAGGGCGAACTTCCACCAGAAAAGGAATGTACGGTTTCATGTCCGCTAGGGTGATGTCCGGGTCTTTCAAAGCCTGATATAAGGATTTTCCCACATGACGGAGGAGTGTAGGGGAAAGATTTTCCTTTGGGGAGATCCTCCTCTCCTGTAGCAGATGTTTCACCTGTTCGCAGGTTTCCAGTTTCCTCTGGAACAATTCTTCTCTTTCTTGGGAATGCAGGCCCCGACTTCTCCCTTTCTGGAAGAGCCGAAAATCGGCTGTGTCATGCCGCAGATTCAACCGATACTCTGCCCGGGAAGTAAACATCCGGTAAGGCTCCTTTGTCCCCAGAGTTACCAGGTCGTCGATGAGAACCCCAATGTAAGCCTCCGCTCGACTGAGTACCAGGGGTGGAAGTCCTTTCACCTTTGATGCTGCATTGATCCCTGCCACTATACCCTGGCCTGCCGCCTCCTCATACCCCGATGTTCCGTTCGTCTGCCCCGCTACGAAGAGGCCCTGGATTCTCTTTGTTTCCAGGCTAGGGTACAGTTCCGTAGGGTCGATATAGTCGTACTCAACCGCATAGGCGGGACGGAGAATCTGCACATGTTCCAGGCCAGGGACTGTCCGGAGGAACCGTTCCTGCACATCTTCCGGAAGGGAAGAGGAAATACCATTCAGGTACATCTCCTCTGTTCCCAGACCTTCAGGCTCCACGAATATTTGATGACGGTTTCGGTCGGCAAATCTCACTACCTTATCTTCGATGGAAGGACAGTAACGGGGCCCGATTCCCTTGATTTTTCCCCCGTATAGGGGGGATCGATGGATGTTTTCCCGAATGATACGGTGGGTCTCCTCTGTAGTATAGGTGATCCAGCAGGGTACGTTCGGTCGATCCACTTGTTCGGTAAAGAAGGAGAAGGGGAACACTTCCGGATCCCCTGGTTGGATTTCCATCTTGCTGAAATCGATGGAAGCTTTATGTACTCGAGCGGGGGTCCCTGTCTTGAGCCTGCCTACGGAAAAGCCCATCCTTCGTAAGTTTTTTCCTAAGCCTTGAGCTGCCGGTTCCCCCAACCTTCCCGAAGGAGCTGTATATTCGCCGATGAAGATGATCCCTTCCATGAAGGTTCCTGTGGTAAGGACTACTGTGGAAGAGGTAAAGCGCCGCCCCCGCTCTGTCACTACACCTTCCACACGATTCCCTTCAGGATTCAGAAGGAAGTCCACCACCGTGTCCTGGAATAGGGTCAACCCTTTCTGCAACTCGAGGGTATGTTTTGCCAGAGACGCATACAGGGCTTTGTCGGCCTGTGCCCGGGGTGCCTGGACAGCCGGACCTCTACTCTTGTTCAGTACACGGAATTGTATCATGGAAGCATCGATCAGACGGCCCATCTCCCCGCCTAGGGCATCTACCTCCCGGACGAGGTTCCCTTTGGACAATCCGCCGATTGCTGGATTACAGGACATCTTTCCAATGCAGTCGAGGTTTTGGGTAATGAGGAGGGTGGAGCATCCCATTCTTGCAGCGGCCAGGGCTGCTTCGATCCCTGCATGACCTCCACCGATAACGATCACTTCGAAATCCATGGGGCTTATTATACGCATCCGGAGGTTTCGTTGCTACGATATCATTTCCCCACACAGAATCGGGAAAACATACGAGCCAACATCTCTTCGGTGGTGATCTCTCCGGTCAATTCGCCCATCGCTTGCAGGGCATCCTGGATATCCATTGCTACGATATCCAGGGGTAGGTTTCGGTCGATCCCTTCCTGGAACCTGACTAACGCGTGTTTACAACGCTCCAGAAGCTCCTTCTGCCGGTCTGATTCGATCAATACTTCCTCTGTTCCTCCGTGAAACCCCTCTTTCAACCTCGACTCGATCTGTTTCAGCAATCGATCGAACCCCTCCCCTGTCAGGGCACTGACTCCCGGGCATACCTGGGCCTCCGGCGCGTTGTACCAATCCTTCCGCAGATCGATCTTGGTATACACTCGGAGTAGCCGGTTTCCCAGTCGGCCGATAAAACCTTCCTCCTCTTCGGTTAAATTCGGTTCCGTGCAATCGATCAAAAAGAGTACTAACGCGCAGGATTCGATAAGGGAAAGGCTCCGTTTTACTCCTTCCGCTTCGATGGGATCGAGTGCGGTTCTGAGTCCTGCCGTATCGTAGAGTTTCACCGGAATCCCCCCGATAGAAACGGTGGCCTCGATGTAATCCCTCGTTGTCCCATGGATTTCCGATACGATGGAACGTTCTTCCCGAAGGAAGCGGTTGAATAGACTCGATTTTCCCACGTTGGTTCTTCCTGCCAGTGCGATCTGAACCCCTTCCTGGTAGAGTTTCCCCTCTCGATAGGTTTGAAGGAGCCGATCGATGGCGGAGATACATTCCTGGATGGAATTGCTGGAAATCGGAACGGCAGGAGCGTCTTCCTCGGGATAATCGAGTTGGATTTCTATAGATGTCTGGAGATCCAGAAGGGTAGAGCGGATGTTCTGTAAAGTTCTTTCTAGAGCCCCTTCCAGGCGATGGAGAGCCAGTAGATGTGCCTTCTGGGTCTTTGAGGTAACGATCTCATGTACGGCTTCTGCCCGTGTCAGATCCATTTTCCCATGGATGAAAGCTCTGTAGGTAAACTCTCCTGGCTCTGCGGGACGGAATCCGATACTCCGTAAGGCTTCCAGTATGGAACGGATCCCGGGCAGGCTTCCATGACAGTAGATTTCCACACTATCTTCTCCCGTGTAGCTGTGAGGGGCCCGGAATAGAGCGATCATTACCTCATCGATCGGTTCTCTGGTTTCTCTAGAGACGAGGAACCCATGATAGAGACGGCCTCCTTTGCCCCTCTTCAGGGACTCCGGTTTGGAAAAGATCTTGGATATGAGTTCAATCGATCCTTCCCCTGAAGTTCGAATCACTGCCAGCGCGCTGGTTCCCCATGGCGTGGCCAGGGCACATATCGGGTCATTCAAATCGTAGGAAAGAATCCGTTTCTGCATAGGAAGAGAGTATAAAATTTTACAGATTTTTTACACTGGAGACGTTAATTTTTAACCCCATTTTACACTTTCTTCGGTAGATTGTACTCGAAATTAGATCGTAACTAGGAGGTTACTATGATCAGTGCATTCGTAGCAAGGTTAATCGTTGCGGCTTCGGCCATTGTGATTACTGCAACAATTGTGGGACTTTTCAAATTGGCAGAACGTCTTTTTGCAGCTGTCCGAAAGCCGAAGCTCGGCCAAAAGCCAGCTCTTTCCCATGCGGAGTAGGAGGAAGATATGGAGTTCGCAGCAATCCTCGAGTGGATCATTGCTCTGGCAGGGGGGATTCTTCTGGCTAGATGGATCATGAAAGTAGTTGCGGTAGTGGAAGAAGTCCGGGAGTTCTACAAGAAAGAGAAACCCGAATCCTTTGAGAGAACTCTCTAAACGAACGACTCTTTGTCTTACCCAGCGGGCTAATAGTGTACAAAAAGATCCGGGTTTGTCGAAGCCCGGATCTAAATAATCAGCAATTAAAAAAACCTTTACGAATCCCTCCTTGCCTCCTACGAATCCCCGTCTGCCTAGTAAAGCGGCCTGCATCAATTCTTGATTGATCAGGCCGCTAAAAGTCTTTCAGCTATCCTTTGACGAGTAAAGCAATTCTACCTGGTATACAACGGCCTCGGCGTATACTTTGTGTGCAACAGCTCATGGGACTTGTGGCTCAAAGGTTTCCCGAGGAACTCTGCATAGAGCTGTTTGATGGCCGGGTTCTGGTGAGAACAGCGAATCTTAGACAATGTATCGTCCTTGTAGATTCCTGCTAACCGTTTCTTTCGGATTTCATCCGTTGCGCCGTAAGGCTGACCACCCCCACCGATACACCCTCCTCGGCAAGCCATTACTTCGATGAAGTGCCAGGGTAGCTCCTTCCCTTTGACCTTTGCTTCCCGAACAAGATCCAGAACCTTTTCGATGTTTCCCATCTGGTGGGCTACAGCCACCCGGACCTCTTTACCGGCCATCCGAATGCGGGCTTCTTTGATTCCTTCGATCCCCCGTACATCCGTAAGATCCACATTCTTCAATTCCTGGCCAGTCACGAGGAAGTAGGCGGTACGAAGGGCCGCTTCCATTACTCCACCGGTAGCCCCGAAAATCGTGCCTGCGCCTGTATAAATACCGAGGGGTGCGTCCGCGTCTTCATCCGGAAGGTTCAGGAAGTCGATTCCCGCAGACTTGATCATCCTGGAAAGCTCACGGGTAGTGATGGACACATCGATGTCCTGGCAACCGGAAGAATACATCGACTCACTTCGAACGATCTCGTACTTCTTGGCGGTACAGGGCATGATGGAAACCATGAAGATATTTTTACAATCGATTCCACTCTTGTCCGCATAGTAGGTTTTACTGAGGGCGCCTACCATTGCCTGCGGAGACTTGGCTGTTGAAAAGAGGGGGATAAGATCGTGGTAATACTTTTCCAGGTAATCTACCCAGGCAGGACAGCAGGAAGTTATCAAGGGCAGCTCTCCTTTTCCGTGAACGAATCGTTCCACGAACTCGGAACCTTCTTCCATGATGGTAAGGTCGGCTCCAAAGTTGGTATCGAAGATTCCCTTGAATCCCAACCGTCTGAGTGCCGCATACGCTTTATTGGTTACCAGTGTACCAGGTTCAAGACCAAATGCTTCACCGAGGGCTACCCGGACAGCGGGAGCGATCTGGACGACGCAGTGCTTTGTGGGATCCTGAAGGGCCTTCCATACCTTCTGGGTTTCGTCTTTCTCATAGATGGCTCCGACAGGGCAGTGGGCAGAACACTGGCCACATTTAATGCAGGGGCTCTCCGCCAGCAGTACGTCGCCTGCAGGAGCGATACGGGTGGATTCCCCTCTACCGAGGAACTCAAGGGCCCATACGTTCTGCATCCCCTGACATACTTTCACACATCGGCCGCACTTTACACATTTCTCCGGGTTCAGGATGAGGGAGGGAGTCGAGTCGTCCACAGGAATCTGGTTGATATTGTATTCGAAGGGCATTTCGCGGATCCCGAAATCGGCCGCTAACCGCTGTAATTCACAGTTCTGGTTCCGGAGGCACTGCAGGCAGTCATTCGGATGGGTGGAAAGGATCAGTTCGATCACGGTTCGCCGCACATCCACAATCTCCGGATCATGGGTAATGATGCTCATCCCTTCCTCTACCGGAGTGGAGCAGGCGCGGAACATCTTGGGGGATCCTTCCACCTTCACTACACAAATCCCGCAGGCAGCCCAGGCAGGAAGATCTGGATGGTAACAGAGGGTAGGAATCTTCACATTCACCAATTTGGCCGCCTCTAAAACCGTTGTACCTTCATGGACGAAGAACGGCATTCCGTTCACTGTTATATTGATCGTTTTGACATTCACAGCACAACTCCTTCAGTTATTTACGCGCTACTGCGCCGAACTTACATACCGAGTAACACTCGCCGCACTTGATACAGGCGGATTGATCGATCACATGGGGCTGACGCTTTTCGCCGGTAATACAGTTCACCGGGCATCGGCGGGCACAGAGCCCACACCCGATACACTTTTCTGGCAGGATCGAGTACGTGATAAGAGCCTTGCACTTTCCTGCAGGGCAGATTTTATCATCGATATGAGCAAGGTACTCCTTCTCGAAGTAGGTGATAGTTGATAGAACAGGGTTGGGAGCGGTTTGTCCCAGTCCGCAGAGGGATGCCCGTTTCATTGCATTCCCTATCTGTTTCATTTTAGCAATATCCTCACGGGTTCCCTTGCCCTTCGAGATCTTCTCCAGATAGTCGAGCAGTTGTCTCCCCCCAACCCGGCAGGGGGCACACTTCCCACAGGATTCATCTACGGTAAATCCAAGGTAGAACTTCGCAATGTCAACCATGCAGTCGTCCTCATCCATCACGATCATTCCCCCGGATCCCATGATGGAACCGAGTTTCTGCAGGTTTTCGTAATCTATGGGCGTATCGAGATAATCGGCAGTAATCACTCCTCCGGAAGGTCCTCCTGTTTGGACGGCCTTGAATTTCTTATCGTTGATGATTCCTCCTCCGATGTCGTAGATGATTTCCCTCAAGGTGGTACCCATCGGTACTTCCACCAACCCGGAGTTCTTTATCTTTCCCGTAAGGGCAAAGACTTTCGTGCCCTTCGATTTTTCCGTACCGATATTGGCAAACCAAGCTCCGCCCTTCAGAATAATGACCGGGATACTCGCCCAGGTCTCAACGTTGTTGATTACAGTGGGTTTCTGCCAGAGTCCCTTTACCGCAGGAAAGGGGGGACGGGGTTTTGGCATTCCTCGTTCGCCTTCAATAGAGGTTAATAGGGCGGTTTCTTCTCCGCATACGAAGGCTCCTGCTCCAAGACGGATCTCGATGTCGAAGTCAAATCCACTCCCCAGGATGTCCTTTCCCAGTAATCCCAGTTCCCGCGCTTGCTGAATGGCCACTTCTAAACGGTGAATGGCCAGGGGGTACTCGGCCCGGATGTAGATGTATCCTTTATTGGAGCCTATGGTTTTCCCTGCAATTGTCATGGCCTCCAGGATACTGTGGGGGTCACCTTCCAGTGTAGATCGATCCATGTAGGCTCCTGGATCCCCTTCGTCCGCATTACAAACGATGTATTTCGGGAAATCATTTACCTCTTTTGTGAAGTTCCATTTGAGCCACGTCGGGAATCCTGCTCCTCCGCGACCACGGAGACCCGAGATCTTCAATTGTTCGATTACCTGCTCCGGCGTCATCTGGAAAAGTACTTTTTCCAGGGCAGCATACCCATCCCTGGCTATGTATTCGTTGATGTCTTCCGGATTGATGACTCCACAGTTACGGAGCACAATTCGGAACTGCTTTTGATAGAAACCAATCTCTTCTATTTTGGCGAGCTTTTTGGTTTCTTCGCCCTGGTAGAGGAGCTTCTTCACAGGTCTGCCTTTGACGAGATGTTCAGAGACGATTTCCTTTGTGTCGGAGGGGGTCAATTTTACGTAGAACGATTCATCGGGCAATACTTTCGCGATGGGCCCTTTTTCGCAAAGCCCAAAACAGCCTGTCTTCACTACTTGAACTTCGTCTTTGATGCCTGCAGCCTCCAGTTCAGCGATAAAATTTTTATAGATTTCTTCAGATTTTGAAGATTGACACGCGGTCCCGCCGCAGACTAGTACGTAACTCTTAAAAGCCATGGTTTTCCTCCATCCCTCTGTTTACTTTTTCATGATATCTGCAGCGGGTTTATCCAGGATATGATCGTTGATTAGCACTTTTCCCAGAATATGCTTTCGAACGATCTTTACCGCCGTTTCTGGATCCACCTTGCCGTAAATGATATCCGGCATGCCAGGCATATGAATTTCCACGGTTGGTTCCGCATAACAGTACCCCATGCAGCCGGTTTGCCGCACCAGTACGTTGCTGAGGTTCTGTGCTTCCAGCTCGTTGAGGAAGGCACTCAAGGTTTGTCTTGCCCCCGCGGCAATCCCGCAGGTAGCCATCCCAACGATGATTTCGATATCTTTTCCCGTCACTTCCCGTTTTTCCAGCTCTCGCTTTTTCGTTTCCCGGAGCTTTTGCAGCTCTTCCAAAGTCATCTTCGCCATACCATACTCCTTCTATTGAGGAACACCCTCTTTACCGAGGGCGGCTTCCTGTGATTCTAAGAATTCTTTTAAGAGAGACTGAGAACCAACAGATTCCAGATCTCCCAATGCTTTCCACAATTCAGATCTAAGCAATGTGTAGGAATCATGTTCCCGTGAGTGCCGAATATATATTTCATGGGTTCCAGGATAGGTAAGAATCTGCCGGAAGGTTTCTGCTAAATTCCCGAGGGGCGGAGCATCGATGTGGTTCAAGGGTAGTCGGAAATAGACGCAGGTCCCTTTCTGTGGTTCAGACTGGATCTGAAACTCACCTTCTACAGCCTGGATACATTGCAGCAGGAAGGGTAATCCTAACCCGATCTTCCGTTTGGGGTGTTTGTATCCATCGGTTCCATAAGGATCCAGTGCCCTGGAAATCTCCTCTGAACTCATCCCCTTGCCAGTGTCCCGAACCTGTACGGTCAAGAATCCGTCCTTCTCCTGTACTTCGATAGTCGTATAGGCAGAACCGGCCTCCAGAGCATTCTCAACAATATCTTGTACATAATCACCGATACTGTAATGCACTATGATTCCCTGTGTTTGGCCAGTATATCGGCCAGCTGGTCTTTCTTTACTTTTCCGTACACTTCGCTGTTCACCATCAGTACAGGTGCAAGGCCGCAGCAGCCGACACACCGTACTGCTTCGATAGAGAAGATCCCATCATCCGTCGTAGAGTTCACCCCTGTACCCAGGAGGGTCTCCAGCTCATGGAGCAGATCCTCGCCCCCCTTCAGGTAGCAAGCTGTGCCCATACAAACAGAGATCTTGTTCTTGCCGGGTTTGCGGAGCTTGAAGAAGTGGTAGAAGGTAATGACTCCATAGATCTTTGCCAGAGGCACATCCAATTCCTTGCTCAATTGAATGGCTACCTGGCGGGGGATATACCCATACTCCTCCTGTACTTTGTGGAGAATCATGATGAGGTTCCCTGGTCTGTCCTTCCATTCTGCGATGAACTGTTGTAGTCCATCGGTAAGCTTTACAGGTTCTGTAACAGTTGTCATTGCATATCCTCCTCCCCTGTGGGAATAGTATGGCGCGATTCTATATGGAATCGATAAAAAAATCAACAGGAGTAACTATGTATTGCAAAATATCACAGCTAGGATTATTATATAATAAATATTGTGAAAAAGGGTGCATAAGTATGGTGAAGAACTTAAATAAAAGCACAATATTAAGGTTAGCTCGTTATCTCAGGGTTTTGCAAAAGTTGAAATCCCTTGGGTTCGTCAAGGTATTTTCCAACAATCTGGGAGACGCCATTGGTGTCACCCCTGCGGTAGTTCGAAAAGACTTCTCCATCATCAACATCCCTGGAAACAAACGGGGGGGGTACAATATCGATACCCTTATAGAACTGTTGAGCAATGTCCTGGGGAAGAATCAACCCCATGAAATCATCATCGTCGGTTGTGGACGGATCGGTTCTGCCTTGATGGAGTACAAAGAGTTTGCCAAAGAGGGAATCCATATTGCGGCAGGATTCGATATAGATCCGAGCAAGGTGGAACCTAAGGGCGGAATACCTATCCTCGATGTAAAGGAAATGCCTGCCTTCATCAAAGAGCAGAAGATAACTGTGGGGGTAATTGCGGTTCCCGACACTGCCGCTACTCAAGTGATGGAGCAGATGGTTAGCGCAGGCATCCAGGGGATTCTCAACTTTGCACCGGTAGAGTTGAAGGGTAATTATAAAGGGTGTCTTATACATAACGTGAACCTGGGCCTGGAAATCGAAAACCTGTTCTATCTGGTAAAATTGGCAGATCGGTTAGCCGAACCGTTCGAACTGGTGTAATTTTCCTCTTAGAATCAAATAGAAAGGATTAAGTATGAAACTAGAGACAGTCGTGGAGAAGATTCCCTGCACAGTAGTAGTGAAAGGGAAGGGATTCGATGAGGTGGATCTTCGTTCCATCGTAGCATCCGACCTGATGAGCGATGTGCTCACTACAGTGGATGATCGATTTCTCATCGTAACCTCCTTGAACTCCGAGCAGGTGATCCGTACTGCCGATATCGTGGGCGCGCCCGCGGTGCTGCTGGTAAATGGGAAGCAACCTCAGAATGGAATGGTGCGTTTAGCGGAAGAGTTTGGAATTACCCTCCTCTCCACCCCTTTGTCTACCTACAAAGTTTGCTATCTCCTCGGGTGCTTACTAGAAGCAACATGAGCACCATTCCCATCAATACGCAGGAATCTCCCCCATTTCTCCTCGATTTGATCTATCGTCTCAAGGTAAAGGATGTGATGACCAAAGAGGTAATCACTGCCCGAAAGGAAACACCGTTGCGCAAGATTCAACACATCATGAAAGAGAAGGGGATAACGGGAGTCCCTATTACGGACGAAGAAGGAAAACGGATCTTTGGAATCGTATCGATGGATGATATCATAAGAGCCCTGGATGGAGGTTACATCGAAGAATCAGCGGAACGGTGGATGAGTCGAAATCTCATCGTACTGGAAGACGATATGCCTCTCCAGTTTGCCATTTCATACTTGGACAAGTTTAAATATGGAAGGTTTCCAGTTCTCAATAAGGATCGAGAATTGGTAGGCATCATTACCAGCAGGGATATCATCATTGCTCTATTGGTAGAGGTGAACAAAGAGGTGGAGAAATTGGAACAGCAAATTGTTCAGCCCCCCTCCAAACCAGGGGAGGAAGCATGGCTGCTGTACAACATACGGAAGTACGACTTCGAAAATGCAGGAAAAGCCTCGGCAGGTATCAAGAAACTATTAATTGAAAGGAATATCGATCCCAAAACTCTTCGCCGGATATCGATAGCTGCGTATGAATTGGAAATGAACCTAGTCGTACACTCCGATGGAGGCACTCTATCCTTTCGGCTGGGACAGGATAGGGTGGAGATCGAAGCAAGAGATAGGGGGCCTGGCATTCCAGATGTGGAAAAGGCGCTGGAAGAGGGTTTTTCCACCGCCAATGAATGGATTCGCTCTTTGGGGTTTGGAGCAGGGATGGGATTGCCCAATGCGAAGCGTGTGTCGGATGAATTCTCGATCGAATCCAGGATGGGTGAGGGGACAATCGTACGGACCGTTATCTACCTGATTGTTCCGCCATGAACTAGATCAGATTCCAATTCATAAAAAGGGGTTCTCCATGCGAGTAAGGGATCTTCAAGAAGTGTTAGAGTTAGAACTGATCCAATCAGAGTTTGAGGATACAGAGATCCAGGGGGGGTACACGGGAGATCTACTGTCCGATATAATGGCTCATGCAACCAAAGGGTCAGTTCTCATTACGATCCAGGCCCATAAGAATACTGTTGCTGTAGCCAGTCTGGTAGGAATCCCTGCTATCCTACTAGCCAATAGTAGACCTGTACCTGAAGACATGGTGGAGGCTGCCCGTAAGGAAAAGATTGCAATCTTTCGTTCCAACGAGACACAGTTTACCCTTTCGGGTAAGTTATATACTCTTTTGTCTTCCTTTTGAGAAAAAGTATGCGACTCATTGCCGACCTTCACATCCATTCCTGTCTGAGTCCTTGCGGTGATCTATCCATGTCTCCGAGACGTATTGCTAAAGAGGCAACCAGAAAGGGGCTTTCCCTTATCGCTTTGACGGACCACAACAGCGCGTTGAATTGCCCGGCATTTGCAGATGCATGTCGTAGAGAGGGAATCTCTGCCCTGTTCGGAATTGAAGTTACTACAGTAGAAGAGATTCACGTACTCGCTCTGTTCCCCACAGTGGAACAGGCGTTAGAGTTGAGCGATGAGATTTCCAGGAATATGCCCAGAGTGGTATACGATCCTGATCGTCACGGGGATCAGGTATACGTGAATGAAAATGAAGAAATTCTCGGTGAGGTAGACATCTATCTTGGAGTAGGAACCCACTTTTCCCTGGATGGGCTTCTATCGATCGTACGATCGATGGAAGGCCTATTCATCCCCTCCCATATCGACAGACCGGTAAATAGCCTGTTGAGTCAATTGGGCAGGATTCCAGAACTACCGTACTCCGCACTCGAAGTGACTCGCTGGCCACCCCTTGTATCAGCACCAAACCAGGTATTCGTTTCCAATTCGGATTCCCATATTCCTGAACTGATTGGAACCCGGTATACCTCTTTCGAAGGAGACTCTCCTTCCTTTAATTCACTTCGGAAGGCGTTGCAGGAAGGGAAGGTAGTACCATCTTTGTCAGCTATTGACGTAGGATAAACCTTCATGCATAATGTGCCCCTATCGATGTTGGAATGATGAATCTATCTAGTAGGAGCGTTCAACCGTGCCTTGCGGAAGAAAACGAAAGCGGAAAAAAATCGCAACACACAAAAGAAAGAAAAAGCTTCGGAAGAATCGGCATAAGAAGAAGAATAAATAACACGGAGATCCTATGGCACATCAGGGCAGCATTCTGCCTTCTATTCGCGACCCAAAGGATCTGAAATCTCTTCCAGTAGAGGTGTTCCCCAGGCTGGCTAATGAGATTCGGTCGGAGATCATCCGGGTAGTCAGTAAGAACGGAGGCCATCTAGCTTCGAACCTTGGAATTGTAGAGCTCACCCTAGCCCTCCATGCTGAGTTCGAAAGCCCGAAGGATGTGATCATCTGGGATGTGGGACATCAATGTTACCCTCACAAGTTGCTTACAGGAAGGTATGCAACCTTCGAAACTCTCCGAAAAAAAGGTGGATTGAGCGGATTCCCCAAACCTTCGGAGAGCCCCCATGATGCAGTCGAAACAGGCCATGCGTCCACTTCCATTTCTGAAGCACTGGGAATCCGGGTGGGCAGGGATCTGCAAAAAGTACAGGGAAAGGTGATTGCCGTAATTGGGGATGGAGCCCTGGGCGGAGGAATCGCTCTGGAAGCTCTGAACCATGCAGGACATTTAGGAAAGGATCTTATCGTGATCCTGAACGACAACAAGATGTCCATTTCAGAGAATGTGGGCGCTCTTTCATCCTACCTTTCACGGATCTCGGGAACGAAACTCTATCAGGACATCCGGGACCGGATCGATCAAACGGTCAAACAGGTGCCTAAGGTTGGTTCCCGACTTATGGACCTCATCGAGCGGGCCAAAAAGAGTGTTAAAGCAGCAGTGTTGCAGGAAAACCTCTTTTCCGATCTGGGATTCGAGTACATAGGGCCGCTGGATGGTCACAATGTTGCCCTCCTTCGGGAAGTGTTCAGAAACATCAAGACCCTTTCGAAGCCCATCGTGATCCATGTGTTCACCCAAAAGGGCAAAGGGTACGTGCACGCGGAGAATAACCCATCGAAGTTCCATGGAGTATCTCCCTTTTCCATCGAGGATGGGGTGGTTGAGAAATCCTCTGTGCTTAGTTATACGGAGCGGTTTGCTCAGAATATTGTACGCATGGCAGAGCAGGACAAACGAATTGTCGCAATCACAGCTGCCATGGCAAAGGGAACGGGGCTCTCTCTTTTCCAGGAACGGTTCCCTGATCGTTTCTTCGATGTGGGCATTACCGAACAACACGCGGTCACCTTTGCAGCAGGCTTGGCTCGATCGGGGATGCGTCCTGTAGTGGCCATTTACGCTACTTTTATGCAACGGGCAGTGGATCAGGTGATTCACGATATTGCCCTCCCCAACCTGCCAGTACTGCTCGCTTTGGATCGGGCAGGGTTCGTGGGGGAAGATGGAGAAACCCACCAGGGGTTGTACGATGTGGCTCTGTTTCGTTCTGTTCCTAACCTTACGATTCTTTCTCCCGCTTCTGGTCCTGAAATGGATCGAATGATAGAGTATGCCTTTCGTCAGGATAGGCCTGTGATGATTCGGTACCCAAAAGCTGAATGCAGACAGGACTACCCTGGGTTGGAGACACCCCTCGTTCCAGGAAGGGGAGTGTTCGTGCATCAACAGGGATCCCCTATTCTCATTTTATCGGTTGGTGGAATCCTTCAACAGGCAGAAGAAGCATTGCACATTCTTTCCCTCCAGGGGATCGATACGGATCTATACAACCTCCGATTCTTGAAACCTCTTGATGAGGACTATTTGAGGGATCTAGTAACCTCCTATAAGGCAATATTCCTGGTAGAAGAAGCGGCCTTACAGGGTGGAATAGGTGAGCGGATCGGTTCCCTCCTTCATGAATGGCAGGGGATTTACAAACATTTAGGAGCTCCCGATTCCTTTATTCCCCACGCCAGCAGGGAAGAACTGTTACAAGCGTATGGGTTAGATGGAAAGGGGATTGCATCAGCCATCCTGCATCTCGTAGAGGAAGGAAACGTGTTCCACCGTCGTATCCTATCCATTCGGAAATCATCGGTTCGCTGAAGACACTCGATGAACCTTCTGTAAAGCTTCCCAATGTGTATGGAGAAACTCCAGCATCCTCTGTTGACTTCCGAAAAAGAACTCTTTTTCTAACTGGGTAGCTTCTCTACCAAGAAAACGATAGTGCCAGCTTTCATGACGGTACCCTGTTTCAGCTTCCTTCCCTTCGGGATACGACAGGGAAAAGCCAAATTCCCAGGCTCTTCGGCGTAACCATCGTTCCATGGGGCTTCCGGTAAAGGCATCGGAAATCGAACCGAAATCCACCGCTGTCCCCAGTTGATGCTGGGAAAATCCTGGTTTTGCCGATTCCCGGTCAGCTAACTCTTGCCCCAACTCCTGGACTACCCTTCGATAAACGGTAGATTGGTACTGGAAGGAACGGTAGGCTGAGGAAACGAGAAGTTCGATCCCATCCTTTCGTGCCGCTTCTGCCATCTGAGCGAGAGATTGAGCGGCGGCTTTCCTCAATAAGAGGGAAGGTCTGGAAGTTCGTATCCCATAAGTATCGAGGGAAACAAGATCTTTGGGCTCATACTCCCTGGGTAGGGAATGGTTCTTGTCTACGAGCAAAAAGAGGTCCCGATCGGAACTCAGGATGCCATCGAGGAGTTCCAGGAATCGATAAGGATTTTCCCGTAACTTTATTACAGTATCTTTTCCCGTGGTTTGTGCAAGTTGAATGAGCTGATCCATCGATAGAATAAAGCGAGGATGAAGGGGGGATGGATTTCCTTTCTGGGTACAAGCGCCCAACAACACCAGAAGTCCCCAAAGAATGTAAAGACTCCTCCTTACGCCCCCTCTTTCCCTAAAATCCATACTGTACCTTTGTATCTCTATCCAGGATTCTTTGTCCAGCCCACTGTTGCAATCCAACCTTTCCCTTATGATTCTGTTGGGGGTATAGTAGTGTATATGGAGTTTCGATTTATTCTGGTGGAGCCCTCTGTACCAGAGAATGTAGGATTCGTAGCTCGAGCGTTGAAAACGTTGGGTTTCCATTCACTTGCTTTAGTGAACAGTGAACTTCATAAACATGAGAAAACGAAATGGGTAGCCCATGGTTCGTGGGAGATCCTGGAACAGACTGCCGAGTATCCGACAGTGGAAGATGCAGTGAAGGACTTAGATTTCATCGTAGCTACCACAGCACGGCGACGCACACTGAACCATGATTATCATACGCCGAAGGATTTACGCAGATTATTACAGGAGAAAGAGGGTGTGGTCCACAGGGTGGGACTGTTGTTTGGCCGTGAAGAATCTGGCCTGACAAATACAGAATTGGCCGTTGCCCATTGTGTATCCTCTATCCCATTATCAGGAACCTATCCGTCTCTCAATCTGGCACAGGCAGTGTTGGTGTACGCGTATGAACTTTCCCCTATCCAGACTGCTACATCATCCCATGTGGAAACACGTATTTCGAAAGTGGAAACTTTCAGTGTATTGCGAGCGAGAGTTCAACGGATTCTGCGAGCCATCGGTTTAGAAGACGAGAATCTTGTAGGAAAACGGTTAGTTGAACGGCTGGCCTTGCTTTCTGCATCGGACCTCCGTCTGGTACATTCTCTCTGCGCACGGATAGAAAACGTACTATCTCTCCAGGAGGAAAAGAAGGGATGAAAGATTGGAAAGAGGAAGCCGACCGGATGGTGAAGGATCAAATCATCCGTAGAGGTGTAACGAATACCAGGGTGCTGGATGCTATGCGTCGCCTTCCCCGACATCTTTTTGTGCCTTCCCACCTTCGATACTCTGCCTATACGGATCAACCTCTCCCTATTGGACAGGGGCAGACCATCTCTCAACCCTACATTGTCGCCTATATGACAGAATGCCTGGACCCGAAGGTGGGGGATAGGATCCTTGAGGTTGGAACCGGAAGCGGGTATCAGGCTGCTGTTCTGGCCGAGCTGGGTTGTGAAGTCTATTCGATCGAAATCCGGGAACATCATGCCAAACAAGCGGCTGCCCGATTGAAAGAACTGGGATACACGAAGGTGCATATACGGATAGGAAATGGGGCTATGGGGTGGCAGGAAGAAGCACCCTTCGATGGAATTATCGTCACTGCAGCAGCGGAAGAAGTTCCAGAGAAATTGGTGGAACAATTGAAACCTGGAGGCCGAATGGTAATCCCTGTGGGAGATTCCTTTTTTTCTCAGGATCTCATACTAATACAGAAACAGGAATCAGGGAAAACAATATCCCGCTCTCTCATAGGCGTAAGGTTCGTACCTTTAGTAGAGAAAATTTAGATTGCTTGGTTTATGAATACTCATGTTATACTATTTTCACATCTCGTAGTACGGAAGGAGCTATTCATATGGGGAAGTTTTGGAGGGCACCTATTGGTATTTACATGTTTATCATGGGGCTGATGATAGCCCTAGTTAACTCTGTATTGAAAACGTATCTGTTACAGCCGGTATGGGGCTTCGGAGTGGTCATGATCCTGGGGGGAGCACTCGGATGGATCCTCACAGTTCCCGTGATGGGGATGTTCCAAAGATTGCAAGAGGGAATGAAGGATGTTGCGCGGGGTGACCTCACGTATCGGATAGACATGGCTTCTCCTATCCGTGAATTGGAAATGTTGGTACGTCAATTCGACAACCAGTTGGTGGGAAACCTGCAGATCCTTCTACTGGGGATGAAGGATATCCTGGAAGATCATAGAGGGTTGGTTCGGGAGTTTGAGAGGACCGCTGAATCTTCCCAAAAGAACACGGTTAGAATGATGGGAGGGGTAGAGGGACTTCAACGTCGGTACATGGATCTTAACTATCGAATCGAAGAGATGACGGGAATCCTTTCAAACCTACACCAAGGGATCGAACAAGTAGCGAATCAGATTTCCGAACAATCTGGTGCCGTTCAACAGACTTCTGCTTCTGTAGAACAGATGACCGCTTCTCTCGAATCCGTTGCCAGAATCGCCACTTCCAAACAGGAAACTACCCAATCCCTTATCCGAACTTCCGAAGAGGGAGGGAAGAAGGTATCCGCAGCCTTAACGGCGATGCATCAAATGTCCCAGGGTATCGAGGAAGTTCGGACCATCGTAGAACTCATCAACGATGTGGCCGCTAGAACGAATCTATTGGCCATGAATGCGGCTATCGAAGCAACCCATGCAGGACAGTATGGGCGTGGATTTGCCGTCGTGGCATCAGAGATACGCAAACTGGCAGAATCTACAGCTTCCCATACTAAAAAAGTAGGGAACACATTATCTGACTTCACCGAGAAGATGCGAGATTTACAGGATGCAGCTCAGGTAGTTTTTTACACAATCTCCAAATTAAATGAGGAAATCCAGAAGTTCGTGGATGCGTTCAGCGAAATCGTTCGCGCTACTCAAGAGGCTGCATCGGGAGGGAAACAGATGTTGGTGGGGGTAGGGGCCCTTCGTGCCAGCGCGGAATCTCTCCGTACTGCTTCCGAATCGATGCGAGGAAGCGTGGGAGAAATCTATACATCGATCCAGGGCTTGCGGGAGTTCGCTCAGGAATCATACTCCCAGCTAACTTCCCTTGGAAATGAACTCAAAACGGTTGAAGCATTGGAAAGCGACCTTTCCAGGATGGGAAAAGAAAGCCTGGATCATATCAATACACTTTCCACTGAATTGAAGTATTTCCGATTGGAGAAGAATGGGGCACTGGAGGGGGATGAGTATTCCCTTACTCTGAAAGAGATCATCCTGAATCATAAACGTATGGTGTACTGTGGAAAAGTTTTTATCCAGGGCCGCCTGGAAAAGAAACATTTGCCCGATCCTCGAGAGGAGTGTCAGCTTGATAGATGGATCCATGCGTTGAAACAGGATCCTGCTTTTGGTGAGGATCTTGCCCTATTGGAGACAAAACACAAAGAGTTCCACAGATTGTATGAGACATTCTTCGATCGTGCCGACTCCTCCAGAACGACTGAAGGCAAAGAGGAACTCATGCAGCTTTCTACTCAGTTGGAATCCCGATGGAAAGAACTCATTGTGTTCCGGGATGTGGTAAATAGAATGATGGTTGGAATGCAAAAAAAGATCGGCGCTTCGTAACAATTGATACACTTTTTTATCGGTAAGTTGGGTTATCTTGGCATTAGGAGGCAACACGATGGCAGATAGAACGAAAAGGATCCCTGACAATGTACCAGGGAAATACTATG
>CALKLC010000024.1 GCA_937991975.1 uncultured Spirochaetales bacterium | reverse complement strand
TTCAGCAACAATATCAATACCAACAGAATTGCGACTTAATTTATAAGCAACTTCACAGGTAGTGCCAGAACCAACAAAAGGATCCAAAACCCAATCTCCTTCTTTTGTAAAAAGTCTAATAAACCATTCAGGCAAAGCGCGTGGAAATGTAGCACTGTGATGCTTATTATCCGTCTCTGTTGCAAAATGAAGTACATTTGAAGGATAAGCTTTATCTCTACCTATCCAATTAGATATATTTTTACCGAAACCACTACCAACCTGGGAATTGAATCGTATAACATCGTTTTTACCAAGATTCTTCAATCTAGTTTCAGCCCACCTGCCCATGGGTACCATTACACTTTCTTGAAACATCTGAAAATGCTTAGACTTATTGAATTGTAAACATCGTTCCCAAGCGTCCCGAAAACGATTTGGCCACTTCCCAGGGTGGCAATTACGTTTATGCCAAATGAATTCTTCTGTCCATAACCAGCCTTGTTTTTTCAAGGCTAATATTAATTCTAATACGTAGGTATGTCTCTCACCGTTAACAACCTTCTCTTTGATATTCAAGATAAATGTTCCAGTTGGTTTTAGCACCCGAAAGAATTGTGCACTTCTAGGCAGAAACCAATTCACATATTCATCAGGCTTAATTCCACCATAAGTCTTTGAGCGTGAATCTGCATAGGGGGGTGACGTTACGATAAGATCGAAGAAATTATCGGGGAATTCCGCTAGAACATCATAGCAATCCCCGCATCTTGTTATACACTCAACATGACTCATCTTTATATTAACTACTATAAATGATAGATAATTCAATATCGATCAATTTTCTTCAACCCGGGTGATCCGTACGATTTCCGGATCGGTGAAACCGTCCAGCGCATCCCGCACCACGGATGAAAAACTATATATCACGGCCCCCTCTTTTCCTGCCAGGAACCAGTGTTTTGCTCCGGGCGGAAAAGTGTATTGATCTCCGGGTAGCATTCGGATTTCGTTCCGGGCAGTGAACACCCCCTCTTTTCCTTCGGGAATGAATCCTTCTCGGAGGGTAGCGGGCCCTTCTACATACAGGTACAACACCCCCCAGGCTACACGGATGGTCTCCTCTTTCCCAGGATCCTCGCCCACCGGGGGGTGCCAATGTTCGGGAAGGATCTGGTTCGGGAACAGAGCAATTACCTTGGCTCCATACCGGCTGGTTTCCACCCAAGTAAGGATTTGTGCCCCAAAGATCCGGACCTGAGACAGGCCAAAATCGGCCACTGCAATTTGTTCTACCTCTTCGTCCCGAAGAACGATACCCGCTTTCGAGATAAGAGCAGCCGCCTCTTTCTGGATCGATGGAATCTCTGAACGTCTGATCATTCATCCCCCTCCCTTATGAAAGAAACATAGTGTATGATCGTAAGAAGTCTGCTATACTCACTATACAGAGAGATCCTGTTTCTGAGAAGGAGGTTTTTCATGGAACCTGTTCGATGGGGTATTCTTTCGGTATCGAAGCATTATTCCCTCCGGGTGCATCCTCAAGTAAAGCAGTCTCCTATGATTCATCTTGCAGGTATTGCTTCCCGAGAGTTACAAAAAGCCCGTGAAGCAGCAAATGCGCTTTCTTTGCCCAAAGCGTACGGGAGCTATGAAGAGCTCCTTCAAGATCCAACGATCGAAGCTGTGTATATTCCCCTGCCCAATCATCTCCACGTGGAATGGATCTGTAAAGCAGCAGATCAGGGGAAGCACGTGCTCTGTGAAAAACCCCTTGCCATGGATGCTAAAGATGCAGAAAAAGCTCTACACTATACAGAAAAGAAACAAGTTCGATTGATGGAGGCTTTCATGTATCGGTTCCATCCTCAGTGGAACCATGTACGGGAAGTGGTCCGCTCAGGAGAACTGGGGGATATCCAGTTCATACACATCGCTTATTCCTACACAAACAAGGACCCAAATAACATTCGAAACAAACTGGAAGCGGGGGGCGGAGCCCTCATGGACATCGGCTGTTATGCGATCAGCACCTGCCGCTTTATCACGGGAAAGGAGCCAAAACGAGTACTCGCCCTTGTGCAGAGGGACCCGGCATTCAAAATCGACTCTCTTTCTACAGGTATTCTGGATTTCGGTTCTAGCCGGGGGGTATTCACCGTAAGCACGCAAGCCTTTCCCGGGCAGCGGGTAGAAGTAGTGGGTACCAGCGGGAAACTGATATTAGAACTTCCTTTCAACATGTATGGGGATGTGCCGGCAAAGGTAGAAATAACCACCAGTATCGGGCACCGTACAGTTCTTCTAGGCCCTGCGGAACAATACAGGATTATGTTCGAAGCCTTTTCCCGGTCTATTCGGGAAGGGACTCCTGTGCCCACTCCACCGATGGATGCAGTGGCAAACATGAAGGTCATCGATGCACTCTTTCGATCGGAACGAAGCGGGGGGTGGGAACCAGTGTAGAGCGCACCCCAGAAGCCCCCCAACAGAATATTTCAGCTATGAGCGGCTATCAGGAAGTGCCATAGCTTCGGTTCCGGTGGAGGAACAATACCATTAAAAGCATGGCTCCCCCTATAGCGAGAAACCCTATCTCTATCGCTCCTTCATCTGCCAACCATCCCATAATAGAGGGAACGATTCCATTCCCGAAAAGCACTGCAAAGTTGATCACCAGGGCAACCGTCACGTTCTGGGATTCTGGTGACCCTATACGGGAAAGGGCCAGAAGGCCTGCAGGAAAGAAGGCGGAAAGCAGGGCGGGTTGCAGAATCACGAATAGATCCAGAAGTGTGCCAGATGCCCACACGATGAACAGAGTGCTAATGCCACCCACTGAAAAGGCTAGCATCAGTACAAGTCGCGAACCGAATCGATCCACCAGGTATCCAGAAACCAGGAGGGTGAGGATCCCTGTGAGCCGGGATAACCCGACCAGAAGATTCACCCCTTCCGGATCCAATCCTTTCTCTGTGATGAGATAGTACGGAAGAATGGAGTACAACCCCTGCATGGAGCTCAGGGCAATGCAGAATAGGATAAAATTGTACCACAGTTCAGGTTTTCCCACCACGGCCCGTATTCGGGAAAAATGGGGAGGTTGGCCAAACCCTTCCCCTCCCACACCATACCCGCGGTAGAACACTGCCATTCCCATATTCAAGAGACCAATCAGCGCGAGGATCATTCTCCACCCGATGGAAGAGTAAAGGGCTACCACTAAGAGAGGGGCCGCTACAAACGCCAGTGCAGGCCCCAGTTCGTGAACCGCCAATGCTTTCCCTGCTTTCTCCTCTGAAATTGCCGTTGTGATGGATGCGATTCCGGAAGGGGGATACATTCCGCTTCCCACTCCAAGGAGCCACACGCCGATGGAAATATGGGTGTAGGTGCTGCTGAGGGCTGCGATGAAGGTTCCCACAGCTATCAGTACAAGGGAAAGCACGATGGCTCCCCGGTGCCGTAACCGGGCAGAAACGAATCCCGAAAAGAGCATCCCGGGGGAATATCCGGCAGTAATTACCAGGAATAGACTTCCCGCCTGACTTCCCGTGAGGGATAGATCCTTCTGGATGAATACTAATAGGGGGGAAAAGATCAACCGGGAAAGCATACTGAGGAGAAGTACAGAAAGAAGAATTAAAAGCATCCTCATATTGCGACTCAGATACATGACGTAAGACAATATATCGGGAGAAGGAATCGGTCAATCTATCGGGAAATCAATACAACGATGGAACGGGAATGAACCATGTATCTATTTTGAGGGCGTATTTTCGGTTCTGTTCCCTGAGGATCGTGAAAATCTTCCGGAGCAGGAAGGCTGGTATCGATCAGCCGATGCCAGTACATCCCTGCCCGAGGAGGAGCTACCACGAACGAACGGGTCAGCTCGGACGCGTTGAACATGATGTAATAATCACTCTCGTCCCTGTCCTGTTCCAATGGAGCTTCACTCCCATCAATCCTCAAGGCAAGGAACTTCTTCTGATGCCCCCAATCAGGAGTTCGTCCTCTCTCATCGAACCATGTGATATCCGGCATGGCATTGTAGTTTCCATCCTTGCCCGTATAGAATTCCGGCCGTAGAAATGCATGGTGGGAAAGCCGGAATCGAATCAGCAAAGTCAAGAATCGGTGCAGGTCTTTCCATTCTTCCAACTGATTCCAATCATACCAGGAGATCTCGTTGTTCTGGCAGTAAGCATTGTTGTTCCCCCTCTGCGTACGGCCGAACTCGTCTCCTCCCAACACCATAGGGGTACCCAACGAAAGAAGGAGAGTAGCAAGAAAGTTTTTCATCTGCCGTTTTCGCAGCTCCAGGATCACCGAATCGTTCGTATCTCCCTCTACTCCGCAGTTCCAGCTCAGGTTGAAATCGCTCCCATCCCGGTTGTTCTCTCCGTTCATCTCATTGTGTTTCTGATTGTAGGAAACCAGATCCCGAAGGGTAAACCCATCATGGGAGGTAATGAAATTGATACTGTGAAAGGGCTTTCTTCCGTCCCGAAGGTATAGATCCGAACTGCCTGTTAGCCGCGTGGCAAGGGGGCCCACCGTTACATCATCCCCTCTCCAGAACTTGCGCACATCGTCCCGGTACCGGTCGTTCCATTCTGCCCACCGACCTCCCGGGAACCCGCCCACCTGGTAGGCTCCACCCGCATCCCATGCCTCGGCAATGATTTTCGTGTTCCGAAGAACCGGATCCTCGGCAATCATTTCCAGCATCGGCGGGTTCTCCATGATCCGACCCTTCTGGTCCCTTCCGAGAATTGACCCCAGATCGAAGCGGAACCCATCCACGTGCATTTCCATCACCCAATAGTGAAGGCTGTCCATGATAAGGTTTCGTACCAGAGGGTGGTTACAGTTCAGCGTATTTCCGCATCCTGAGTAATTCTTGTAGTATCGGGGATTCTCGTCCAGCATGTAGTAGATCTTATTGTCGATCCCCCGGAAACTGTATGTATAGCCCAGTTCGTTCCCCTCTCCTGTATGGTTAAACACCACATCGAGGATCACTTCGATCCCGGCCTTATGGAGCTCCCGAACCATCGTCTTGAACTCCGTTACCTGTTCTCCCAGAGAACCAGTGGCCGCATAGGAGCCCTTGGGAGCAAAGAAGGCGACCGTGCTGTACCCCCAATAGTTCACCAGGTCCTCCCCTGTCAGAGGATTCTTTCGACGAAATTCGTATTCATCGAACTCCATGATGGGAAGGAACTCGAGGCTCGTGATTCCAAGACTCTGAAAATAGGGGATCTTTTCGATCACGCCCAGGTAGGTCCCTGGATGCCTAACTCCTGAACTGGGGGATGCTGTGAGACCTCGAACATGGGTCTCGTAGATTACACTATGCCGTAAGGGATAGTTTAAGGGCCGATCCCCCTGCCAATCGAAGTAATCATCGATTACGATACACTTCGGAACCCCCGAAGGGTCAAACACCGTATTGAAGGAGAGATCCTTATCTGGCGAGGCAGGATCGTAGCCGAAAGTTTCGTTCAACCGCCAGCGGAAGGATCCTGTAAGGGCCTTCGCGTATGGATCGAGTAGTACTTTGTTTCGGTTGAACCGATGACCCTTTTCCGGCTCATAGGGACCATCCATCCTATAGAGGTAGAAGGTACCCGGTTTGATCCCCGTGAGGAACATGTGCCAGATGTCACCGGTTTTGTGCTTTTCTGGATTGAAGAGGATCTCTTCTGCGGGTTCCTTATCTTCCGGATGATCGAAGAGAAGGAGGGACACAGAGGTAGCGTGGCGGGAAAAGATTGCAAACTGTGTGCCCCGTTCATGGGGACGGGCTCCCAGGGGCAATGGCTTTCCCGTAAGGACTTCAAAGGAAGCAGGTCGAGACATGTAATGTTAACCGGCAAACTGCCAGGAGTCGTAACAAGCCACTTCCTCTATGGGTTTCCGTTCCCGTTCTGAACGCTCTAATTCTTTTTGTTTATCATTCAGCAAGGTATCTGACCCTGGGTACCCAAGGATTACAAGGGTAATCAGGATATAATCATCCGGGATTCCCATGGCCTTTCGCAGTTCCACTGCCTTATACCCTGCAATAGGATGTACATAGAGACCTTCCCGAATAGCCTGCGCCTGTAAGGCCATTACAGCCATTCCCGTATCAAAGAGGGCGTAGTCCCGTCCTCCTTCCAGCTGACAATCGAGGGGCGCTTTGGTAGCCACCAGAATGATGAGGGGAGATGCAGTAGCCCAACGATTATTGGGGGATAGGTGCTTCTTTACCAGTTCTAGCTTGTCCGGATCCTTCACAACCAGAAATCGCCAGGGTTGATTATTGAAGCAGGAAGGAGCGAGGGAAGCGGCTTTCAAGATCCGATCCAAAACCTCTTTCGGAATCGGTTTGTCCGAAAGAGCTCTTCGTGCCCGTCGTTTTTCCAGTTCTGGTACTAGGGTGCTCATGGTTACCTCCACGTATACAGTACTACTGGTGTAGAGAAAAAACAAGAAATTTATGGTATGGGCCTATGGTAGGATTATATATACGCTAGGATATATAAATAATTTAAGCGCCCGGAGGCGCCTGCTTATTACTATATACGACAATAGAGCGAGCGAAGGGAGTCGGCTTCCGCTCGCCGCAATCCAGGCGGCTCCCTCCAGCCCGCCTCAGTCGCTGGCGCGCGACCTCCTGTCGCGCTTCCCTCGCTCCTGCTCGGCGCTCCTTCGTTTCGACTCCCTTCGCCTTTATAAACGGATCAGGCGCCCAAAGGCGCCTGCTTTCTAGCGAGCGAAGGGAGTCGAACCCTCGTCACGAGCTTGGGAAGCTCGGGTAATGCCGTTATACGACGCTCGCTTGATACTAAGATTATGATAAAAAAAGTTCTCCTTCACGTCAAGAGTCAGGGCCACATTCACGGATGAGATAACAGGGAATCCTTCAAGTGGTGCCAAAATTGTGGCGGTCTAACATGCGGTCTCCAGGGAGCATTGTGGTAAGGTGCGTTTTCTATTTGAACGGCCCCTTATATAAAGTTAAATTACCCCCAGAATCCTGAGTCCCATCAAAGCGGCGATTCCCATAAGAGTTACCGTTATCCGCCCGCTCCATCGGTGCAGGAACCGTACCTCTTGCTTCTTCCATTTGAGCTTCAGGAAAGCTTGCCCTAAAATCGGAACTGCGATAGCACCGAAGATCGCAACAAGACCTACCCACGCATGGGGGACAGAAAGATGCCTTCCCCCCGAGTTCTCCACAAAGAGGTAGATGGATCCCAATCCCAATCCTGTACTGAGAGTAGCTGCAATGCCCAGCCCTCGATGGACTTTTAGCCACCATTTTTTCTTCCGTAAGAATCGTGCAATCCCCACACCGGTGGACATAAGAATTACTGCGGCGGACATAAAAATGATGTGGAGAAGAAAAAATCTACCTCCCTGTTTCTGGACGGCTTGCCCCGTTTGCAGGTTGATTTCCGCACTTCCAGCGGCGATATGCATATCATCGAAACCGTCCGTTTCGCCATAGGCCCAGATGATCTTAATAGGCAATGCAGGATCTATGGGTTTATCATAGGGGTCGGATGCTTTGAGGGGACGTTTCACTTCGATTATTGTCCTGCCTCCCTCCTCTTTTCCGCCAAATGCTACAAGATCATCCGTACCCCCCAATTCAGTGTCCGGCGGATGAGGGCCAAAAAGCCCTTTAGAAAAGCAGTCCAATGCATGGGGTTTTCCTTCGGAGTCTACCCATGCGATAATCATATCAGCCTGATCCATCACGGAGACAGGATCGATTCCGATCCCTATCCAGCCGGTTGTCGGGGCCTCGATTCCTATTGAAATCATCGGAGCTTCCACTTTCATGTATACCTTAACAGCCCCTTCCTGAAAAAGGTATTCCCTCTCATACTCCCCTGACCGGATCACTCCATCCTGTTCTGCTCCGTAAAGAGCACCGATTCCTAATGCCACAAGCAGGCATATAAGGTTCGAATGTTTTCTATTCATGGTTTTAGTATGATGTGTATTGTCGATTCATGCAAACTCTGCGGACGCATAAAAAAGGGGCGGAACACCGCCCCTTCAAAAAGCCTCGCACACGAGGGATCCTTCATATCCCATACGTACCATTACCGGAAGAGTTTGTGTCCTTCCTGGTTCAATGCGAGGAGTTCCTTCAATGCAGCATCCGCTTTGGCAGCATCCTTGTTTCTGCTGGCGGCTCCCCCCCGTACTGCCGCGCTCACAAAGGCCCCCATCACCCGGTCCCACTCTTTCTTGTCACCTTTGGGAGGCGTAAAAGGTTGGATAGCTGCGTTTAGCTCCGCAAATCGGTAGAAGGTTTTTTCCGCATCTGCGAATCGGGACTCTTTCAAAGCAGTCTGAAGTTGTCCCACGAGAGTTCTGTTCTCCCTCATCACCGATACTACCTGATCCTTGTTGTATTCAGCAAACCCG
>CALKLC010000023.1 GCA_937991975.1 uncultured Spirochaetales bacterium | reverse complement strand
GGCTATCCTCCGGTTAAAAGAACTATTCGGATGGAAAGTAGAGGAGTGCATCCCTTCCATCCTTTCGGTTCCTCCGGGTTCTGAAGGATTGGTTTTTTTCCCAGGGCTGACGGGTGAACGGTCTCCCTACTGGAACGCCTCTGTACGGGGAGCCATTCTGGGGTGGGGGATGGAACATACGGCGAGCCATGTTCTCCGTGCGTGGGTAGAAGGATCTACGTACCGAATCCGCAGGATTCTCCACACCCTCGAATCTGAAGGAGTGAAGATCCAAACCCTTCATCTAGGCGGAGGAGGGGCAGGCTGGGATGCGGTGAACCAGGTTCGAGCGGATATTCTCGGCTTCCCTATCAAACGGCTTTCCCGAATAGAAGGTACCCTTCAGGGAATTGCCCTTTTTACGGCTGTAGGAATTGGATTGTTTCCCTCCCTTTCAGATGGTTCGAAGGAATGGATCCATATTGAAAGAGAGTATTTGCCAGATCCAGAAAAAACTGCCCGGTATGGGGACCTGTTCCATCGGTATGAGGAACTTCTCCACCGGTTATAGAGAACTAAACCATCAAATAGTGAGGTAATTTCAATGAGTATGAAGAAAGAGATCCAGGAAGAACATCTCGTTTCCAGGGAAGAGATGCTGGAAAAGATCCGGGCAGCTATCAGGGATCGAGCTACCTGGTTTGCCCTTCTCTTCGAGGAATTCTCCAGGGTCCTGCCGGAAAAAACAGTGGAAGAGGTAAGTCGCCGGGCTATCTATCGGTTCGGATTACTGAAGGCAAAGAAAGACCCCGAACCATTTCATCCAAAGGACTGGGTGATCAAGCATAAGGAGAAGGGTTCTGCCGACGTGTTCCAATCGGATGTTTCCTATACAGAGGAATGGGCTGAGCAGAGAATGACCCATTGCCCCCTGGTGGAGGCATGGAAAGAGTTGGGTCTGTCCGAGGAACGCATCCAGCTCCTCTGTGACATTGCCATGGAGGGAGATCGAGGTAGGGCAGAGGGGCACCCGGGAATCACGATGGATTTGCACGAAACAATCGGGAAGGGCTGTAGTTTCTGTCGATTGGTGATACGATATACGTAGCGGAGCCGCAGAGAGGAGTATGGGAGGATGAACATCTACTTCTGCGGTATGATCGGGTCGGGCAAGACCTCTATTGGAAAGGGATTATCGAGGGAACTGGGGCTTCCGTACTACGACCTGGATTGGGAGATGGATTCCATCCTCGGCTATTCCTTCCATCGGTTGGTTCAGGAGCAGGGTTGGGTAGCCTTCAGGGAGTTGGAGTATTCCATCTGTAAGAGTTTTGCCCAACGAAAGAACGCTATTATCGGCTTAGGGGGTGGTACCATCCGGTATGAATGGAATCGGGATGCCCTGCGGGGCTCCGGGGTAATCATACTATTGGAGGCATCGATTCCCGAACTGGTACGTCGGGTATCTCTGGCAGATCGGCCAAGGGTAAATCCAGGAACCTCTATCGAGGAGGATATCCGGATCATCTGGGACAAGTATAAAGACCGTTACGAAGGGGCCGCTGACATTATCTATAGGACGGACGAAAAAACCCTGGCAGAAGAGATCGAAGAGTTAGTACAGATGGTAAAAACAGATCCGAGATTCCAGGCGCTGGAATTACCTTTAAGGGCCTAGGGAAGAAGGATTCAATTTAACTCAGGAGGACAGGATGACAAAGATCGAACGTGTGGATGCAGTGCTGGCGGGAAAAGAACCAGATAGGCCGCCCATTTGTCTCTGGTACCATTTCGGCCATCAACATCTTAGCGGAGAAAAGTTCGCTTCGATTGCGCTGGACTTTTTCAACTACTACGACCTCGATTTTCTCAAACTGATGAACGATTATTTCTATCCCATGCCCGAAGGCTATGAAGAGGTGGCCACAGGCCGGGATCTGCTGAAGCTTCCAAGGTTCGAACCGGAACGATCTGAATGGAAGGAGCAACTCAAAGCGATCCGCATCCTGAGCAAAGCCTTAAAGGGTCAGGCCTATCTGATCGACACGGTGTTCGATCCATGGCAGAGCCTCCAGAGGAACGTCTGTGGGGAACATCTACCCAGATTGGCAAAGGAGTATCCCAAGGAACTAACAAAGGCACTGAACATCGTAGCGGAAAACCTTATCGACTATTGCCGTAAGTCCATTCAGAGTGGCTCTCATGGGATCTTCATGTCTGTACTTGCCAGTAAGGAGCACGTGGATAAAAAAACCTACCTCACTTTCATAAAACCGGTAGCCTTAAAGGTATTCGAAAGTATCAAATCTCTCGCTCCCATGCATGTGGCCCATATCCACGGGACACAGATTTATACGGATGAAGTGCTGGATTTTCCCGTTCCTGTCCTCAGCTGGGAGGACAGGCTTCCAAAGAACCCTTCTCTCGAGGAAGTGAAGAGACGCTTTCCGGGTGTTGTGATGGGTGGAATCGACAACACGATCGTGACCCGCCACACCCCTGCTTTCATCAAGCGGAATGTTCTGGAAGGGATCCAGATGGGAGGAAAGAGCCGATTCATCCTCGCTAACGGGTGCAGTATCCCTTCCTGGATGAGTTCCAAAGTGATGAAGATGATGGTGGAAACAGCGAAGAAATCACCGGCCTAGACCGGTGATTCATCTTCCTCTTCTTCTTCCTCGCCCGTATGGACATGACCGTGGGAAAGTTCTTCCGGAGTTGCCTCCCGGATGCCCTCCACATGGACGTTGAAGGTGAGGGTCTGTCCTGCTAGAGGATGGTTTCCATCCACCTGAACGGAATCCGCATCCACGCTAAGTACGCGAAAGATGTGGTAGGAACCATCACGGGTTTGACCGGCAAACTCCATCCCTTCCTGAATGGAATCCGCATTCTCGAACCGATCCCTTGGGAGGGTTAGCACCAGTTGTTCATCGTAATACCCATACCCCTCCTCGGGTGAAACGGTTACAGAGAAATCATCCCCCACCGATTTTCCTTCCAGTACTTTCTCCAGACCTGGAATCAGTTGACCGATTCCATGAATGTAGGAAAGAGGATCCCGGCCCTTAGAAGAATCGAGTTCCAACCCTTCTTCCGAAAACAGAGTGTAATGGATACTCACTACACAATTCTTACCAATTTGCACGTTTCTATACCTTCCTTTCGACCCAAAAGATTCGACAGTGTACTGTATCCTTCGATATATGGCAACCCTCCTGTGCAGGATGGTTCACGAGGAGAGGAAGGAACAGTTCAACCATCTTCTGGATGATACGGTTCGTGAGGTGGAGACCGCCATTCACCGTTTACCAGCAGTTGGTGGGGTTTGAACCGGGCTTTGTACGACATCTTGGGAGAATCGGGTACGTAAAACCCTAAATAGTAGTAATCCCTTCCGCTTGTTCGGGCCCATTCGATCTCTTTCAAGACCGAGAAGGTTCCCAGGCTTCTTTTTGCTTCTTCAGGCTCGAAGGCGAAGTACACACTGGAGAGTGAATGGGGAAGGTAATCGAGCCAGCTTACTCCCACGAGTTTTCCATTGACCAGGTATCGCAGCGTGCGGGTATCGATGGGTGAGGAACAGAGAAACCGCCTGAATCCATCTTCCTGCATGACAGGATCCTCTTTCCCATGCTTGTATTGACAGTAACGACGGTACAGGGCAAATACCTCTACATCAAAGCCGATGCTTGTTTCCAGGATCTCTACATCCCGGTTTCGTCTGAGGCATTTCTTCATGCTGGAGGATGGCTGGAAACTCGCAACAGGAATCCGAAGGGGAATGCAGGAAACACAACCATCGCAATTGTTTCGGTAGAAGAGGTACCCGCTCCTTCGAAATCCTTCGGAAAGCAACGCTTCGTAGAGGGGTGGGGGAACCTTCCGCGCAGCGAAGAGATGAGTTGTCCATGTCTTTTCTGGAAGATAGGGACAGGGGAGTGGTTCTCCCTGGTATAGAATGATGGATTTCCTGCGATCCATCCGGTTCATTCGTTTAGAACAAATCCCCTCAGAGGCGGAAAACCGTTGAAGTTTACCGAAGAGTAGCTTTGCGTGTAGGCTCCCGTGGTAAGTATGTATGCCCGATCACCCATCATAACGGTGTGAGGCATCGTGTACCGATGATGCTCATAGAGGATATCGATGCTATCGCAGGTTGGACCTGCCAGGATGATTTCTTCGGCAGTCCCCTTTTTAGGGAAATAGATGGGGTATTTAATGGCTTCTCCCAACGTTTCGATCAACCCTCCAAAGATTCCCACATCGAGGTACACCCATCGGTAGAGGTCATTCTTCGCTTTACGGGAAATCAGCACTACCTCTGACACGATGATTCCCGCATCACCCACTAACGCCCTTCCTGGTTCGATCCAGATCTCCGGCATCTCGTCCCCGAAATCTTCGTAGAGGAAACGGTGGATTTCACTGGCATAGATGGAAAGAGGGAGGGTGGGTTCGAGGTAGTTTGCAGGTAGTCCACCCCCTAAGTTGATCATCTTCAGTTTGATCCCCTGAGAAGAAACCGATTCGAAGAGGTACCGACATTTAGAAATTGCATCGTCCCACTGGCCTATGTCCCGTTGCTGGGACCCCACATGAAAGGACAGTCCAAACGGTTCAAGACCCATCTCCCTCGCCTGGAGGATCATGGTATACACGATATCTGTGTGGGCTCCAAACTTCCTCGATAGGGGCCAATCAGACCCGAGACCTTCTGTATAGGTGCGGAAGAATACTCTAGACCCTGGAGCAGCACGTCCGATCTTCTCCAGATCCTCAGGAGAGTCGGTAACGAACACCTTCACCCCTTTTCCGAATGCATAGGCGATCTCCCGTTCCTTCTTGATGGTGTTGCCAAAGCTTATCTTTTCGGGAGGAATTCCCAGCTTCAGCAGTTGATCCAGTTCGTAGCAGGAAGCTACATCGAAATGAGATCCTAAACGGTTTAAGAAGTGGATCACTTCATCCATTGGGTTGGCCTTAACGGAGTAGTAGATCTTCGCAAAAGGGAGGAACTGCTGGATTTCCACGTACCTCTTTTGAACCATGGATAGATCCACTACAAGAAAGGGGGTCTCTTTATCTTTGGAGAACTCTACGATTTTTTCGAACCGTTTCCTTGGCATGAACCGTTCTAGATTAAAAGCGTACTGAGTTTTTTTCATGGATGCTCCGGATACTCTTGTATAAATTTAGGGAGTATTCTACAGTATGAGGCTATCACATACAATAGCTTCCGGGAGGTATGCAGTGATTACACTACCTGTGTTTCGGACCCATACGCTCTACACCATTCAACCTACGAAAATTATCGCATTAGGCCTGAACTATCGCGATCATGTAAAGGAAAGCGTAAGTGCCCAATTCACTCAAGTTCCATTGGAAGAGCCCAAGGAACCTATCCTTTTCCCCAAGACCCCCAACTGTCTCATTGGACCTGGAGAACCGATCCTTATTCCAGCGATACTCTCATCCTACAACTTCGAATCTCCAAGAACCGATTATGAGGCAGAATTGGCCTTTATCATCAAAGACACCTGCAAGCACGTTCCTCCGGAAAAGGCCTACGATTATATCTACGGGTTTACCTGCATGAACGATGTAAGCCAGCGGAACATACAAACATCGGATAAATCTGGATGGTTTCGAGGAAAGTCTTTCGATACCTTCGGACCCATCGGACCCCAGATCGTCCTTATGAAAGACATCGGAGATCCTCAAAACCTTTATATTCAATGCCGGCTAAACGGAAAGGTCGTGCAATCAGGAAATACAAAGGACATGATCTTCTCTATTCGGGAAATTCTTTCTTTCGTTTCCAGAAACATGACCCTCTATCCCGGAGATATCATTACAACGGGTACACCGCAGGGGGTTGGACCTCTTAAACCAGGAGACGTAGTAGAGATCGAAATCGAGAAGATCGGAATCCTTCGGAATCCAGTGGCTCTGGAGAAGGTGTGAAGAAGAGAGAAGGTACCCATTTCCGCCGCTGTACACTTATCGTAATCGATAGTTTCGGAATCGGGGCTATGCCGGATGCTTCTTTATATGGAGACGAAGGGGCCGATACAGCGTTTCATATCTGCCAGGCAGTTTCCGGCCCCAAATGGCCTGTCCTGCAAGCTTTAGGTCTTGGAAATTCTGCCCGGCTTCTTGGGAAAACCCTCCCCGGCTGTGAACCTTCCAGGACGCCGCGTGGTTCCTTCGGCGTTATGGCAGAAATGTCACCTGGAAAGGATACCACCACAGGCCATTGGGAGCTGGCAGGAATCGTGCTGAAGAACCCTTTTTTTACCTTTCCACCTGCCTATCCCTCTTTCCCGGAAGATCTTGTCCAGGCCTTCGAGAAGGAGACAGGAAGGAAAATTTTGGGAAACAAGGCAGCATCGGGCACGGAAATCATCCAGGAACTGGGAGAGGAACATATGCGGACAGGGAATCCAATTTGTTACACCTCTGCCGATTCGGTGTTCCAGATTGCTGCCCACGAAGAGGTAATCCCTCTGGAAGAACTCTACCGGATCTGTAAAATTGCCAGACGGCTCTGCGATCCCCTAAATGTAGCCCGAGTGATTGCTCGGCCCTTCATAGGCAAACCGGGGTCTTTCGTACGAACGAGGAATCGAAAAGACTATAGCATTCCCCTCCCTGCTCCCACCTTGCTGGATGTACTGCAGTCTGCAGGGGTACGAACCATCGGTGTGGGGAAGATCGGGAATATCTTCAACGAGACAGGGATCGATGAAAATTATCCAGACAAAGGAAACATTGCCTGCTTGGACCGAACAAAAGTCCTCTTGCAGCGGGAGAGGTCAACAGAGGAGTTCATCTTTGTCAATCTGGTGGATACCGACATGGTGTATGGGCATCGAAGGGATGTGGCAGGGTATTTTAAGGCAGTGGATGAGATAGATACCTCTTTGGATGGGATACTTCCCTATTTAAATAAAGAAGATTGTCTTATCATTACAGCCGATCATGGGTGCGACCCTACATTCAAAGGGACGGATCATACCCGCGAATACGTACCTCTCCTGGTCTATCAACCCGGGAGAGAGGGAAGAGCCCTGGGAATACGAAAAACCTTTGCCGATGCAGCCTCCTTTGTTTGCCAGTATTTCGATCTTCCCAATCCGTTTCCAGGGTCTTCGTGGCATGCGGGATAACTGAAATGTACTGTAAATCGTTGAAAAACGGGGTAAGGTATGAAACGCAATCGGTTGTTAGGAAGCATCGAAGCAGGAGGAACTAAGTTCAACTGTGCTGCCGGAGAGGACCCTTTTCACATGGTGGCACATAGAACCTTTCCCACCACCACCCCTGTTGAGACTTTAGGGAAGGTAATTGAATTTTTCCATTCGGTGGAAGAGGAGTACGGAAAGATCGAAGCCTTTGGGATCTGTTCATTCGGGCCGGTAGATCTGAGGGCTGGATCCCCTACCTATGGTTGTATTACCTCTACTCCGAAGGCAGGATGGCAGCAAATCCCCATGGTGCAGAGCATAGAAGCCGAGTTCCGGGTTCCCATTGGGTTCGATACAGATGTGAATGGTGCTGCTCTGGGAGAAAGAAGATGGGGAGCCGGTCTGGGGATGGACACCGTCCTGTACATCACCGTAGGGACTGGAATCGGTGGAGGGGCTGTGGTCAATGGGCAACCGATCCATGGGTTGGTACATCCAGAGATGGGACATCTGCGTATTCCCCATGATCTGGATCGGGATCCCTTTCCTGGTTCCTGCCCCTTCCATGGAGATTGTCTTGAGGGGTTAGCATCGGGAACTGCTCTGCGGTTAAGATGGGGAAAGCCTGCCCAGGAGCTTGAACCAGAGCATCCTGGCTGGGATCTGGAGGCAGAGTATCTGGCCCTTGGCCTTGTGAATTGTATCCTCACCCTCTCTCCAGAAGTGGTGATTCTGGGAGGGGGGGTGATGAAAGCTGCCCAGCTATTCCAAAAGGTAAGGGAAAAAGTAAGAATCCTTCTCAACCACTATATGAACACCTCCCGGCTGGAGGAAGAGATAGAATCCTATATTGTACCTCCCACTCTGGGGGATCTGGCAGGAATTGCGGGTGGATTCGAACTAGCGCGGAGAGCTATTTCGGAAGGCTCCCATTTTAACAGTTAGAACTGCGTATCCAGAGGACAGATCTTCCTGCTGCACCACCACCTGGGAGGGGACTTTCAATTTCACGTTGGTAAAATTCCAGATGGCAGTAATACCCGCCCGTACGATCTGTTCTGTTACCTCTTGAGCAGCGGTGGGGGGGACCGTAAGAATGGCGATCTCTATGCCCAGTTCACTTTTTACCCGGGAAAGGGTTTCCAGGGGAAAGATATCGATCCCATGGATCTTTTTCCCAATTTTGGACGGTTCCACGTCAAAACCTGCACAGATCCGAAGTCCATGTTTCAGGAATTCCTTATTGCCCATCAATGCTTGTCCTAGATGACCTGCGCCCAGAATCGCCGCCTTCTTTTCGGTATCCCAGTGAAGAAATTGGTTGATGGCGATATAGAGGTCTTTTACCGCATATCCGATTCTCGGTTTCCCCACAATCCCTGTAAGAGCAAGGTCTTTCCGTACTTGAATAGGTTCCAGCTCCAGTTCCTGCGCAATTACGGTACCTGAGATGTATTCTTCCCCCTCATCCAATGCCTGCTGTACCAAAACAAGGTAAGAAGGTAGCCTGCGAATCGAAGGCAAACTGGTAAGTTTACTGGTTTTCATCTGTTGCTCCTGCATCTCTTCCCATGGGATACAATCTCTTTTATCATACTTTTATATTTTTTGCGAGAGAGAATTTACGATGTTTTTAGTCGAAATAGAGAAGATAGTCCAGGGCGGTTTCGGATTGGGTAGGATAGAGGGGAAGGTGATCTTTATTCCCTACACCATACCGGGTGAGACGGTTCGGGTGGAAAAGACGATCCCGAAGAAGGATTATGAACTTGCCCATACCTACAAGATTCTGCGGCCTTCTCCCAACCGCATTCCGCCCCTTTGCCCCTATTTTCCCCTCTGTGGAGGGTGTCAGTTCCAGCATATGGCCTACGATACCGAACGGGCGATCAAAGAGGAGATGTTCAAGGAAACCCTTCGGCGTATGACCGGTATATCAGGAGTAACAGTTAACCTGGTGCATTCTTCTCCTATGGCTTACCGAAACCGCGTTCGATTTCACTCAAGGAAAGGGCACCTCGGGTTCAAAACGGCAAAGGCAACCAGAGTGGTACCGATTGATCGATGCATCGTCTGCGTGGAAGAGGTAAACAGATTCCTGGAGGATATCCGGAATGAAAGAGTCCAGATGGGGTCCAGAGGAGAAGTCACTGTATTTGGGTACGGGGGGAACTATTTCTGGAAAGAGGGGATCCGGGAGGTCACGGTGGAGCTACTGGGGAAACAGGTTTCTTTTCCGATAGAATCTTTCTTTCAGAGCAACGTGACTCTATTGGAACACTTGATTCGGTCCCATATCCTACCCTTGCAGGCTTCAAGGATCCTGGAATTATACGGTGGGGTAGGGACCTTTGGAGTTTTTCTCACGGAGCATTGTTCCCACTATACGATGGTGGAAGAGTACCCCCTTTCTGTAGAGTACGCAAGAAAGAATCTTGGAGGGAGAGGCGTGAAGGTGGTACAGGCCAGGGTGGAACGATGGATTCCTCAGGCAGGTTCGTTCGACACGGTAGTTCTGGATCCACCCCGGAATGGTTTGTCCGCTCCTGTACGGGAGTTTCTCAAGAGGAAGGCTCCCAGGAAAATTCTCTATATTTCCTGTAACCCTGTTACCTTTGCCCGAGATCTGAAATCTTTTTTATCTGAGGGATACAAGTTCGATTCTATAACTCTGTACGATTTCTATCCCCGGACAACCCATTTAGAGGTAGTATGCCAGCTGGAAAGACGATAATTGTTATTTTCTTTTTCACCATCGGGACCAGTAGCGTTGCCTGGCCAAAGGATACGGAATTTATTTATCTGAAATATGCACTGGATGGACTGCCTATTGCCATCCTTGCCTCTACGCGGGAAGATGATGTATGGGTCGTGACAGATGCGGCTTCGCTTATACAGGTGCGATGGAAAGAGGGGATTCAAAAAATACTACCCTTACGAAAAGGCGTGAAAGGGGCCTCCCCAAGGCCAGCCGGAGGTGTACTGATCTGGTTCGACAATGGGGATGTGGAGTTTCGTACACCCACCGGGGATCTGGTACATCAGATGCATGGAGGCAACGGTGCTATCCTTCAAGCGAGAGAAACGATCGGTGGATACACGGTGCTGGCAAAAGAAGAAAATCGAATAGAACTCTATAGTCTTTCCGGAAACAAGCTTCTGGAATGGAAACGGGAGGGAATCGATTTGCTACCCCTCCAGATAAGCGAAGAGGACACAATCCTGGATGCCCGGTCAGGGGGAATATGCATAATTCGGAGAATCGACGGAGCGGTGCTGGCCAAACTCCAGATTCCCCTGATTCTTTTAGAGGAGGGGTCAACCATCCTCCATGTTTCTTTTCCCCTGGACCTGAAAGGAGCCCGTGTTACAGCCTTTGCACCTTCCCCGGGGGGATCCTCTTTCTGGGTGGGAGATTCAGAGTGGGTACTCCACTGGATTCGTTCTATCAGTTCCAGACCCATCACAGCAGAAAGGCTCTCTGGAATCTCGAAGCCTTTACCTTCACTGGAAATCTTACAACTCCCTGATACATCCGAAGGGAGCTTTCCTTCTGAACAGTACTTTCCTGCCGAACAGTATTTCCTGGATCTTGCTCGAAGTTCCTTCATGGAGAAAAATCTTCAGTTGATCGAGGAAGCAAAAGAATCGTTCCTCCGGGGCAATCTTCGATGGATCCTTTCGGACCTAAAGAAAGGGTTACGGGTTCTTGCCAGCAGGGAGGAAGCAGGCGTTTTTCTTAGAATAGAGGCTATGCTCCTTCTGGGAAGGGTAGGGGATCGTTTTGACGGAGAATGGATGGGCAAAAGACTGATCCATGAAAAAGATCCTGCGGTTCAAAGAAGTATTCTGGAAGCTTTACACCTGTTGGCCAATGCCCCTGCCCAAACAACTAGGGAAGCCCTTCTCAGCTACCTTAAAAATAGACAAAAACACTTAGAACTCAGAGACCTTCGACTATCCCTCAGTCTATTGAAACGATGGATGATCGTTTCTGGCATTCCCCTGCAGCCAGCAGAGATGGAACAACTTTCCTCTCTGGCCGCACTCTCCTCGCCATTTCAAAAGGCCATCCTGGAGTTTATACGTAACTAGAGTTTATACGTAAATAAAAAATTCCCTTTGTCAAGGAAAGAACCCTGTGGCATACTGAATGTATGAAATCCATACACGTGGTAGTCTTTTTCTTTGCTGCCGCTATCCTATCCGGTGAAGATCTCCGGGTAGATACGGAAGAGCTGCAAAGCGCTCTAAAAGAAGGAATCGTATTCGAAAACTATGAAGGAGTACCGGAAAAGATCGAAACGGTGTCCCAGATTCGAAGTATCGGGACAGCTCTGGCTGGAGATGGGGGGAGGACTTCCACAGGGAAGTATACAGTAATCCGTGCGGCGGACCCTTCCACACCCATCGGACTCGATGCAGATATCTTCATTCTGGAACCAGCCGCATCGGTAGACCATATCCGGAACCTTCGCTGGATCATCGGAAGTTATCTGGAATCCCAGTACGGGTATGGAAGAGCGGATGCCGATCTACTGGCTCAATTCATCACGATCTACAATGCTGTCTATAGAAAAAATCTATCCTACTTTAACGATAGGTATAAACCAGTAGTCCTTTCATACCTGGATCCCGCAAAGGTGGGATTGGCCCGTACCTACAAGGAGTGGCCGGGGAAAACCCAGATGCTGATTCCTCTTTCTGGACCGAAAAAGAGAGGGATTTTAGCCATAGAGACAGGGGCATTGACTGAAAAACCCGTCGTCGAGGAACTGCGGAAGGAGGAGGATCGTGGGATCCCTCTTCGGAAAGAGATGGTCGAGTTGAAGGAGCGACAGCTGAAGGAGGAGGAACGCCAGTTAGAAGAGGAAAAGAAGGCTTTACTACTGGAAAAAGAGAAACAAAAGACAGAACCTACTCCCTTTGCTCCCTCAAAAGAAGCTCGAGATGGAAAAGAGGGAATTTCGGCGGTACCACCGGAGTCTCGACCGTCGAGGGAACCTTCAACGGACACAGGTCTTTCCGTACCGGTTAAACCAGAGGCACTTCCTGCCGATGCTCCCTCTGCGAGGGAGCCACTCTCTAGTGCGCCGCCCCCTACCTCTTCACCTCAGACCCCTCCCCCTTCCTCCCAGTCGATAGAATCCCCTCAAGGGATAGAAGGGAAACGAGCGTCTGATGTTCCTCCTGAGTCTTCTTCAGCACAACAGCAAACCCAAACCTCCCTCGCGGCAAAAGAGGAAGATTTAAAAGAGCGGGAAAAGCAGCTACAGGAAAAACAGCAAGCTCTTCGGGAAGAGCGGATAGCGATCGCGAAGGATCAGCAGGAACTTTTAGAAAGTAAAGCCCGAGAAGTATCGAAAACACTTCCCTTCCTTTTTATGGAAAAAGAAGGACCCCGGCTGGTGCTTCTGGAGGAAAACTCAGGGAGTATCCTGGTTCGATCCAGCGAGTTTCCTTTAAAGCAATCACTATTCCAACCTTTTGGGGGCGGATACCTGGTGATCCTCCCCAGAACTCAAGTGGGAGGGAGGCTTGCCTTGCTGGATCCAGCCAGTTTACAGGTACGAGTGACATCCCGTGAAGAAGTGTATGGGTTGGGAAAGGTTCGTGTACATGAATCAATCTGCTTCACCATCATACGGGAGGGAAACGATTGGTTTGTGGGGAGGTTCGATACAGCACTGGCATTACTGGCCCGTTCCCGTATCGCTGTACATCCAGAAACCGACCTGGTCATTCAGGGGGGTAAACTCTACGTTCAAACCACGGATGGGAAGGTGGATGTATTGAGTTTGGAGCTTTCTTCACCGTGAACGGTGCTTGAGGAGATACACAGAGCAGCTTTTTTATATATAGAGGAGTCTCTTTATCGTAGAGTTGTGTCAGGGCAGAAGCCGTTTTCGTCTCCTGCGAAAGAGTTTCCGAAACCACTGGACCAGTTTCATCCAGATCCTATAGAAAAAGCCCGGGTTACGCAGTTTGTCCAATCGAACGGAACCCATGGACAGTTCATCCATGGTAAAGTCTTTCCGCTGGATATTTTCTTCCAGCTCCATTTCGAGGTGATCGACATCCTCGGTTCTATTTACAACAACTACAGGGATGGTTTTCCAACCTAACTGTTTGGCTGCCATGAGTCTGCGATACCCTGCGATGAGGGTATATTCAGGATCCACCACGATCGGTTGTAATAGACCATACTTCCGCATGCTTTCCATCAGAGGGGTTAGATCTCCAAGAGATTTACGCACTCGTTTCCTTACTTTGACGTCTTCGATCCGTACTTGCATGGGTATACCTCTCAATCGAGTAAAGGATTGCGACTTTCCTTTTTCCCAGAAGAAGGCTGATTTGTGGGAGAAGGAGGTTTGCCAGAGGAACCTGGAGAGCCTGTTAGAATACGAGGATCGATCTGTAGACCCACATTGGGTATTGCTTCTTCCAGGGGAACTTCCTGGGGAAGAATAGCGTTCCGTAAGCGATCAAGGGTAATTTGATTTCTCTCTGTTTCAAACTCATGAAAGTCGTCGAATTTTTTAGGTTCGGTTCCCGCAATAAATAGTTCCTGAAGCGTTTTGCCCGTATAACCAGGAGGTGGGATCAAGCCGGATCTTGCAGTGACGGTCATGCTTACAATACCATCGGGACGAGGGAACTCTTTCGGAGGAAGGTTCGTGTGGATATCCTTCATGAAACGAGCCCAGATCGGACCGGGAACTGTGGCTCCTGTTTGATTGATCCCCAGACTGTTTCCCGGTTGATCGAATCCGAACCAGATGGCAGTGGTGTAGTAGGGAGAGTAGCCCACAGTCCAAATATCCGACCAGTTCTGGGTTGTTCCTGTTTTGCCTGCCATCGGCATGGGAAACCCACCCACCGTGTTTTTTGCGTACGCAAGGGTTCCAAACTCGACGGTTGATTTCATTATATCCGTCATGATGTAGGCTGTCTGGGGACTGACAATTTGAGCAGCCTTTCCTTTCTTTCTCTGGGCGTTTCTAAGTTCCTTTTCTGGTTCGAGGATGATCTTTCCATTCCGGTCTTCGATGTATCGGATAGCCAACGGCACAACCTCTCTGCCTTGATTTGCAAGGGTGGCAAAGGCCCGGGCCATCTGGATGGGGGAAATGCTGATAATACCCAGCCCCAATGGGTACTTTCTGGGAAAGGTACGTTCAATTTCATTTGGATCTTCGATTCCAAGTAGGGCAGCTGCTGTCTGTATCGCCGCATCGAAACCCACCGCATCGAGGATTTTAAGGGAGGGAACATTCATCGATTTTGCCAGGGCGGTTCGCGCCAGCACAGGCCCCTGCCATTCGCCTTTGTAGTTCATCGGTGTATAGGGCGTTCCATCGTCATTCCAGAATACCACGGGTCCGTCGTACAGCATGGTAGCAGGGGTAATCTTCTTTCGTTCTACCGCCGCTGCATAGTAGAGAGGTTTGAAGGCGGAACCCGGTTGCACTTTAGCCTGCACTGCCCGGTTGAATTGATTGATGCTTTCGAAACGGCTTCCTCCCACCATTGCCAGAATGTAGCCGGTGGAGTTCTCCAGGGTAATCAGTGCACCTTCCACAGTATTCTTCTTGGCACTCTTCTGGGCTTTGGAGTACCCGATTCGGGCAGCAAACTTCAGATCGTCTGAGCCCATCAGCATGGAGGCTATATCCAGCACCGGATTTATCCTTTTCTGGTAGAGGGCCATAGATTTCTGCCGGCTTTTTGTGCCTGCAACCCGGATATCCTCGATGTTGAAGGTAAGGGATATCAGATCTACGATGGGAATGAACTTTTCTTCAGCGAATACCATCCGGTTTGCAGAGGAAGCCTGGTAATCTGCATTCGCTTTGGTGATTCCTTCCCGCATCAGCTGTTCCGCCCTTTCTTGAAAATCCAGATTGAGGGTAGTATGTACGATGAATCCATCCTTGTAGATATCCAGCGAACCGTAGAGAAGTTCGTTCAACTCTTGCCGTACGTACTCACTGAAATAGGGAGCCTTATCTTCCCGTTCCAGGAAAGCGGTGGAGGAACTGCTGCGTGTATAATCGTAGTTACTCCAGTATTCTTCAAAGGATTGATCCGCATCCTCCTGAGTTGCATACCCCAGGCGAACCATCTGCTGGAGCACTTCGTACTGGATTTTTTTCAGACGGTTGGGGTACCGGATGGGGTTGTACCGCACCGGGTTGGCCAGTTGAATTACGAGGGCGACTGATTCTGCCAGTGTAAGATCCCGGGCAGAATGGTTGAAGTAGAACCTGCTTGCTGCCTCCACTCCATATACGCCCGAACCAAAGTACATTTTATTCAGGTAGAGCTCCAGTATTTCGTACTTTGTCAGGCTTCGTTCTAACTGAAGGGCCCACCAGAGTTCTTTCAGTTTTCGTGTAAAAGAAATCTCAGCACGATTCGCATAGAGGTGACCGGCGATCTGCTGGGTAATCGTACTTCCTCCAGAAAAGTATCGTCCCAGAATCAAGTTCAATCCTGCTCGCAATGTTCCTCGCAAACTGAATCCATGGTGGTTGAAGAAATCCTGATCCTCCCTTGTAATGAGAGCATAGATCAGGTGTCGGGGAAGCTCGTCTATGGAAACGATCTCCCGTTTTTCATCGGAGAAGAACTCTGTGATAAGCCTATCTTTGATATCCAGAATCTGGGAGGGAACCGCTGGTTTGTAATCCCCAATGTTTTCGAAGTTCTGAATATTCTTTGTCGCGCCGATAGCAATCCCAATACCGATTCCTATGAGAACAGCGCAGCAGGCTGTGATGATGAGCACCAGACGGACCTTTCGGATCATGGAGGCTAGGGTACGATTCAGTACTATCTTTGTCAAGCTGGCCATTCCTTCCGCGAAGGAATGGATACCCCTTCTATCAAAAAAGACAAAAGGCGGGCCAACATGGGTGTTGGTTCCGTTAAAAAAAAGACCGGTTCCGAAGAACCGGTCAACTAATGGGTATCGGCCTTATATAGTAAACTGGGAGGGGAACTATATGCAGCCGACACCTACATTATCGAACATTCCTTAAAAAAAATTTAGTCCTCATTTATCAAAATGTCAAGATAAAGGGAAACCCCGTAAGATTTTCCCTGTTCCAGGTAGAAACGTTTGCTTACCTGGTAATCCCCCAATTTGAAGCTGAAGGTATGTTCCCCTGGTTCCAGAGTGAATTCCCCCTGGTTGAGAGCTACCGGTTTGCCATCCACAAACACATGGGTCCCCAGAGGAGCATTGATGTGGACGGTAGCTTCCTTTTTTATGAAGGTGACCTCCACAGTAACCACCTTGCCTTTTTCTAAAGCTACCGTTGTCTGAAACGGGGGAAATCCATCGATCTCTACCCTGAAGTTTTTAAGCCCAGGTTCTATATTCAGGCTGTCTCCCTTTAGCTGCAGAGCTTGATCGTTCAGAAAGATTCTGGTCTTCTCGAGGGGAACCGATCCTTTAGGCGATTTCACCGAAAAACGTACCTTTCCAAGATCTTTGAACAAAGGCCGTACCTGAACCTTGAACTCTGCCTTGAGAGCTGATTCGGGTATTCCTTTCATAATGGGGAGAAAGGTAAAAAGAAGAGGAAAAACCCCTTTTTCTACAGGTTTTTCCAATATTGCAGTATCAGGAGCGAGGGAAAAACCAGTTTTTGTCGAAATGGGTATCTGTACGTATAATTTGCGTTCCTGAATAAAAGGCTTGAAGTACAGAAGAGCACCTTCATAGGATAGGGGGTTTGATTGTGCGGTAGCCGCGGGGGGTGGAGATACCTTTCCGAAGAGGTAAAAGGCATAAGTGCCACGGTAAGTTTGGGCTTCTTTAGGAGTTTCGATGAAAATCTCTATTCCTTTGAGCAGGTCATGCTCTTCCTCCAGGGTAATCACCCAGAGGTCTTCCAACTTTACGGGTAAAAGCTGTGATTCTGGGACACCGTTCCCCAGCTTGCTGGTTTGGAGGATTTTGCCTCGCACGATATCGGCTGCACTATCAGGAGGCAGCCCCCCGATAGCCAGCGTGCAGAGGAGGAATACTGTCGATTTCCAACGAGCCTTCATGGTTTTGGTTCAATCCGTTTGGGGAGCAATCGTTCAGGGTCTACAGGCCTTCCTTTTTGCCTCACTTCGAAGTGCAGATGGGGACCCGTCGTAGCACCTGTCATTCCCACTGTGCCCACTATCATACCTGAATCTACCGATTGATTCAATTGTATCAAAATGGAATCCAAATGTCCGTACACAGTTTGATAGTTCCCCGTATGCTGGATGATCAGATAGGACCCCAGAATCGGATCGATGCCTTTTTCGATCACCTTACCATCCCTTGCCGCATACACAGGAGACCCTCGGGGTGCTGCCAGGTCTATGCCGGAGTGAAAATGGGGTTGACCTGTAATAGGACTGATTCGGTTCCCATAGGAGGAGGAAAGGGTGCCCTGTCTCAGGGGAAAGACGAACAGGATCTGGAGGAAGAAGGCTCGCTCCACTGAGTGGAACCGTTCCTGAGGCAGGAAGTACAATACCCTTCCCTCCACCTCGATGGGGGAACCTTCCGGTTTTCTCCAGGACAGCATGATTCGCTCTATCTCGTTCCTTGGTTTGTCGGGAAGAAACAACCCCGCCTGGTTAGGAACCAGGAGCCTTCGATTTCTAAGAGGGGAAAGGGAAGATTCGATTCCGTTGAGGGTTGCAATCGTTTCGTAGGGAAGGTTGAACCGCGCAGAGAGGGAGAATAGGGAATCCTCCTCGCCTGTATAGTACTGATAGAAGATCAGAGGGAGAAGGGGCAGGCCTTGTTTCATTCGTTCGTACGAACGGGCTACGTCCTCCTGTTGTTGCCGAAACAAAGGATCCGCCAGACTCAACCTTTCAATGCGGGGATACTCTGCGAAAATAAAATAGCCCCCCCCGCCTAACCAGTAACACCCGACAAGCCAGAAGAACCTGAGCCAAAAGCGGAACGTAAGGAGGGAGTGATGGACAAGGGGGTAAAGTCTATGGAGTAGTTTTCGCACTCTCAAGGGCTTCTCTTGCTTCACGGTACAGTTTTGATTCGGATGTTCTTCCAGCTTTTTCAGCTATCCCTTCCAACCTTCTCAAGGATCGTTCCATCCCGGCACGATGATTCAACGATCGGTATACAAGGTAAGAACGGGAATAGAAATCAAAGGCCTCTGGATAGTTGCCAGATCTTTCTTTTAGATACCCCAGCAGCAGGAGATCCTGGGCGATTCCCTTGCTATTCTCCATCTGCTTGTCGTACTTGAGGGCAGTCTCTGCATCCATGGTCGCCTGGGAAAGGTTCTCCTGGTAAGAACGAATCAGGGCAAGAAGGTAGTAGTTGGATGCCAGTTCAACGAAATTTTTCAGTTCTAGATTTATAGCAACTGCCTGTAATACCACCTGTTCTGCCTCCGAAAGTCTTTTTAGAGCTTGCAGGGCAGCTCCCAGGTTATGGTAATACACACTATGCTCTACAGTCCAGGGAGAAGTTTTAGGTATTAAGGGTCGGTACGGTTCCAGTAGAGAATACGCCTGGGAAAACTTTCCTGTTTGTAGATAAATTCCGGAAAGATGATTCACTGTTTGCAGGATGAATCGCTCCTTTCCGCTCGCTCTGGCGATCTCCAGAGCAAACGAAACATGGGTTTCCGCTTCAGCGGCTTTCCCAAGCTGCAGGTAGGTTTTCCCCAGGGCATTGTAGGCTCCAATCATCCCTTCGGTATCGTCTACCGAAGTAAAATAGTTTTTTGCCAGCAGGTACAGCTGAAGAGCCTGCTCGTAATCCGTATCCTGGTAGTATCGATTCCCAAACTCCATGTATTGGGCGGCCATGTTCCGTTTATCGAATACTTCTTCCCTGGGAGGAGGCACAGAAGAGCAGCCAATTAAACCAAGTAGAAAGACCACAGGGAGCCAGTTTCTCATGGTGAGACCTCCTCCATCCTATATCCCTGCTGTGTGGTGGGGATGGGTTGTTTGGGAGCAATTCCTCCCCGAAGGAAAGGATTGTTCCGCAATCCTTCCAGCACGTCCTGACCCTTTCGGATTGCCTGTCTTCCTTCTTCCAGGGCTCCCAAAACACGAGGCTGGGTCGTATTGAGGAAAGAGGTAAACTGCTGCAGCTCTGCCAGGTTGGCATGGACTTGCTTCAGGATTCCTTCGATCTGATCGAACAATCGGTTGTTATCATCGAAGAAGGTGGCAAGGGAACCTTTTGGATCCAATAGCTTCTGGACCAATCCTGTAGGATCTCTCAATACTTCTGTGCCTTCTTTGAGGTTGTGGGTGATGTCTGCAAGATCTGTGGTGATCCCCGTGGCATTCGCCATGAGCTGGTCTATGGACTGGTTCAGGCTCTTCGTAGTGAGGGCGATCTGTTCCGTGATTTTTTCCGATTGACGAAGAGTACCCGCAAGGGGGCTGGAACCTCTTCCTTCCAGTGAAGTGGTTACGGTACCCAGCAGAGTATGAACGGAAACCAATACCTTATTGAGGTTTTCCAGAATGGGGTCTATCTCTCCCAATAGGCGCGTAACTGCATCCTCTGTCTTGGGGATTTCCACCAGTTTTTCCATCACCAAAGACTTGCCTTCTAAAGTGTCTAGGGAAGGAATGTAGGAGTTCTCCGGCAGAGGTTCTGTGGGCTTTTTCCCCTGATGAAACACCAGACCTCCTCCCAATCCCAGGGGATTGGATTGTAACTGCAGGACTGAGTTCTCGTATACTTTGGGATAGAAGGTGTCCTGGATGTAGAAATCGACCTCTACAGCATTTTCCGGGGTAAGGGAAAGTTTCGTGATTTTCCCGATGGTAAACCCTTTGAAGGTGATGGGCATCCCCACGCTCAATCCGTTTGCCGAAAAAAACCTGCTCTTGAAATAGTAGTTCTTTGCAAACCATCGCTGGTTGATTCCCATCAATACCAACACTGTTGCGAGGAACAGTACCCCCACAATGACGAAAATCCCCACAATCTGGCTTGCAAATCGTATTTTGAACTTCATAGGCATTTACTCCGTATTTGAAGAATCCTGCAACAGTTCCAGGATATCTGTATCGTACACGGCTGCTTCACTCAAGACCTCGGAAATCACCTCGATCACCTCTGGATTCTTGCTCCGCACCACCTCTTTGAATAACCCCTGCTCTATGATTCTTCCCCCCTTTAGAACTACCAGACGGTCCGCGAGTTGGGAGGTCAGTTCCGGGCTATGGGTGGCGATGATGAGTGTCTTCCCTTCCTGTTTCAGGGTCTTCAAAGCCCTAAGAATCCGTTCCACAGTTACATTGTCCAGAAAACTGGTAGGCTCATCCAGAAACAGGATGGAAGGTTCCAGTACCAAAGCCCGGAGAAGGGAAACAAGCTTTCGTTCTCCTGCAGAGAGTTGGGCAGGACGGAATTGGGGATCATCCTGGAAATCGAACTCCGAAAGAATTCGGCGAATCTTTTGATCTAGTTGTTCTATGGGTGTTTTTCTCCGGTGGAACTGCAAGGGAAGCAACAGATTCTGGTATACCGTCAGGTTGGACCAGAGGGCTGCGTCCTGGAAAGCAAAGCCGCTCCGGCTCCTGAACGTAAGAAGTTCTTTTTCGCTCATTTTCGATAGAGGCTTTCCTTGTACATGCACCACCCCCTCATCGGGCACCAGAATCCCTGCTGCTACCTTGAGAAGGGAAGACCTTCCGCTACCTGAAAAACCCATCACTACCGTGCATTGGTGGAGAGGAAAGGTGACTGAAATCGAATCCAGGATTTTGGTATTCCCCCCAAAGAGGCTCACGTCTTTCAGTGTGATACTTTTTTCCTCTTCAAACATAGTACACCAATGTAATTACTGCATCGGCCAGGATACAGAAAATGAAACTTCTCCCCACTGCTTTGATCGCTACCTGTGGAATTTCCGTGGTGGAACGTTCCACTTTGAACCCATAGTAGGTAGCCGTGGTAGAGATAATCACTCCAAAGCTAATACTCTTCACGAGGGAGGAGAGGACATCCTGCGTTTTCAGGGTGTTGAGAAGATTGAACAAGTATTCCTGCATCTGTAATGGATAGATGAACTGGGTAACGAGGAAAGATCCCAACAATCCGAACAGGTTGAAATAGAGATTCAATAATACCAGAGAAATGGTAACCCCCAGAAACCTGGGAACGATCAGGTAGGCAATCGGGTTGATTCCAAAGGAAACGTAGGCTTCAATTTCGTGAGATACGATGGCGTTTCCCAGTTCTGTTGCAATAGCTGTTCCCGAACGGGCGATGATGATGAAGGCGGTGAGGATCGGGCCCAATTCCCGGGTGATGATGGTGATAAGGATCGCATACACCAGTTTCCCCTGCCCGAATTGGGGTAGAATACTGGAACCCTGCACGATGATCACTACCCCCAAAGCAAGGGAAATGATGGCAATAACCCCAAGGGCTTCTACCCCTGTAAACAGGATCTGCATTAGCAGAACACGGTACCCGTACCCGAACTGCCTTCTACGGATGAATCTACCTGTTTCAACGAGAATTTCCCAGAAATAGCCAGCTGCATAGAAGGCCTGGAATATACCCATCAAGACCCTGTTGCCTATGTGCTCCAGGATTCTGCTCATACCTTCAGTATACCACAGGAGTCTGGGATAAAGGGTAGGGCAAACCGATCTTCGATCCACATTCCTTCGGAAGAACGGCCGAGGGATCGATCCGGTAGTGCTGGACCATGAAAATCCGAACCAGCGCTGACCAAAAGCCCCAGCCGATCTGCCAGCTCAGCCCATTGAGCCCCTTCGGCAATCGTTATCCGGGGATGGTAGGCTTCTATCCCATCGATTCCCACCTCTTTATAGGAACGAAGAACTTTTTCCACCTGCTGGGAACCGATATACAGCGTAGCAGGATGGGCGATCATCGCTTTTCCTCCCGCCGAATGGATCAGATCTACCCCTTCCCTGAGGGAAAGGGCTTTCTTCCGTGCGTAGTAGGGCTTTCCCGGCGAGATGAACCGGCTAAAGGCATCCTCTATGGATCTAGCAAGTCCCTTTTGAACCATGTATTGGGCGATGTGGGGTCTGCCCACGATATCCCCTCCCGCTAACCTTTTGATTTCTTCGTACTCCACAGGAAGGCCGTCGGCTTGCATTTTCGCAAGAATATGAAGGTTGCGTTCCAAACGATGCACCTGAAGAATCTGTAATTTTTCCCAGAAAGCCCCTTTCCATTCATATATTCCAAGTCCCAGAAGGTGGAACTCTCCCCCTTCATAATCGATTTCTATTTCTATACCAGGAATAAAAGCAATACCTTTCTCAGTGCATGCCCTTTCCCCTTCCGCTAGACCGTCGACCGTGTCATGATCCGTGACGGCCAGGGCTTTCAAGTTCAACCTGGAAGCCTCCTCCACTAATTGTGTGGGCGTGAGAGTGCCATCCGAAGCTGTAGTATGGGTATGGAGGTCTATCATTGAAACTATTGCACAGGAAAAACCATGTTCCGTCAAGGCTAACCACTAAAAAATGTACCGTTTTTAAGTTCTTTCGCCGATACTAGTAAGCGTGGAATACTCTTTAACCAACGCGCCTGTGGTACTTAACTCAATCCATGTGATTCATCAACCAGTTGCTATAAAGGGAAAGCTCATTACAGCGCTGGGCAAGATCATAGGTACGCCGATCGATCTACAGAACGAATGTATCGTGTATCCCGCTCTCATCAATATCCACGACCACCTCCGGGGAGATTACCTTCCCCGGGTAGGGCCCCCAGAGGGGACCTTCTATCTGAATTGGTCGGAATGGGACAAGGATTTGAAAACTTCTGACGTGTTCAAGGAACGAGCCCGGATATCATTGATGGATTCTTACTTATTAGGAGCCTATAAGAACCTTTTTTCAGGCGTCTGTACGGTGAACGATCATTTCCCCCACGAGTTCAATGAACCCTTTCTGGACAAACTTCCTGTCAGGGTAATTCGGGAGTACACCCTTGCCCATGAATGTTCCTCCTTTGACCTGAAGTGGGGGGACGGGATTGTGATCGAACATCGAAGGGCCTTGAAACGAGGACATCCCTTCATCACTCATCTGGAGGAAGGATTCGATGAAGAATCCCAGCGGGGGATTGAGATTCTGACAGAAGCTGAAAGTCTGGATAGTCATGCTGTCCTGATTCATTGCATCGGATTTTCCGATGAAGACATTCGGCGAGTGAAAAGGGCTGGTGCCCATGTGGTATGGTGTCCGGCTTCCAACATGTTCATGTTCAATGTGACCTGCAAGATTCGAAAGATCCTGCGGGAAGGAGTGAATGTCAGTATTGGAACCGATTCCACCCATACCGGTTCGGTAAACCTGTTGGAAGAACTGCGGTATGCCCGCTCGATCTATCGAACCATGTACGGGGAGGATCTTCCTGCTCGGACCCTGTTCGAAATGGTTACGGAGAATCCCGCTAAAGCTCTGCGCATGGATGATAGGATCGGTACCCTGGAACCAGGGAAGTACGCGGATCTATTGGTGGTGCAACAGCTGGATGAAGACCCCTTCGAAACATTACTGAAAATGAACCTGGAAAACATCGAACTTCTTGTCCTGGCGGGAGTTCCTCTCCTGGGTTCTGATCGATTCGCGGCTCTTTTCCAGAGAAAAGAAAAGGATTATACTAGGGTTGCGCTGAAAGGATATAAAAGAACCGTCCTGGGGGATCCAAATGCTCTACTGCGGCGAGTACAAGAAAATGTGGGCTATGCAAAGGTGTTGGACTATATGCCGTTGCAGAGCTAAATAGGGGAGACTATGGCACCAAAGGCGATGACCTTTAAAGCAAACTCAGTTATCTATTTTAAAGGAGACATCAGCGACAAAATCTATATCCTCAAGTCTGGCAAAGTAAGCATGAACTCGGAGGATATTGAAACAGGCCAGGAGGTGCGGGACCTTATTCAGACAGGGGAGTTTTTCGGAGTGAAATCGGCCTTGGGGAAGTATCCTCGGGAAGAAAGTGCTGTGGTACTGAGTGATGCAGAGGTGATCCAATTCACCGTGCCTGAGTTCGAGCAGTTCGTAGCCCAAAACACCCGCGTGATCATGAAGATGTTGAAGGTGTTCTCCAATCAGCTTCGGAGGATCCATGCGCGGGTAAGCAGTCTTCTTGTTACAGAAGAAAAAACAGATCCAGAGAGCGGCCTATTCGGGATCGGACAGTACTATCTGAATAAAAAGATGTATGCGCAGGCCCTCTATGTGTTTCGCCGGTATTTGACCTACTATCCTTCGGGAAAGTTCGCCAGGGAAGCTGCCAATAATATTGCGATTGCCGAACAGTACGCCCAGAAGTACGGGCAAGGGAAAGGACCCGAGATAGGCTCAGCTGCTCCTCTACCGGAGAAGCATTCTGTCGGGCCTACCCCGGCGGCAACAAGAGCAGAACTATCCGATGTGGCCAAGGTATATTACAACGGTGTCAGTCTGTTCGGGCAGAACAAATTCCAGGAAGCCCTGGAAGAGTTCAAAAAGGTTGCGGAACAGAAGGAAGATGAAGAGTATTCGGCGAAGGCTCTCTTCGAAATCGGTAGGTGCCTTTTTCAATTGAAACAGTACGACGGAGCCATTCGGCAATTTTCAGGATTGATCCAGAAGTATCCCAAATTGCCGGATCTGCCGGAAGCCCTGTATTACATCGGTCAATGTTACGAACAAAAGGGTGAGGCGGATCGGGCCCTCGGATTCTATAAAAAAATTATTGCCATGACAACTGAGGCCGATCCCGTACAACGAAAAGTAAAGAAAGCCCTACGAGCATTGGAGGAAAAGTCCAAATGAACCTGAATCTGGCAGCCTTTGAACGGTTCGCCGTACGGTTTCAGAAGGGAGATATTATCTTTGTCGAGTACGAACCGGGAGACAGTTTTTACCTGATCCAATCGGGACGGGTTCAGATTTCCAAGATCATGGGGAATATCGAGAAAACACTGGATATCCTCTATCCAGGAGAAATCTTCGGCGAGATGGCCATTCTGGAGGAAGCGCCCCGATCTGCCAACGCAATTGCACTGGATAACGTAAAGGCCCTCGAGTTCAATCGCGCAAACTTCGAGATTCTCATGCGAGGGAACCCCGCCATTGCGTTGAAACTTCTGAAACTATTTACCAAAAGAATCTACGATCAACGAAGGCGTTTCATGATCCTTACATTGGACGATATCCAGGCCCGCGTGATGGACGTATTCCTGATGCTGGCAGAGACCGACACGGGGGGACAGCAGGAAGGAGAAAAGCGGGAGTTCAAGACTACGATCGATGATATTGCCCATTGGGCAGGTTTACCTACAGAGAAGTGCAGGGAAATAATTAATCATTTCATGAATCAACGCCGGATCGAAGTGCTTCCGGATCGGATCATCGTAAAGAATCTGAACGAGTTTGCCCGGTTCGTGAACTCTCGAAGAAAGAATTTAGCAACCTGACGCTGACATTTCAATAAAACAGACCTTGCAGGAGAATCTGTGGCAAAGGCACATCGCCAGTATCACTGGAAAACCCAGCGACATTTGAACCGGTACAGAGAAATCATTTCAGTCCTTATAAAGTATGGTTTTGGAGACATCCTCCAGCATCCGAAAGTACTGGTTCGGCCGGTTAACGTAATACGAAACTTGAAGATCTCCCGCTGGGAACGAATCCGCCGGGTGTTAGAAGAACTGGGGATCACTTTTATCAAGTTGGGGCAACTGCTCAGTAACCGACCCGATCTCCTTCCTCCAGAACTGATAGAAGAATTACAA
>CALKLC010000022.1 GCA_937991975.1 uncultured Spirochaetales bacterium | reverse complement strand
TCCACCTATCTGAACAACGAAATGACTCTTGGGATTGAGGGGGGGGGAATGTTCGCGTTCAGCCCCAACGGCAGGTCACTCTTCATGCTTCCCGTAACGGCCCGGTATGCCTACATTCTACGGTCATATCCCTTTGAGTTTCCCCTCTCCATCAGTGCAGGAATCAACTTTACCCGCTTAAGCTCTATGTTCCAGATACTCCCTATTGTGAAACCAGGAGTTTCCGTGTATTGGAACTACAGTCTGGAATGGGCTTTTGGAATAAATTTCTTTTACTGGTGGACGCCGAACATCTATCCAGGACCCGAACCGCCCAAGAACCATAGCAGGTTCGGGAATTTTCTCGAAATCTCTCTGTCCGCTCTGTACCACTTCTAGGGAGGAACCGATGCACACAGGTATCTATGGCAACCGAATACGCAAGGATAGAATCTCTACCTCGAAGATCCTTCCATGGGCGTCCCTAAGTCTTGGCATACTTCTCCTTCTGGGGATCCTGCTGCATACAGGTTGTTCCAAAGACACGGAAGGAATCTTCTATAGCCTTGAACAGGAGGAAAAGGCGGTAGACAACACCCTCCCCAACGATGTGCGGATCACAGGGAACATGATTAAAGTAACAGTCGGATCCGAGGATAGGTACTACGTCTGTGCCGGATCTCTCTTCTACCGTACTGCGGATCTGGCGGACAATAAGCCCTGGACAAAGATCAAGAGTCCCATCTCCTCTGGAATCGTTTCCGGTGTGGCCGAGGCAGGGGGAAGGATCTACGTGTCCCTTTCCAACGGGTCGGAACATGGCCTATTTCAGCTCAGTACCGATGGGAATGCGTATGAACAAGTCAATCTCTATTCTGCCAAACAGATCATCCGGCTCTTTACTCTGAACAACACCCTCTTTGCCTCAGCAGGAACCATCCTGGATGATAGGTTCGAGCTTCTCTTCTGGGACGGATCAGGACTTGTCCCCACCGGTGAACACCCCTACAAGATCGTGGCCGGGGCCTGGGATGGGGTGAACTACTGGTTCGCCAGTCCCTCCGATCTCTTTCGGTTCAACACTCCACCCACTTCGAATGGATGGGCTTTTACACCGTACTATAGCCATGAAGCCCCCAACACATCACCGGCCCCCGAATTAAACGATAAAACTTACTTCACCGACCTCTTCGTGGACTTTACCGATCCTTCTGTTTCATCCCCTCCCTACCCCCTTTACCTTTCCAGTTCCGACGGGTACATCCTGAAAACGAAAGACGGAGGAGTTAGCTGGAAATCTTCCGTTGACCACAATCGATCCTTTCAATCCATCTCTAAGGTAAGAGATATCATTATCCTAGGAGCGGGAGGTAGCGTTATCCGCGAACTCCCCAAGGCTGTGTCCGATAACGATCTGGATACCTTAGATACTCCCGGAGGGAATTTTTCACGGTTACCTGATCTATATGGATCCAACGTGATCCGGGTCTTTGGCTTTGGAGATATCCTGTACGCAGGAACCACAGCCAATGGCCTCTGGAGAGGAGATTATTCCTCCGATCCCAAAAGTCCAACGTGGTCGCAGGAGTAGTAGGTAGAAACCTGCCCAATCGATTTTCAGGAGAAAACTCCAGATTCTTGTTTAGTTCCGGTTCTTCTCGAAGCGGACCTGTTCTGTGGAAGAAGCTTCCAGATCTTTCAGTGTGTTGATGAGGATCCGTCGTCCTGCCTGCCGCATTTCCCGGTAACTCCCCTTCACGTTGAACCTGTTTTCCGTCACCAGTACCCTGATCTCGTCCCTCGGCAAAACAAAAAGGATCCCCTTTGGATCCGGGGCTAGGAGTTCACTCCCTTTTAGGACTAAATCCGACTTTCCCTTCAAGAGGAACCCGCTGAACCCCCTCCGGGCAGTTCCAAAATCGAAGGTGCTTTTTTCGATTTCCATCCGGCTATTGAGAAGCTGGAATGCGATGATTTCCGCGCTCTGCCCTTTCCGAAACACGTTCCCGATGAATCGAAGGGAAGAGTCCTCGAAGGTCCCATAGTACAGGTAATCTTCTGTGGTATCTCCCTCGAAAAGGCTCTCACGGAGGATCAGCTCTGAAGCGCGAACCTGCAGCGCCTGAGCGCCGTACCGGCCGCCCATTCGAAAGGTAGAGGAACTGACTTCACTTTTAGATTCGAACAGTCCTATCCCAATGGATATAAAGGCAGAAGGGGTATGCTGGATCTCGGCCCTTTCCATGTGAAGGGTCCCCCTCTGGATTCTAAGCCCGTATGCGGATAGGGTACCCCCTCCGGTATAAATCGTACTGAACTTTACCTGTAGCTGTGAATCCTTCGCATCGATTCCCATACTGGTTTCTCCTTCACCAGGAGTGAGGGTAACAGATTCCAGAAGAGCGGCTGCTTTCTGTAAGAGGAGCAAGGATGCCCCCTGTTCTGACCGTTGAAAAGAAAAACGACTTCTTTGGGATTTGAAGGTTCCGCCCGAAACGCTCAATAGGGCATCCGTTTCTATCCTCAGACTCTGGAAATCAGAACTATCCAGGGTCACGCTCCCGTTCCTCTGATCCAATACCCTGTCTTTCCCAAGTACCGTGACAGATCCCGAAGAAAACTCCAGCGTTCCGTCTCGAATGGAAAAAACCGCCCTCCCCTTCCCGTCTCCCCCTTCCAAATGGCATCGATCGATCTTGAGGGTGGCCCCCTCCACAGAAATGTAAGGATTGCCGTTGGCACCTTTCAAGCTACTCGAGTCAAGGATGATCTTACTGGTTCCTCCTCCCTCTTTCCATCCATTCTTATCGAACCCACCGAATAAGTAGAGATCCCGTTTGATGACAACAGGTTTGGTGATCCTATACGTCCCCGCAGCCACCCGGATTCGGGTCCTGCTTCCCTTCGATGCAGCTTCCAGGGCAGTCTCCAGATTCGTATAGGGATTGAGACGGGTTCCATTTCCCTGCATCCCCTTTCCCTCGAGCACATAGAGGTACTGTTTGTCTACCATGAAGGACCATCGGGGAATCTGTCGGGAGATATTTCCCACTGAATCCCGGGTGAAAGCAGAGATCCAGAAGATCTTACTGTTCCCTTCAGGAACAGAAGCCGGAATTGGTTTTTCAAAAGGCTTGAACTGGTTTTCTTTCGGAAGTGCGGGAGTGGCTGTCCCTTCCTCCAGGCTCTCAAGAACATAGAAAACGGTTCCCTCCTTTGCCTTTAGAGAGAAAGTCATGTCCTGCCCATAGGAGGTACCCGCTTCGACTCCCATCAACTCGGGCGGTGGTGGCGGCGTTCGGTCGATCTTAACGGTGAACTCCTGGACAGGAGAAAGAGGAAGATTGTTCTTAGAATAATTCTGAACTTGTATACGATAGAATACAGTTTCGTCTGGAAGGGCATCGAGGGGTAGGGGGCGCTCCCATCGAGGAGAGAGCTCATCTACCTTTCTGGGAGGTACGTTTCCTGCGGAAATCTCATACCGTAAAATTGCACCGTTTTCCAGATTCTGCAGAAGGATCCCTACCCCGTACTCCCCCTTTTCTCCACCTGCTATCCGAACAGGAACTGCCGCAGGGAATGGAGTCAATTTTACTTTTATAGGATCCTGACTCTTCCGTTCAATCCCCTTGACTTGAATCAGAACTTCCCTCGCCTTCTTAGATTCAAGGATCCAGGGACTCTTTACCTCCCGTAGAACGAACCCTTCCTGCGGATCCAGCCCTTCCATCGATAAGGAAGCCCTTTCCTCCCACGTGAGGATAGTAAAACCACCAAGTGAGAAGGTACGAATCGTAGGGAGTTTAGGCGGAATAATAGGTAAAGCTGGAATATCGGTCAGATAGATCACCTCACTCCAGTTTCCCGCTTCATCCCGGGTCCGGGCCGCCAGTGAGATGGAAGAACCTTCCCTGAAGGTACGGGATAGTTCCCTTGTATACCGGGGGGAACTTTCCGTGGGAATGGGGGGAAGAGACCCATCGGTTGTAAGTTCATAGTAGATCTGTCCTTCCAGTTTTTTCAGAATAATTGTTTCTTTCTGCACTTCGCCCACAGGAGCAAGGGGAGGTTTCTTGTCGATCACCAATCTGATCGGATGGGGAACTTCCACTGTGTTTCCCGCATCATCCATCACCTTGTAAGTGATAGAAAAGGTAGCCTCTTTACCCTCTTCCACATCCAGAAGAAAAGGTTCGGTATAGAGGATCCACGACGCTTCCTTTTCGTCATGCGGTGAAGACACTCGAAAGAATACCCGATCGGTCGGTTGATTCGTTCTGAAACGAATCAAGGCGCCACGGTTTCTAACGGTTGGTGTTACACCTTCCATCTCTGGTACTGTGGGCGGTTCCCGGTCGATGATGAACTTGAAGGTCTGGATCTGCCCTTTCTCGAGGGAATCCCTGTACCGTGCCCATACCTTCACCGTATAGAGGATCCGTTTCCCTCCTTGCCCGTAGAACCGCAGGATGGACGCTCCCTTTAGGGAAGACGTGTTCGGATCCGGTGGTTCGGATCCATCTTCGGTAAAAGTATAGAATAGTTCCAGGTCTCCCCTCGGATCCTGAAAGGTGAGAGTATATTCCTTGTTCGTGAGGGGAATGTAGGAAGAAGCAGGAATCTGAGTGGGTAATGCGGTTACGGGAACTCTTCTATCGAAAGACACAATGGTGGGTTGAGATACCTCGCTTCTATTTCCCGCTTCATCCTCTGCATATGCAAGGATCCGATACCGAACCATTCTTCCTTCTGGAGCAGAAAGTTCTACTGGTTTCGTGTAAGGATGAAAGGATTCTGATTCTATCCCCTTCTCTTCGAGGGATCCGGTGGTTTCAGAGATTCTGTAGAAAAGGGAGCCTTTTCCCGTAAGGGTAAGGATTCTATCTTTCACAGAAACCTCAGGTACCGGAGGAGGAACCCTGTCAAAGGTAAGGGTGATTCCCTGGGGAGCTTCCGTAATGTTTCCAGCCCTATCCCGGTAACCCACTCGCAGTTTGGCAACACCACTATATCCAAAGGGGATACGGATCCACTGCTTCGATCCTAGAGGGGGAGAAGCAAGGGATAAGGCAGGAGGTTCTTTTCCTCCCCAGGCGATCTCGTAGATCCCTTCTGTCTCCGGAAGAGTGGGAACTTCCAGAAAAGCATAACCGGAAGGTTTTTCCAGCTGGTATTGAATAGCAGGAGGAGGGGGTGGAGTGGTATCATACTCGAGAAATTTTTCCGTAACAGGTCCCCACCGTTGTCCTGTCCTGGCTCTGGCACGAATGGTTACAAAACCTTCACTCCTGGAAGGTAGGGGGACTTCGAAAGGGCCCCCATAGTAAAAAGATTCAATTGTGGGAAGGCTTCCATCCAGTGTATAGTAGATCCTGGTTCCGGGTCTTCCTTTCAGGGTAACTACTGCATTATCCCGATATACTCGAGTTTCGTCGAAAAGGATCGCCACATCTCCGGGCATTTCCCCATTCAGCTCTACCAGATACCTGTATTCGCCTTCGGTAGTAGCCGTAGTGGGTCTCAAACGGATCACTACCACCCGCCTGTGTCCAGGTAGGGGATAGAGGGAAAACTTCTCCTGCGATTCTGGATCATACACCTCCACTGGCCGATCTTCCAGATTGTATCGGTATTTTCCCTTTCCCGGAGAAAGAGTCACTTCTTCTTCCAGGGAGTAGATACCGGAAGGAGGAAGATCCTGAATCCGGTTTTCCTGACGAAAGGTAATGACCTTCGTTTCTATCACCGAGCTATAGAGTTTTTTCGCAGCGACTTCCACCTTTACCACTCCGGTTGGCTCAAGGAGAACAGGTTTCTGGTATGTCGCGAAGGTGGGAGCATCATTGATTCTGTATCGGATCCACTCATACCCCCTCTGTTCGATCCAGAGAACCTGAGGGTTCAAAAAAGATCCTTCGGTAGGGCTTAAGATTTTCCAGAAGGAATCTATCGGAGGAGCTTGAGGATGCAAGGTGACCGTACGACTTTCCACCCGACTTTTGTTTCCCACCCTGTCCTGCGCATAGTACAAGAATGTGACCGAAGAGGAGGTTGGCCCGCTTTCCTGGATGATGGGTTCTCCATCCCAGCGAGTAAATACAGGTTTTTCTCCCCTGTATACGGCTACAAACACATCCGACTCTGGATCTTTCTGAAAGGAAAGGGAAACTTTCCCGAAGTATTCACCTTCTTCCAGGGATGGTTTGGGAATGGGGGGAGGCCGCTTATCGATTCTGTACGAGATCTTTCCCGCCTTTTGAAGGAGTTTCCCTTCGTACACCTGATACTCGAGTTCATACCGACGATCCTCCCCTTCGAGAGCGGAAAGAACTAAAGGGATCCGGTAGGGAACATACGCAGGATCGTTAGAATCCGTAAACCGATAGAGGATATGGTGGGTTGGAGAGGGAATCCCCACGCTCAGGGTAACGTCCTCAGCATACTCTCCAGGAGGAACAGAAATAGTGACATCCAGCGGATCCTGGGAAAACCCGGACACAGAGGCAAAGAATCCGACGAGGATCCATCCCGCCAGGATCGATATTCTCATAGGCTCCCCCTTACTAGGTCAAGAAAGATCCATCTCCTTGAATATGTCCTCCAGTTCAGGATCTTCGTTCGTATAGTAGGTCTTGACCTCCTCATCTGTCAGGCCGAGGAGTTCATGGCTCAAATAGTGGATCCAGAGATCCTCCTCTGGAGTGTTTACGATCAGTTTGCGGCAATAATAGTCTGGCTGCACAGGGTGAGTCTTCTGTAAAAAGGTTCGAATTTTATAATCGTGAACCGCCACCTTGATGTCCTGCCGGGGGATTCCTTTGTCCATAATGATCTGGACCAGATGATTGATGGTATTCCCGGAATCGAAAATATCATCTACCAGCAGCACCCTGTCTCCGTGTCGAAGGTAGTCGGGGTTGTACGTCCATCCATCCACCATCACTTTCTCCTGCGCATTGATCCCCACGTAAGACCGAGCCACTACCGCTGCATAGAAGACCG
>CALKLC010000021.1 GCA_937991975.1 uncultured Spirochaetales bacterium | reverse complement strand
GGAGTTGGCCTTCGGGGAGCTTTTCCCTGAATCGCTTCAGGTCGTCAATGGATTCTCCATGACCAATGTACCCTGCTACCCAGGCAGGATACTGCCGTCCTATTTCAATGACCTTGCGGGTATACCCTTCGTTGATCAAGTTGTTTCGGGAGGACATACGGGCCAGGAGAAAGGCGCTTCCAGTGGACCTGCCCTCCGCATCGCCGAACAACCCTTTCAGAATGTCTTCCCCTGAGATGAGGTGAACAGTAACCGCATCAGCCCAATCCGCTATGCGGTAGATTCCCCCCCGGTACTGCATCCGAGCAGTGTTGCCGATATCAGCGAACTTTCGATCTGCCATGATGTAGAAATCTTCCTCCTCTGCCAGGGCAGAGAGTCGGACAGGGAAGGTAGAATCGAAATCCTCCAGGATATCCACATGGACCTTGACCATGGCGATTTCGGAAGCAGTGGCTTCCAGAATCCGGAAGAAGTCTGCCTTATTGGTGGCATCCAGGCTAAGGATAAGATTCGTCTGTTTGCGGTACATTAGTTCGGTGAGTTTATCGGCAAAGGGGTTCTTGACCCTGTTATCGGCAGTGCTGGCTTCCAGATTCCGGGTGAAAGTGCGGGCCTGCTCTGCCTGGTGGGCGGTGATTTTTCCATGGGAAAGAAGTGTCGAGAGGATTTCTTCCAGGTTTATCAGGCTATGGAGTCGGTACCCTCTTGCCCCCAGCACTTCAGTGGCTTTCAGGCTTCGGTCTATGAATACCACAAAATCCTTTACCACTAACCCTGCAGCTTCGAAGGCTTCGGCTGTCTCGATCTTGCTTTCTCCGGTGGTGATAAGGTCATCGATCACAAGGCATCGATCCCCTTTCCGGTAACTACCCACGATACTTCCCCCCAGTCCATAGGATTTTTCTTCTTTCCTGCAGTAGATGAGCGGTTTTCCCAGCCGCTCCGCCACCACTGCCGCGTAGGGCAGGGCTGTATAGGGGATCCCTGTTACTACATCGAACTCCATATACTGGACCTTTTCTACCAAAAGGTCTACCATGCGCTGAAAGATCTCTGGTTTGGATACGATATCCCGCAGGTCGAAGTAGAATGGGCTCACTTTTCCACTCTTCAGGACGAAATTGCCGAACTTTACCGCACCCGCATGTTCCAGGTCCAGGATCAGGTTCTTGTGGGACATAGAGTCTTCTCCTTCTTAGAAATAGGATTCAAACGCTTATGTATGGTTGATAGAACTCGCCCTACTTGGCTGAACCGCCTCGAGATACATACCCGAAAGGGATGTACAAGGTAGACAGGTATGTGATCGAGAGGGCTCCTATGACAGGACATAAAAAAAGAGGAGCCATTTTCGGCTCCTCTTGAAACTACACCCGGGAAAAATCGTACCCCAGGAAAAGTTTTCCTGGAAAAAATAGCACCCCCTCTTCGTTTGACTTTTGAATGTGCTATGAAATCAGGGTGCATAATTTTCATAGTTTCGTTGACTATACGATGGGTTATCATTCTTGTCAAGGGGCCGGGCCACCATATTTTAATTTTCAATCCCGTCACTTTGTACGGGCAACACGAAATCCAGTAAGTGGACTATTATTATATTGTAGATCGAAACACCATTGCCCCACGTTCCCATTCATATCGTACAAACCTGCCTGATTTGGCTTTTTTCTGTTTAACAGGCATCAAGGATTCGCCATCCGGAATATGTGAATCATTCATTTACCATGCTACTTCCCGTGTCTCGTTTTCATAATCTGTAGATTTGATAGCACCGCTGGCGTAGTTTGCAGGAGTCCAGTAGTAGCTCGGGGTCAGATCCGGATGTCCTCCCCCTACATTTCTAGCGATGTATTCATTTCTCAAATTTTCTACTGGGGGAGGGATGGTACCCAGATGAGGGGCTGCGTACTCCCATTCAGCACTGGAAGGGAGGCGGAAGCCTGTTTTAGAGGGGTCTTCTACTGTTTCTTGATGGGTCCAGTTCTCGTCGATGCCTGTATACACGAGGTTCTCTGTGTGTCCGTCCATCATTTCCGTAAGCCAGTTACAGTATAGGATGGCTCCATACCAGGAGATGAAGGTAACAGGATGATTCTCGTATCCGGGGTTCACGGTAAAGATGCGACGATTTTCCCCTGGTTTAGGGCCCATTGAAAAACTATGGCTACTTGAGCGTTCGTTACAGTCGCATCGGAAAGGAAAAACTTACGTGTAAGAGTATATTAACACATAATACTCTTTTTTTCTGAGCGGTATTCTAAATAAAAAACTTGCAGACTTTGATTTCTCCGGTGTAAACTACACCTACCAAACCTTAATCATGGAGGTATCTATGGTATCAGGTGCTGTTGCGTTATTCTTCTTGCTCTTGGCTGTACTGGCTATCATTCTGCTCACCGCCAAGTACAAGATGAACGCCTTCGTGGTATTGATCGGAGTGGCCTTCCTCTATGGAATCGCCATTGGAATGCCTCTGAAGGACGTGGTAGCCCATGTACGAACCGGGTTCGGGAATACCTTAGGGTACATCGGAATCGTCATCGTGTGTGGGACTATCATGGGGTACATCCTGGAAAAAACAGGAGCTGCCTTATCCATGACACAGGCAATACTTAAGCTGGTTGGAAGGGAACGATCCGCATTGGCGATGAGTATTGCAGGGTATGTGGTATCTATACCTGTTTTCTGTGACTCGGGGTACGTGATCCTTACCCCCCTCAATAAGGCATTGGCAAAGGAAACGAAGACTTCCATGGCAGTGATGGCAGTGGCGCTATCCACAGGACTCTATGCGACCCACACAATGGTGCCACCCACGCCAGGGCCCATTGCCGCGGCAGGAACATTGAAGGCAGATCTGGGATTGGTAATCGTATTGGGATTGATCGCAGCTCTACCTGCCATGATCGCTGGATATATCTGGGCAAAGTCTGTAGCGAAGAAGTATTGGATCGAGGCAGATATCGAGGTATCGTACGACGAACTGATCAAACAGCAGGGTAAACTTCCCAACACATTCATGTCCTTCATGCCCCTGGTAGTGCCCATAATTCTGATCCTTTTGAAGTCTGTGGCAGAGTTCCCCACAAAACCCTTTGGAGGTGGTGGATTCGCTGCCTTCATCAGCTTCATTGGAGACCCTGTCACCGCTCTTATGCTGGGAGTGATCCTCTCCCTCTTCCTCGTGCCTAAAAGCTCCCTAGGGACCGCTTACCATGAGTGGATGGGACACGGGATCCGGGATGCAGCGATTATTCTTGTCATAACCGGTGCGGGAGGTTCGTTTGGCCGCATCCTCCAGCAATCTCCCATGGTGGAGTTCATCAAGACGAACCTGTCGGGAATGCATCTGGGGATGCTGATGCCTTTCATCATTGCCGCCGCTCTAAAGACTGCCCAGGGTTCTTCCACAGTAGCCATCATTACTACCTCTGCCATTATGGCGCCCCTCCTTTCCACGTTAGGTTTGAATCCAGCACTGACGGTAATAGCTATTGGTGCAGGGTCGATGGTGGTATCCCACGCAAATGATTCCTACTTCTGGGTGGTATCCCAGTTCAGCAATATGGAAGTCTCCGTAGCGTATAAAATCTACACCAGTGCTACCCTTGTGGAAGGGGTGGTTGGTATCATCATGGTAATGATCATGTCAATTTTTGTCTGAGGAAAAGTCATAGAAAAGATTTAACGCAAACTTAATAAGTTCTCACTACGTGCCGCCCCTAAGGGGCGGCGATACTTTGTAATTTTCTGGGATGGATAATCTGCCCTGCATAGATAGCAGAATTCTGCTGGTTACATTGCTTCAGTAGGGACCTCTTTCACCGTAGCGGCTCGAACAAGGAGTATGGAGGTGACCCCGGCTAGCAGGGCAATCAACAAAGGATACCGAGCATCGATCATTGCGACTGAACCGGCTATCCACCCAAAAGGTGCGCTTCCCCCATAGACCACGGCATACACGATGGCCATCTGTTTTGCCCTGTGTTCATCCATCACCCGGTTGGCAATGTTCCCGTTCACAAAGGGAGTTACGAAAGCCGAACCGAGGGAGGCAATGAAATGGGACCCCAACGCCCAGGAAAGGTTTCCCGATGGGGTCAGTAGTAATAGGAAGGTTCCTGTCAGAAAGAAAGACAAACCAAATAAAAGAGGTTTTGCCGGCGGCCGTGTTCCAACTGCAGGCATGATGAAAATATAGATGAACATTACCACGGCAGATCCGACGGCAGGAAAGAGTCCTAATGATTCCTGGGGAATGCCCATCCCTTTGTTCAGAACGATCCCTAGAAAAGTGTTCCGAAGTACGATCTGTACATTGTTCAACATTACCAGAAGAAAGGCTGCCCGGGTAAGAGGGTTCGTGAAAAGATCCTTCATCAAGACAGGGTACTCACGGAAAGCAGAGAGAGGGGTGTGAAGCTTCGCTTCCTGGATCTTCTTCCTTCCGATTGTCGTTTCCTCTGTGTATGTGTTCCGAATGAAAAACATGAAAGTCATGGAAACTGCAGCAAAGGCATACAATCCCCGGACCGCAGGCACAAGGGTAAACCGTTCAACCATGTATCCAGAAAGGGGGGCAAAGAACCCAGCCAGGATATTGGCCACTTCCACCCAGGTGTAGATATGGACCCTCTGTTGAGGGGGGGCATCCTCGATCATGAGGCAGTTCCACGAGTTCTGGACGATCCGAACCATGGCGTTCAGGATAGCGGCTACCAGAAAGTAGTAATAGTTCCGGGCTACCATCCAGATGAGGGTAGGAATCGACCAGGAAAGAAGATCGAAGATCAAGGATGTCCTCTTACGGCCCAACCGATCGGTGATGTAGCCGCCCGCGATAGCGAAGAACATCTGAAAAATTAATCCTATCGCCGTAATGATGCCTACCTGTGCCTTGGTGCATCCCAGGGCTAACATGTAGAGGGAGGCATAAGGGGCAAACAGATTGAAGGGGATCCCCCAGAGTGGCTCCACGAGAATACAGGTACGCGTATTTCCCTTGAAACTCTTTAGAACAGAAAAAGTCAACCCAAGACGTCTCACTAGAATGCTTTTCATAGTTAATAGTTCTATATACAGTAGAGCTTGAATAGATACAATAGGATCGAAAACTGTGTATTCCGAAAAAGGAAGGGCCACATGGTGCAGCCATCCAAACAAGAGACAGAAGCCCTATTGAAACGCCGGGAAGGGTTTCCCTGGAAGCTCTACAGCAGGAGCTTCCTTGCAGGTTGCTTGGAGGGAGGGGTAGTAGTAGCGTATCGGCTTCTCCTGGAGAAAGTAGAAGGGTTCCGTTTTCAATTCTTATCAGGGGTTCGGCAGTCTTCCCTCCTTAGTGCTGGGAGGTGGGTACAGCCTTGTGGTATCAGTTGCGAAAGGGGATCTAACTGTACGGCTTATTCTCCTGTTACTGGTGGTGAAACTATCCTTCACTGCGTTGCGCTACGGTTCTGGATCGCCTGGAGGGATCTTCTTTCCTCTCCTGGTTCTTGGCGCTCTTATCGGACGTGCATACTCCGATATAGTATATTGGGAACTCTGTACCTTCCTCAGGAGTTTACCGTAAACTTCGTGATCCTTGGAATGACCGCTTTCTTTTCGGCTGTCGTAAAAGCTCCCATAACAGGTA
>CALKLC010000020.1 GCA_937991975.1 uncultured Spirochaetales bacterium | reverse complement strand
CTCCGTTGGAGTTACCAGCCCCCCAACGATACCTCCGATGATGATTACCGGAGAAAGGATGGCCAGAAAACTGTCCTTCAATGCGAGGAACACTTCTTTAATCGAAAAACGGGCTTCCCGGGGATAGTTCCGTTTGATGGCGTAGATGTATACAACTACCATCTGCAAAAGGCCTATCAGGATCCCGGGAACCATTCCTGCAAGGAATAATCCTGCCACAGAAACGTTCATAACGCCGCCCCATACCACCATGATGATACTGGGTGGAATGATTACACCCATTACGGCCGAGCAGGCAGTGACAGCCACGGTGAAGTTCGTATCGTACCCTTCTTTTATCATGGCGGGGATGATCACAGAGCCGATTCCCGCTGCATCCGCATTCGAACTTCCCGAGATCCCTGCGAAGATCATGCTTACCAGTACGTTGATATGGCCCAGCCCGCCGGGGAGGAATCCAACGATCGATTGAGCAAGGCGCATCAACTGGTTCGTGATCCCCGCGCTGTTCATGATATTGGCGGCCAGGATAAAGAATGGTATGGCCAACAGGATGAAGGATCCATACTGGATCATCATCCGCTGGAGGAGCATGATGGGAGTAACAGCGGGGGTGAAGAACAGGATCGGTATGACAGCGAAAGCGAGGGCAAAACTTACAGGCACCCTCAAGATGATGAGTACCAACAAGGTAGAGAACATGATCATGAATACGGTTCCTGCATCCATACAGTTACGCTCCTCTTTGCTTTTTCACAAGGATGAATTCCTTCAGGAAACTTTCTACAAGGAACAAAAGCCAGGAGATTCCAGATAGGGGAACGGATACGTACAACCACCCTAGATTGACACCTGTGATGTCGGAGGATTGGATCATTCCCCATTTTACAAAGTAGCTATATCCATATATGACGAACACCATCGTAACGACTAAAACTACGAAATAGTAAACGACCCTGAGGAAACGTTGCAGCGTGGGGTTGATTTGTCCGCCTTTAAAGGTGAATATATCCACAAAGAAGTGCTTACCTTCCCTCACCCCTAGTATGGAACCAATGAAGATCATCCAGATCAAAGAGAAGTTTGTGACTTCCAGGGTCCATAGGTAGCGGGGAATGAAGGGAATGTAACGGCCTGCTACTTGCAAGGTCACGGCAAAGATCAGTGAGAGTCCCAGGATTACGATGATTTTATGGAGGAACCGGGCATAGGCTTCACAGATTTTGAAAAACAGCATAGACAATTCCTATATTCTCAATAATATAAGGCGGATACAGGGTATCCGCCTTTTTGATTCAAGATTCAAAGATGCAAATCAATCGATGGATTGGATTTTCTTGAAGATCTCGTAGGCCCCCACTTCTTTGGCATACTCTTCCACCACGGGCATGGCTCTCTTTCTCATTTCCGTGTTGTCGAAGGGGATCGGCTTGAGACCGTACTTCTCAGTCAGTTCCTTGATGATTTTCTCACCCAGCGCGACTTCGGTCTTCCGGTGGAAGGCTCCTGCTTCCGTTCCTGCTTTGATGATGGCATCCTGCAGATCTTTCGGGAAGCTCTGGAACCGTTTTTCGCTGAAGGATAGGATTCTGGTAACGATCTGGTGGTTGGTTAGGATATAGTAGGGAGCAACTTCGTAGAACTTCATGCTCTGTAAACCGGCTGGTTCATTCTCCAGCGCATCCAGTACACCGGTTTTGATGGCGTTGTACACTTCCATGTAGTCCATTGGTGTGGCTTTTAACCCCGTGGCACTGAACGCTTTCTGATGGAGAGGGGAACCCTGTACCCGCATCTGAATATTGGGGAAATCGTTGATCGTATAGGCTGGCTTCTTGCTTATGATGCTTCGGCTACCACCACCGCCGTATCCGATGAAACGGACACCCTTCTTGATCATGTTGTCTTCGATGGGCTGGAAAACTTTGAGTTCCAGACATTTTTCCCAGTGGGGTACACTCTTGAAGAGGAAGGGTGCATCGATGATGGGGGCCGTTTTATCCCACGTGGCGATCCATGCCGGAGAAATGATGTAGAAGTCTACAGCCGTTCCCTGGATCATGAACTCGATGGAATCCTTTTCTGTTCCTAGCGATCCAGAATGATGGAGATCCACTTCGAGGGGCCCTTTGTAGTATTCCTTCAGTTTATCCCGGAAAAAGACGATAGTCTGCCAGAACACATGGCCTTCCGGCAGCATGGTGCCGCCCACCAACTTGATCGATTTTACTTCCTGTTTAGGTGCGGTAGTTTCTTTAGCGCCGCCTGCCCATACAGGTAACATTAGTAGCGTCATGCAGAGTGCCAGCAGGGCGAATTTCAATACTCTTTTCATACTCTTTTCCCTCCTGTCAAATTTTAGATCGATTTAATAAAACTCTAACATGGCCAGCTTCCTTTGTCAAATGAAAAGAGGCTCTTGTAAAAAATAGACTCTGACCTGATTAAGCGCTTACCTGATAAGCTACAGTGTACTCTTTCAGTACAGCAGGATCCAGCTCGATCCCGATTCCAGGCGCATTGGGAATTTTGAGCTTTCCTTCATGGAGGCGAAAGGGTGAAAGTGCAAGGGAATCCCGCAACGGATTGGGATTCCGATCGTACTCGATAACAGGTTCGTTTTCAAGTGGCACAGGTAAAGCGGTATAGGGAAAAGGAGGAAGGGTGGCGATCACCTGAAGGGAGGCGGCTAATGCTACGGCAGAGCCCCACACGTGAGGAATAACAGGAATATGAAAGGCCGCAGCCATCCCCTGGATGATACGAAACTCCGAAATACCTCCGCTCGCGCATAGGTCGGGTTGGGCAATATCGAGACATCCGCGAGTGAATAGCTCTCTGAAGCCGAACCGGGTAAACTCGCATTCCCCTCCTGCGATGGGAATACTCGTTTCGGAACGGAGGAGTCTGTACCCTTCGTAATCTTCCGGCGGAATCGGTTCTTCGAACCACAGGATCCCGCCCATTTGCTCCATCTCCCGGCAGAGTCTCCTGGCAGTTCCTACATTATACGCATGGTTGGCATCCACCAGAATCTTAATCGCGGGTCCTACCCCTTCCCGGATGGCGCGTAGACGGGCAAGGTCCTCATCGAGAGGTAAAAGTCCAATTTTTACCTTCAGGATGGCAAACCCCTGTTGCACATACCTTTTTGCTTCCTCTACCAGAGCAGGAAGGTTCTTCTTGTAGTCGTATACGTCTTCACCACGGTAATAGTGCCCTGTGGCGTAAGCCCTCACTTCTTCCCGGAACCTTCCTCCCAGAAGAGACGAAATCGAAAGGTCAGTTTCTTTCCCAACGATGTCCCAGAGGGCAATATCCACCCCGCTCAGGGCATCGATGTAGGGGCCCTTCTGCCCAAAATCTCTGGTAAGGCCGTACATCCGTTCCCATAGAACCGCTCTGTTCATGGGATCCTGTCCAAGAATGAGGGGCGCCAGTACATGGTGAATACAGGCAGCAGGAGGTTCCGGCGGCCCATACTGGCCGCCTTCACCCCAGCCAACGATTCCCGTATCGGTTTCTATTCGGACCAGCAGGCTGTTCCGTTCTGGGAAAGCTGTTTGAGAAGAGTAGAATCGTTCTTTGCCCAGGGGCACCCGGAGTATAAAGGTTTCGATACGGGAAATCTTCATATGGATTACTTCACTGCCCAAACGGCCTTTACGATGTCTTCCCCACCCACTTCTTTTGCGTATTCCAGAAGGACAGGTACGGCGCGTTTCTGCATTTCTGTTGTGTCAAAGGGGTAGGTCTTTATCCATCCTTTACTTTCCATTTCTTTCAGCGCTTCGGCATCGGCTTTGGTTTCTGTGCGTCGATGGAAAGCCGCGGCTTCTTTTCCTGCTTTCAGAACGGCCTCCTGGAGATCCCTGGGAAGTTTCTGGAAAGTCTTTTCGCTGAAGAACAGGGGTCGTACGGTGATCACATGCCGGGTAAGAATGATGTTAGGAGCTACTTCGTAGAACTTCATCGACATGAGGGATGCTGATTCGTTTTCCAACCCATCCACTACCCCTGTTTTGATGGCGTTGTACACCTCCAGGTAATCCATCGGTACCGGCCGCATACCTGCAGCATTGAAAATCTTTGACTGTATGGGAGCTGCCATTACGCGAAGTAGTACAGTGGATGCCTCTTGCATGTTGGAAACAGGTTTGCGAAGGATCAGGTTTCGGGTTCCGCCCCCGCCATACCCGAGAATACGGAGCCCTTTCTTCAACAGATCCTGCTCGATAGGTTTGAAGGCTTCTCCCGAGGAGAGTACTTTTTCCCAGTGATCTATGTCCCGGTAGAGGAAGGGGGGATCCAGCAGAGAAACCCGTTTGTCCCAGGTGGCAGCCCAGGAAGGAGCGGCGATGGCAAAATCCACCGATACTCCCTGAATCATGAACTCTACATAATCCTTCTCGGTTCCGACTGCCCCAGAGTGGTGTAGATCGATTTCCAGCGGACCCTTGTAGTACTCTTTTACTTTGTCCCGAAAGAACACGAGGGTCTTCCAGAACACGTACGTATCTGGAAGCTGGGTGGCTCCCACAAGCTTGATCGGCTTTGCCTCCGCTTTGGGTGCCTGGGGGGCTTCTTTGGCGCCGCCTCCAAAGACAGTACCCGCGAGTCCGAAAACTAGCATCAGTACAACGAATGCTCTTACCGTTGATTTTTTCATTTGAACCTCCTCCAATTCAGTGTATAATTAAATCGGTCTAATTGGAGGATACGAGGAGTTGTGAAATCTGTCAATGAAAAAGGTGAAACTTAGTGAAATTGCTTTGGCAGCAGGGGTCTCGCGCTCCACTGTTTCTCTGGCATTACGAGGAAGCCCCTTGATTGCCAAATCAACAGCAGAGAAGGTCAGGGAAGCCGCTAGTGAATTAGGGTATGTATACAATCGGACGGCCGCGGCTCTGCGGAACCGCAGGACCCATACGATAGGATTGATAGAGGCGAATTTCAAGAACCCTTTCTTTGCCGCCATGTCCGAATCTGTGGAACGAGAGATCGAGCGAGTGGGTAAAGCGCTCCTATTTGTGGATTCTGCCGAATCTTTAGAGCGACAGCAGAAGGCCATCCAACTCATGCTGGAACATGGAGTGGATGGAATTCTCCTTTGCCCCGTGAGACATACCACGAAAGAGAATCTGGAGATCCTGAAAAAGGCGGGAGTTCCTTTCGTACTCTTCAGCAGGTACATTCCCGGATTCGATGCTGATTATGTGGGGGGGGCTAATGTAGAGGGAGCCTATCAGGCGGTTTGCAGGATGATCCAGCTGGGACATAAGAGAATCGTCTTCGTAGGGGGAGAACCGTATACATCCTCCTGGCTGGATCGGGTGGGAGGGTTCAGGAGGGCCATGGTGGAAGCGGGGATAGAGCTACCTTCACCGTGGTATTTCTGTTCTGAAGTTTCAGCGGCGGGTGGTTCTTCCAGAGTAGAGGAAGTGTTAGAGGTACGTCCTATGCCCACAGCTGCTCTCTGTTATAGCGATACAGTGGCATTTGGGTTTATGATGGGATTGGAAAGACGGGGTATCTTTCCGGGGAGGGATTTTGCAGTGGTGGGATTCGATGATCTACCGGAATCGAGGCTCTGGAGACCACCGTTAGCTACCCTGGCGTGTCCTCCTACCCGTGTGGGGAGTATGGCAATACAAATGCTTCTGGAACGTCTTGATGGGGATAATACCCCTCCTCGGAGGGTTGAAATTCAGAGCATATTGATCGAACGAGATTCTCTATCTATAGGGAATATAGGGAAGAGCTGAGTCATATAAGCATAAAACGGGATCTTGGAGTGGGAGGTTTGGCAGTGAACGAAGGACTACCTGATAGCGTACGGGAGAAATTGAAGGTGCTTCGGGTAAAGTATGTGCAGAGTCTTCCCGAACGGATCGAGGCCTTGGCAACCGCTTTGCAGAATCTGGAGCAGAGGGGAGGATTCCATCAGGAAACTTTTTTCACTGCTCAGAACGCGGCACACAAACTTGTGGGGAGCGGCGAGACTTTTGGATTTACAGGTCTTTCCTCTACGGCTCGAGGGATCGAGGTTTTCATGGAAAATTGTATCCAGGAACAGCGGACTTTATCCACGGAAGAAAAGAAACAAGTAGAGGCGTTGTTCCAGGAACTCGCCATTCTTGCCGAACAGGCACAGGTAGAGATTAGTGTCTCCATTCCTGCGGGTACTCAAAAAGGAAATGCCTTGATGCAAAACAGCTTTTCCCCTGATTATACATTAAGAGAGAACAGATCGATTCTGTTATGGAAAAGTGATGCCCTCTATCTGGAAGATCTGAAAGAACAGATCGGCTTCTTTGGATTCCCGGTGGAAATAGTGAAATCCATCGATGGGATAAAAGAGCATCTGGAGAAAGATCTCTCTGTGGTACTGATAGTAGGAATAGATTCGATAGGAAATGATCCAAACCTATTGAAAGAATTTTCCCTTCTCAAAGGTGGATGCTACTCTGATAAACTGAGAATCTTGTACCTTTCTGAAGAGGATGATTTCAAAACCCGATTGCTTGCTATCCGCCATGAAGGAGATGGTTTTCTTTCACCCCCTTTCGATATTCCCCGATTGATCGAAAAGATCGACTCTCTCTTTGACGGAACGAATGAGATTCCCTACCATGTGATGATCATAGATGACGATCCGGAGCAAATCTCCTATTACGCAATGGTTCTTCAGCAAGCAGGAATGGTGACATCTGTGGTGACGGATCCTACCAATGTCATGAAGGTGCTGGTGGAAGAAAAACCTGAATTGATCCTGATGGATATGTACATGCCCTCTTGTACAGGGGAAGAGCTTGCCGCTTTGATCCGTCAACAGGAAGCTTTTGTGGGGATCCCTATCGTGTATTTCTCGGTAGAAAAAGATAGGGAGAAACAGATTGCAGCAATCCGGGATGGGAGGGGAGATGATTTCATTTCCAAACCCGTAAAACCAGAGCATCTGGTTACAGTAGTGAAAACACGGGCCGATAGAATCAGGAAACTTCGTTACTTCATGGAACGGGATTCGCTCACAGGACTTCTAAACCATACCCAGCTTCATATTCGATTGGTGAGCGAACTGGATCGGGCCCGGCGATTGGGTACCCAGGTTGTCTATGCCATGATCGATCTGGATCATTTCAAACATATCAACGACGAGTTCGGTCACCTTATGGGCGATCATGTGTTGAAAACCCTTTCCCGGTTGTTCATCGAACGGTTGCGCAAAACAGATACCCTGGGTCGGTACGGTGGAGAAGAGTTCGGAATCGTACTCTTCAACACGAACCTGGAAAATGGGATGAAAGTTTTGAATGAGGTACGGGAAAGTTTTTCCCGAATCCGTAATCGGGGGGGAGGGAAGGACTTCTATGTTACCTTTTCTTGTGGGATCGCTGACTTCCCCCGATTTCCAACAGCAGAAGCTCTGGTAGAAGCCGCAGACCGAGCACTATACATTGCAAAAAAAGAGGGGCGCAATCGGGTGGTCAGAGCTTCTTGATCTAATCTTGTTTAAATTTAATCCACCTTTCCTTTTCGATGGTCCACTCGATTTCTTTCCACCAGGATCCCTGGAGATCCGTGCTTGCAATACGGAGCACCTGGAACCGAACTACCCTCACAGTGATGAGGGGAAATTCACAAAACGGTTCGATGGTGGATAGAGGTTCTATCAGTGAAATGTAGAATCCTCCTAAAGAAGCAAATGTATCTATTTTCTCTGTATGTGGGGTGTAACACGAGTCAGGTGAAAAACTCTGCCCTAGAGGTGATGGATCAAAACGGGTCGATCCGTCCCGGAGGATAGGGGTCGGGCCTGCTACAAGGATGTTGCCGACCCGAGAAACACCGGAAAGAACAAAGGGTCTCCAATCCTTCAGAAATGTAGTCGTCTTCCATGCCTGAAAGGCATCTTCGAGATAGTGGTGGCAAGCTATGGGTAGTACAGGGGGGAGGGCATAGGAGGAGGGGTGATGGTAGCGGAGGAAACAGGCTCGCTGTACTTCCATCAGTTTTGACTCCTGGGTGGGAGAGAGGGCAATGCAGAGGAAAAATAGGTTCTCCATATGGAATACAGTGTAAATAGGATTACAAAAATCGGCAATTATGATAGAATGCCATCATGATGCAAAAGGTAGAAAAGTGGTCAAATCGGGTAGCAGAGATCCTTTCCCAGTGGCCAACCATCGAGGCTGTCACACTGGCAGAACCTGTGGGTAAGGATCTGTACGACCCACATTTTTTTATTAGCATTGATGCCTACCACACAGGTTCCCTCCCTTCTCTGGAAGAGCGGTTCGAATCCTTCAGTTTTGGAGGGGGATTCGATTTTTCTCCCTTTGGTACGAAGGATCGTTTTCTTGTGGAAGATCTTCCTTTGCGGATCGACTACATCAAAAAAGATGTTGTTTCCTCCCGGATCGCAGGGAAAGAGGGGTTGTTCAGTTTTCTCCGCGAGAATGGTACCTACCCATTCTACCGAATTCTCCATTCCCGTGTCCTGTTTTCTCGGTCCCAATGGTTCGAGCAAATCCGGGCCCAATTGGAATCAATGCCGGCTTCCTTTTTCAGTAGTATTCGGGCTTTTTTTCTCTCCCGGCTCGAGCACCATTTGAACGATCTTGAAGCTGCCTCCCTCCGGGAGGATGCTCTTTTATTCCTGGTGGCCTCGGGGAATTTTGTACGAGCCCTCTGCTCCACAGTATTTGCCATAAACAAGACATTCGAACCTTCCCTTCGCATTTTACAGGAGGAGGTGTGGAATCTCCCAATCCTTCCAGAATCTTTTCATGCTCGATTGGAAAGCTTTCTAAGGATAGATCCTGAACTTTCCATGCAACGAAAGACAGAAATTGCGAATCTTCTCGTGAAAAGTTTGCTTCATTTAAGTTAAGAATATAAGGATATTCATGCGGCGCTTTTGGGTGATGGTCCTATGGGTTCTTGGACTCTGGTGTTCAGGCTGTTCCAGGAGCCTCCCTGTGGAAGGCTTCCCCTTTTTCGATCCGGCAGGGAAGCAAATCTCGTTGTTCGTTGCCTCCCCTGGAATCAGGGAAGGGACTTTTCAACTGGAAAAGGGAAAAACTTTAGAAGTAAAGTTTAGCCCTCCCCTTCAGGTAGTAGCAGGATCCAATACAGTACGGTTACAGATCGCTGAATATCGGGGCCGGATAAGGATGGAATTCAGGGGTTCAAAAACACAGTACCCCTTAGAGTTGCCACCAGCGCTATCGGAAGGAGGGTATTTTACCTTTGAAATCCCTCCTTCGAAGTATGAAGGATTCAGGCTTTCAGGCCAGGAAGGCAAAGGCCCCCCGCATGTGGTCTTTCAGGAAGGGCGAGTAGGAAGTTTTCCCCTCCATACCCGATTCGAAGGGGGAAGATTTGTGGAAATCACACCCTCTTTTATTCCAGAAACCATGGATAGAGGAGCCACAATATTTCGGCTTTCTTCTGGAAATGAACCTATCCCTCCAGGGGGAGTACGTTTCCAGGTATTGAACAAGGAGCCTGCTTCATCATCTCCTATCCGTACTACCTTTTTCGGTTCAGGCAAAGAGCGGAGAACAGTAACCATACGAACGAGGCCCATCCCGGAGGATGTGATTGTGTATGATACATGGTTGGGATTTACGCCGGTTCGGATACAGGTAGAAGGTCTGGACAAGGGGGTTGTACTAACTGCCGGCATGTTCCATCTATCCCCGGCATCCCGGGGTGGAGCAAAACCAAACCAGAATCCAGTTCCCGGTTCATTTACTGTACCTCCCAAAGGAGCCCTTACAGGCTCGGGGACAACACTCAATGCTGTTTCTCCTGCACTGCCCACCCCCTCTTCCCTTTCTCCTTTGCCGGCAGATCTGGAAACCATACTTTCTTTCCCCCAGGATGGATGGAGAACCAAAGAGGTAGAGGTGTTCCGCTGGTCTCTCTTCCCGGAGATCCTCATCTTCGATACGAAAGACTATACCATTCAAAAAGAGTTGTTCCATCGCCTTGCGTTCTACCTGGAAAAGAAAGGGTATCGGGGGAAATTGCATCCCGATCAAAAAATCTGGGACCTACATGGATGGAATGCCCATAACTATAGGGGGGAAGGGCTGGCAGCCTTTTTCAACGAAGCGGAGAGAACACAATTCCCCCTGAATCCAAAAGAACGGTGGTTGGCCGATTACCTTTTAACCTTTGGTATCCTGAGACGGGAAAACGGAAAGTATACTGCGGGGAGGGGGGGGATTTTGAGCATTTCCAGAGAATCTTCCGATCCCCATCGTCGACTTCTCCTTACCCACGAGGCATTCCATGGGGTGTACTATGTATCGAAGTCTTTCCAGGACCTGGTATCTACCCTCTGGAAAGAGCTATCTCCAGAAGAGCGTAAGTTCTGGTTGTATATTCTATCCTGGATGCAGTACGACCCTTCTGACCCGTATTTAGTAGTGAACGAGTTTCAGGCATACCTCCTGCAGCAACCTCCAACGCTGGTGGATCGGTACTTCAAGGAAACCCTTCCCCAACGTATTTTAGAGAAAAATCCGGAGATGGAAGGATTTTTCAAGGAAGTGTTCGAAAA
>CALKLC010000019.1 GCA_937991975.1 uncultured Spirochaetales bacterium | reverse complement strand
TCCCTCTTGGATCCATACCAAAGAAATCTTCCTGCTGGAAGAGTTTCCTTACTATATCTAGTCTCCGGGATTCTCCAAAGATCCACCAGGGAACCATACGGCCGTACGAATACGCTACCCTTCGTAGCCTTTCCGTTAAGGGTGAAATCAAACGAAGGGATAAAGCTTTACCTGGATCAGGAAGAAAGGTCAGCATCCCGAAAGCCCCCCGGGAAAATAGTTCCTCGAATGGTTGAGGGATTTCCCCTTCTTCATCTAAAGGGTTCCTCCGCTCCAGAATCGTAGCTCTTAAAGGTTCTTCCGGTTTGGTTGTATCCAACAATGATTGGGCCAGGGCAATGGATTCTTTAGAAAGATCCCTCAGTTGGTGAAGGAATACCCTTTGTTTTTGCGGAGATAATCGAAGGAAAATCTTTTCTATATGCTCCTGGCCTTGCAAAGCGATCCCTGAAACCGTCTTTTGCCAGAGGGTTTCGGTAGTTTCCAGATGATCCCGTATTTCCAGAAGAGTCCGCCGTAGAGACTGTATATTGGCCTTTGTATTGGCGAATTGATCTTCGCTTTCCTCGAGTAGCGCTTGGAGCGCTCCTTCCAATGTGAACTTACGTTCCTGAATGAGGTGCTTCAATCGATAGAGGAGGTGGATTTCCCGCTCACCATAGGTTCGACGGCCCCCCAGGTTCTTCTCGGGTTCGAACAGGGGAATCATCTGCTCCCAATACCGAATCACATGGGGTCTAAGATCCAGGAGTCGGCATACTTCCCCCAGACTCTTCCGTTTCATGAAGAAGAACCCCTGGATTTTAATTCGATTTCGATGGGAACCGAAGGCAGGTGAAACTCTTCCCGCAATTTGTTTCGAATGTATCCTATATAGAAACCAGGGAATCCTTCTTTCCGATTCACGAATAGTACGAACCGTATGGGCGAAGCTCTAACTTGAGTGATGAACCGAACTTTATACTTCTTCTTCCCCACCTGGGGAGGCGGGTTCTTTTCCACCCATTGAGCGAGGGCCCGGTTCAATGCAGAGGTTTCAATCCTCGTTTTAAGCTGTTCCTTCAGGGAAAAAGCGGTTTTCAAAAGGGTTTCCACATTGAAACCCGTTTTTGCAGAGATAGGAACGATGGGAGCGAAATCCAGAACAGGAAATTGAAACCGAATCCTATCCTCCATTTCCCGAAAAGCGCGCTTACCTCCCCTAACCGTATCCCACTTATTTACCGCAAGGATGATTCCCCTTCCCTTCTTTACCACCTGCGCAGCGATCTTCTTGTCCTGTTCCGCCAGTCCTTCCGTCGCATCGATCAGAAGAAAAATAACATCCGCTTCCCGGATGCCCTCCAGTGCTCGATGGACCGAATAGTACTCAACATCTTCCCTCACCCTCGCCTTTCTCCGGATCCCGGCTGTATCGAAAATGCGTATCTTCTTTCCTTCGAACAGAAAAAGGTCCTCTACCACATCCCTCGTAGTTCCGGGTATATCCGAAACGATGGATACTTCCTTTCCCAATAGCCGATTCACAAGGGTCGATTTTCCTGTGTTGGGTTTTCCCAGCACAGCCAGTGTAAGGGACACCTCTTCCTGCGTACCGCTGTTGTGCTTCAGATCCTGAAACTTCCCATTCTGCGCCAGAAAGGCAAACACCCGTTCTGTCAATTCTTCACAGTTCCTTCCATGTGCAGCAGAAATCGGGATCGGTTCCCCGAAACCAAGAGTGAAAAATTCCCCCAGAAGAGTTTCCCGTTTCTCAGTGTCTACCTTGTTCACTGCAAGCAACACCTTGTGCGTAAAGGGTCTTAAGTCTTCCAGCAGTTCCTCATCCTCTCCGGTGATTCCTTCGATAGAGGTGAGGAGGATGATGCAGTCAGCTTCCTCCAGGGTCTTCAAACTCTTCCGGATTACCAGCTGATCGAGGGGTAACACTTTTTCGGTTCGGATTCCGCCCGTATCCACCAGGAAGGCTTCCTTATCCTGATACTTCCACAAACTTCTTACAGGATCTCGAGTTACTCCCGCACTCGAATGGGTAATAGCTTTCCGTTTCCCGATCAATCGATTGAATAGGGTAGATTTTCCTACGTTTGGTCTTCCTACGATGGCAACTAATGGAATCCTTTGGGATAGTGTCTGTTTAATAGGTGTTGAGGTCAAACCGCTTCTCCATGAGCTGCCGAACATACGTATCGATCTCCTTGCCTGAACGTATTTCCATCACCGTGCCCACCAGCTCCTCTGCTTCTGCCATGGAAACCGAACGGATAATCTTCTTTACTGCAGGAATGGAAAAGGCGTTCATACTCAGCTCATCCAACCCCAATCCAAGGAGGATTACGGTAGCAAGTGGATCTCCTGCCATTTCTCCGCACATCGCCACAGGGATCCCTACTGCATGGGCATTTTCAACTGTCATACGGATCAGTCGGAGCACGGCAGGGTGGAAAGGGTCGTACAGGTATGCGGTCCGTTGATTCCCCCGATCGACTGCGATGGTATACTGGATAAGGTCGTTTGTTCCAATGGAGAAGAACTCTACCTTCCTCGCCAGAATATCGGAAGTCAAAGCTGCGGAGGGAATCTCGATCATGCACCCGATAGCCACTTTTTCGTTGAAAGGAATCCCTTCTGAACGGAGTTCCTTCTTGACCTGGTCCACCAGCTCGAGGGACTGGGTCAATTCCTCGATGCCGGAAATCATGGGGAACATGATCTGAAGTTTTCCGTGGATAGAGGCCCGGAAAAGGGCCCGCAACTGAGTCCGGAAGATATGTACCCTGGAAAGACAGAACCGAATAGCCCGCCAACCCAGAAGTGGATTTTTCTCGGTTGTATCTACCAGATCTGGAATGATCTTGTCTCCCCCCAGGTCGAGAGTACGGATGGTAACCGTCTTTCCCTCCATCGCTTCCAGTACCCTGCGGTATGCCTCATACTGCATCTGTTCGCTGGGAAGTCTTCCAGGATTGAGAAAAAGGAACTCAGAGCGGTACAAACCCACCCCCTCTGCCCCATGCCCTTTCAACGCTTCCACCTCTTCGGGCACCTCGATATTTCCCATGAGGCTGATAAGTTTCCCATCCTTGGTCTCCGCAGGAAGTTCATTGAGACTCAGCAGCTCCACTTCCTTCTTTGTTCGAGCTTCCAGGGTTTTCAGGTAATACTTCTTCGTTGCCTGATCCGGTTTGAGGATTACGATCCCCCTATTGCCATCAATAAGGATTTCATCTCCCGTATGGACATGCTTGGTGATCTCTCTCAATCCCAGCACTGCGGGTATCTCGAATGCCCGGGCGAGGATAGCGGTATGGGAGGTTTTACCTCCCTCGTCCAGGGCAATCCCCAGGATCATCCGCTTATTCATGGCAATCGCTTCAGAGGGTAAGAGGTCTTTTCCTACCAGAATCACCTCCTCCCCAATATCCGAAAGGGAGATCCGCTCCCGATGCATGAGATGATTCAGAACACGTCTGGTAACATCGTTGATATCCGCCGTCCGTTCGCGGAGATAAGGATCCGACGTATGGTTCAATTTTTCCAGGTAGTCCTGGATCGTCATATGGATGACCCATTCGATATTTTTTTTATGAATATTGATTGCTTCTACGATTCTATCCTTTACCTCTGGATCCTGGAGCAGCATCAGGTGGGAGTCGAGTACCCCCATCGTCTCCTGGGACATTTCACCATCGGTTCGTTGTTTCAATAACTCCAGTTCGCGTATGGCTTTGCGCTGGGCTTCCTCGAATCGTTCGAGTTCCAGGGGAATGCTGGAGGAAGATATATCGTACTTTGGAATGGGAGGATTATCATCAATATATAAGAAAGCTTTTCCAGTTACGATTCCTGGAGAGGCGGGAATCCCTTTCAACTCCATCATAGGGGAAACTATACGTGCTTTTCTTTTCACTGTCAAATCCGATTCTTTTTCCGCCGAAACTGTCTATGTATGGGGAAAGAGAAAAAACCCTCCTTCGGAGTGTTGTTCTGGGTTGCTCTACTATGTTTCATTGCGGTACTGTACATTGGGTCTAGAGTACAGTTCCCCCAGTGGATCGCTCAACGCTTCGGAGGGGATTACCGTAGAGGGACCTCATGGACTGAGAATCCTGCTCCCAAGGATTCCTCTATCGAGAAACCATACCGGCCCGAAAAAGCAATCGAAGGCTCTCAAGGGTCCCCCTCTCCTCCAAAGGATGAAGGCACGTCTGTAACAGAAATACTCCCTCCCTCTCATTCTATTACATCAACCACCCCGGAATCCCAGGAAGGAGCAACGTCAAAATCTTCTTCTCCACCCACCCGTACCCGTATTTCGAAATTGTATTTCCTTCGCATTGCAGATAACGGGAAACCAGAACTCATCGCTACGGAACGACAAGTCTCATTCCGTGCCGCCCCGCTGACCGAGACCTTGAAAGAACTCCTGAAAGGTCCCACATCCGCAGAAAAGGAAAAAGGGCTTTCCAGTCTTATCCCTCCAGGGACAGAGATCAAATCGGTCAGTATACGGGATGGAATTGTATACCTCGATCTGGGGGAATCCTTTCGATTCAACCCATTCGGAGCCGAAGGGTATCACGCACAGGTTCGTCAGATCGTATACACGATAACCGAGTTTCCCGGTATCCAGGGAGTGCAGTTCCTGGTGGAAGGACGCAAGTTAGACTATTTGAGTCCCGAAGGGGTATATATCGGAAAACCGCTCTCCCGTGAATCTTTCACCTCTCGCACCAGATAAAAGAAAAACTCCCGATTTCCATCCCTTCCTCGAATGGGGGATTCCAGGACCTTCTCTGTACGAACCCCCTCTTCTTCTAGATCCTTTCGAAGAGAATGGAGAATTTCACCAACCGATTCTTCTGAATGAACCACTCCGCGAAAACCCTCAATAAAGGCTCCCCCTTCGAACTGCGGTTTTACGAGTGCCACTAACCAGTTTTCTTCAGTTAGGGAGAGAATGTGATAGGCCACGCCCCTGAGGGACCGGAAAGAAAGATCGCATACCGCACCGTGAGGAGCTGGAGTAAGAGGTTTGACATCAAGGATATTTGTCCCTTCCATCACAGTAACCCGTGGGTCCTTCCTGAACTTCGGATGAATCTGATTGTGTCCCACATCGACGGCATACACATGGAGGGCCCCAAATTGAAGAAGGCAATCGGTAAATCCGCCGGTTGAAGCTCCGGCATCAAGGATTACTTTTCCTGCTACGGGTACATTCCACGTCTTCAGGGCATGCTCCAGCTTGATGCCCCCTCTTGACACATAACGAACAGGGCAGAGTTCCACCACTGCCTCTGGAGATACAATCCTGCCTGGATCCCGTACAGTTTCTCCCTGGACAGTAACTTCTCCGCAGAGGATGAAGGCCAGACATTGGTCCCGATCCCACTGAGGGTACCTCTCTATCAATAGATCAAGAATTCTACGGTTCTTTTTCTTCATGAACCAAACAGCCCTGATCAGGGTAGATGACCGTTACACGGGAGAGACTGCCTGAATCCGCTGAATAGAAAGAGCTTTTCCCGATGGTACTTCAAGGCTTACCACGATCCCATGGATCACGGCAGGTCCTTCTTCCGCTTCCATCTTGATGGGAAGCTGGGTAAGGGAGCGTTCCAATGCAATGGCAGTTTTGAAACCGATGACACTGTCAGCCGTGCCGATCATTCCGATGTCCGTAATAAAGGCAGTGCCCCTGGGAAGGATACGCTCGTCTGCAGTTTGTACATGGGTATGGGTTCCGAACACTACACTCACTTCTCCATCCAGATACATACCCAGGGCTTCTTTCTCTTCTGGATCCTCCGCATGGAAATCCACGAGGATCAATTTTGTTTCTTTTTCCAACTTGCGAACGGCTTCTTTCCCTACGAGGAAAGGGCAGAGGATATTATTCATCCTTACCCTTCCCTGGAGGTTCATTACAGCTACCTTCATGCCACGAGTTTCCACTATACAAAAACCATGACCTGGTACACCCTTTGGATAATTTAGGGGCCGAAGGAGGCGAGCTTCCTGATCGAGGAATGGAACCACCTCCTTCTGCTGCCAGATATGGTTACCGGAAGTGATGACATGAACACCCGCTGTAAGGAATTTCTCCACCATTTCAGGCTGGATGCCGAAACCGGAGGCCGCATTCTCGCCATTTACCACAACCAGATCGGCACCATGTTCTTTTACCAATCCCGGAAGAAGGAGGAGCAGTGCCCTGCACCCGGCCTGCCCCACCACGTCTCCCAGGATCAAAGCCCGTAACGTCCTATCGGGCATACTCCACCACTCGGGTTTCCCTGATAACGGTAACCTTAATCCGGCCTGGATACCGCAAATCAGATTCGATCTTCTTGGCAATCTGCTTTGCCGTTTCTTTGGCCTGTTCTTCCGAGACTCGATCGGTGTTCACCAGGATCCGCAGTTCCCTCCCTGCCTGAATCGCATAGGCTTTCTCCACCCCTTCAAAATCGTTGGCGATCTTTTCCAGGTTTTCCAGCCTCTTGATGTAGGTATCGAGGGTTTCCCTTCGGGCTCCGGGCCGTGCAGCGGAAATAGAATCGGCGATCTGTACAATTACAGCTTCAAGGCAGGAAAACTCGGAATCCCCATGATGCGCGGCTATTGCATTGATGACCCGGGGATCTTCCCCCAATTTCTTTGCCAGTTCAATCCCCAGCTCCACGTGGGTAGAATCCCCTTCGGTTTCTATCCCTTTGCCGATGTCATGGAGTAAGGCCCCCCGTTTGGCTATATCCCGATCAGCTCCCAATTCTCCTGCCAGCATACCAGCCAGGACAGCCACTTCTTTCGAATGGGCGAGTACATTCTGGCCGTAACTGGTACGGAAATGTAACCTTCCCAGGGCACGGATCCCTTCCGGGGGAAAGTTATGGATCCCTAATTCGAAGAGAACTTTCTCGCCTTCCTCGTAGATGATCTGGGTAATTTCCTTCGTAGTTTTTTGCACCATCTCTTCGATACGGGCTGGATGGATCCGTCCATCGGAAATGAGTTTTTCCAGAGTCCTGCGGGCGATTTCCTTTCGAATGGGATCGAAACAGGAGATAACCACCGCCTCGGGAGTATCGTCGATAATGATGTCAACCCCGGTGAGGGTTTCCAGGGTGCGGATGTTCCGACCCTCCCGTCCGATGATCCTACCCTTCATCTCATCGTTGGGAAGGCTCACTGTGGTGACGGTAACCTCGGATGTAACATCCGTAGCGATTCGTTGCATGGTAGCAATGAGGATCTCCCGCGCTTTTTTTTCCGCAGCCAGGTTCATCTCCTGCTCGATCTTATTCAGGATGACCTGGGCGTCGTGACGGGCCTCATTCTCAAGGGTCGAAATGATGAGGCGTTTCGCTTCCTCTGTGCTCAAACCGGAAACTCGTTCCAGTTCCTTGATCCATCGTTCTTCCTGCTGTCCTAAAAACTCTTCTTTCTCCGCTAATGTCCTCTCACGGGCTAGTAAGGTCTGGGCTTGTTTGTCTACCTGAGCCAACTTTCGCTCTAAGGTCTCCTCACGCTGAAGCAGTCTGCGTTCGAACCGTTGAAGTTCATTCCTCCGCTCCCGAATTTCTCGTTCCTGCTGTGTTCTTTCCCGTAGAAGCTGATCCCTTGTTTCAAGGATAAGTTCTTTTTTCTTTGCTTCGGCTTCTTTAACCGCATCCTGCTTGATTCTTTCAGCTTTTTGCTCCAAAGATGAAAGTTGAAATCTGGCATACAACCATCTAACAATCCAACCTAAAACAAAACCAGTAAGAGGAAGGAGAACCAGTAACCAGTAAGGCATTGGATTCCTCCCACTTTACCTTTTTTGTGAATTATATAGGTATTATCCGCTTTGTCAAGGAAAACCTATAACTGTAAGTCCTAGCAAGGGTTACATCTTTTCCTCTAATTCTTTTAATTTCTCCTTTCCTTTTGCTACTCCTCTCACGAAACGGGCTGAAATAATCGATTTAGACGAGATCCTTTTCCCTGCGGACCGAACATTCTTTACAGGGAACTTTTTCAGAGGGAAGGTCTCTTCTTCGATCTTGGACCTCGGCGTTTTCTCGTACTTTACATATAAAAAGGCATCTTCCTTTGTGGTAAGGTGCAAGGCCTCCCCTTCCGGAGGTACCGCCTCGTACGCCTTATCGAGAATGTATCCTTCGATTCGAAAGCGTTTGATATAAGCCTGACCTGAATCCTTCATCCGATACAGAATCGAAAACACCTTCTGGGACAATCTTTCCTTATCCGCTTCCCCGCAGTAGAGAAGATGCTTATCCACGAAGAGTTTCTCCGGCACATTCTGTACAGAGAACACGCCCGACCCTCGTACGACGAGGATACGATCAAAGGGAGACACTTCAAAGAGTACTGTTCCACTGCTGATTCCATACCCGAGGTACCCGGACTCCTCGTCGTAGCGGAGTTTCAGATTCTTCACAGCCACCTCTCGGGCATCCACCTTCTTGAAGCTCTTGATCACTGTTCGGCGGGGAAACCGTTTCCCGTACCGTTCGATGATCCCATCGAGGAAGGATACGGCATACTCCACCAGATGGGAAAGGTGATATTTGATCTCCTTCAATCTAGCCTTGATCTCTTCCATCTCTTTTTTGTTTTTCTGGATATCGTAGAGGGAAATCCTCCGAATGGGAATCTTCAAGAGCTTGTCCACATCCTCCTCGATGACAGGACGAAGGATCTGGGCTCTAAAGGGTTTGAACCCGTCGATTACCGCTTTCACCACCGTTTCGGCTGTCTTTTTCTCCTCGATCTTCTTATAGATCCGTTCCTCCACAAAGATCTGTTCCAGGGTACGCATATGGAGCCGATCCAGCAAGGTTTTCTGCTCCAGTGCCAGTTCCTGCTTGAGGATCTCTGTCAGCTGCTTAGTGTGATAGTCGATCACCTCACTTACCGTCATCTGTACAGGCGTCCTGTCCTTGATCACCAGAAGGTTCACGGGAATGGAGACCTCGCAATCGGTGAATGCATAGAGGGAATCCACCACATCCTTCGAGTATGTGCCCCGGGCAAGTTTAATCTCGATTTCCACCTCTTCCGTAGTAAAATCATTGATACTGGCGATCTTCAAAACCCCCCTACGGGCCGCTGCCTCGATGGAAGAGATGAGACTCTCGGTAGTACACCCGTAGGGAAGTTCCCGAATTACGATCCGTTTGGGATCGCTCGTATCCAGCCTCGCCCGGACCCGGACCTTCCCGTTTCCATCCTGGTAATCGGTAACATCCAGAATCCCTCCGGTGGGAAAGTCGGGGTAGAGGGGTGCTTTCTTGCCCCTTAAGCGGGCTTTCATAGCTTCCATCACTTCTACGGGATTGTGAGGAAGGATCCGGGTAGACATTCCCACGGCAATTCCCTCGGCACCCAGAATAAGGACTAAGGGAATTTTGGCAGGAAAGGTAACCGGCTCTCTGTTCCGGCCATCATAACTATCCTCGTACGTGGTGAGCTCCGGGTTATAGAGGATCTCCTTTGCCAGAGGGTACACCCGGCATTCGATGTACCGCGCAGCCGAAGGAGCATCGCCGGTGAAGATATTCCCAAAGTTTCCCTGTTTTTCGATGAGGAGTTCCTTGTTTGCCAGATTCACCAGAGCTTCATAGATGGAGGCATCCCCATGGGGGTGGTACTTCATACAGTGGCCTACCACATTGGCCACTTTGTGGAACTTCCCATCGTCCATCTCGAAGAGGGAGTGGAGGATTCGACGTTGGACCGGTTTCAGCCCATCGTCCAGGTGAGGTATGGCTCGATCCTTGATAACGTAGGAGGCATACTCGAGAAAGTTTGTCTGGTAGAGGTTCGTGATATAGGTCATAACTAGATCAGATTCTCCATGATAAAATCCCGACGTTCAGGGGTGTTCTTTCCCATGTAGAACTCCAGTGTGTCGGGTATGGTTTTCACAGATTTTACGTTCACTTCCACCAACCGCATGTCGGGACCTATGAACTGACCGAACTCCTTAGGAGAGATTTCTCCCAATCCCTTGAAACGGGTGACCTCGCATCCGGCAAGCTCCTTCATTGCCTGATCCCTCTCCCGGATGGAATAACAGTACCGGGTTTCCTGCTTGTTCCGAACCCGAAACAGGGGAGTTTCAAGGATGAACAACCTCCCTGCCAGAACCAGTTCTTCGAAATAATTTAAAAAGAAGGTAAGGAGGAGGTTCCGGATATGGTATCCATCATGGTCTGCATCCGTTGCGATGATCACTTTACCGTATCGAAGGCCTTCCACCGAATGTTCGATCCCCAGAGCCGTCATCAGGTTGTACAGCTCTTCGTTCTGGTAGATTGCCGTACGCCTCCGACCATACATGTTTTGCGGTTTGCCCCGCAGGGAAAAGATCGCCTGGTGGTACACATCCCGTGCAGAGACCATCGAGCCGGAAGCGGACTGCCCTTCGGTGAGGAAGATCATCGATTTTTCCCCTTCTTCCCCATCCTCCCCCCGGTGGTACTTGCAGTCCTTCAGGTTGGGAATTTTAAGGGCAATCTTCCTGGCAGCCTCCTTCGCCTCTTTCTGCACCAGGGTGAGTTCCTTCCGGAGAGCCTCGTTCTGGAGGATTTTTCCCTCCAACACCCTGGCGAGCTTCTTGTTCCGATGGAGGGCATCCACGATCGCGGACTTTACCTCCCCCACGATCCAGGGACGGATCTCCGTGTTCCCCAACTTGTTCTTTGTCTGACTTTCGAAGATGGGATTCTTCAGCTTGATAGCTATTGCACCCACGAACCCTTCCCGGACATCAGAGCCGTTGAAACTCTTCTGAAAGTACTCGCAGATCCCTTTCAAGACACCCTCTCGGAAGGCAGAGAGATGGGTGCCTCCATCTACGGTGTGTTGCCCATTGACAAAGGAGAAGTACGTCTCTCCATAGTTTTCCGTGTGGGTAAAGGCAAATTCCAGGGAGGTTCCAGAAAAATAGACAGCTTCGTACAACCCGTTTGAACCGATTTCCGCGGCCAGGAGATCCTCCAACCCTCGTTCTGAATGAAACTCCCTGCCGTTATAGAGGAGGGTCAGGCCCTTGTTCAGATACGCGTACGTCCACAGTCGCTTTTCAATGAATTCCTGGTTAAACGCATACTCTCCAAAGAGCTCCGGGTCTGGTTCGAACTCTACGAGGGTACCATTTTTTTCCTTCGTACGCTTCCCCGATTCCTGGGAAATGAGTTTCCCCTGAGAGAATCGAACTTCTGCCCATTGTCCATCCCTATAGGAAGCCACTCGAAAGTAAATAGAAAGGGCATTGACTGCCTTTGTCCCAACCCCGTTCAGCCCCACACTGAATTGAAACACATCGTCGTTATACTTGGCTCCTGTATTGATGACAGAGACACATTCCACCAATTTTCCAAGGGGAATCCCTCTTCCATAGTCACGCACACGGATCCTTGTCCCTTCCTGGGTAACTTCGATCCTGTTTCCGTACCCCATGATGAACTCATCCACACTGTTGTCGATGACTTCTTTCAGCAGGACATAGATCCCATCATCGAAACTACTTCCATCCCCTAACCGGCCAATGTACATTCCCGTACGGAGGCGGATATGTTCCAATGAGCTGAGAGTGATTATTTTACTTTCGTCATATACAGGCGCTTCCTGTATCGGCATCGTTCCCCTCCCAAACGTATGCTTCGATAGGGAACCTTAACACTTTTTTCGAGGAATGCAAAGATCGCATGAAGCAGTGGGATCGATAGGGAACCAAAATAAAAAAAGCCGGAACTCACTTCCGGCTTTTAGAAGTCCGAAGAGGTGTACTACTCTTCGAGACCTCACATTCATTCAATCTATGCCATAAAAGGCATGCTGAATTATACCAGTCTATGTCTTCTGAATGCCGGCTCCTCACCGGCCTTTTCCCTTCGGTGGAGTAGTCATGCAGACCTCCTTCCCTATAAAAGTATACTCCCTCTTTCTCTAAAAAGCAAATAAAAAAACATTGTAAAAAGGATCGCCTGCGCGTACAATGGAATGCAGAGGGAAAAATGAGGGGTGTAGAAGGAGGTCCCCATGAAAGCAAAAGCAACGAAGTTTCTTTCGATCTTGAAAATGGAACTGGAAGAAATCCAGGAAGACCTGAAAACCCTCCTCGAAATCTACCGGTGTTACGAACAGAAGCATGAAATCACCAACTATGTGTTGCAGGAAAACTCCAGCCTCATCCAGGCCGAAATTGCAGCTCTTCGGTCCCTATTCAAGTTTCTGGACAGTTTCTCAATAGAAGGATGCGGATCCCTCGATGAACTGGCAGAGGCAGTACTTTCCAAATTCAAGGAGCTGATCAAAAAGAAAGAATTCCCTCAAGCCCTGTACTATTTGATCGAGCGAAGGGTACAAAAAGTAGTAAAATACCTTTCTTTGGAATGATGGGCGACGCGGGATTCGAACCCACGACCCCAAGCTCCGGAGGCTTGTACTCTATCCAACTGAGCTAGTCGCCCTTAGTATTCATACACTATCCGGTTTTCACCTCCCTGTCAATTCCTTGGGAATGGGCCGCATATACCCGCCGGGCTTCCTCGAGACTCTCAGGAGTTCCGATGTCGTACCGCTTTCCCTGAAAAAAGTATGCGTATACCTCTTTTCGCTGAAGGAGCCAGGGAATGAAGTTTCCCGGCGCATCCGGATTGTTCCCTTCTTTCAGATAGGACGTTAGGAGAGGGAGAGTATCCTGTCGATACAGATAGATGGGGGGGACTGCCAGGGTACCTTTCGGATGTTTCGGTTTTTCCTCGAACTCCACCACTTTTCCATCAGAGTTCACGAGGATCACTCCAGTTCGTTTCAAGTGTTCCGGATCCTCCACCGGGTGTGTGGTAATGCAGTCCGCTCTTTTAGCATGAAAGAAGTCTACAAAGGCCTTCAAGGAAAAATCGAACAGGTTGTCCCCTGCCAGTACCAGTGTATCTTCCCTTATGTTCTTTTCCCGCACAGCAAACTCGAGATCGGCCACCGCGCCCAACCGCTGATCGTTATCCATCGCCCCGTCATTCAAAACAATCACCCTAAGGGTAGAAGCGCAGGTGGTTGCCCATTGAACAAAATGTGAGAAAAACCGCCCATTACTCACCAGGATCACCTCTTCGAGAGAGGGTATTTCTTCCAGTTTTTCCATCAACCTATCCAGGATTGTCTTGCCTCCCACCGGCAGAAGTGGCTTGGGGGTATGGAGGGTCAGGGGATACAAACGAGTGGCAAACCCTGCCACCAGAAGGATACATTTCATACTGGCTGAACCTCTTCCGGGGTGAGGAGTCGAGCCCCATCCCCTGTCTTACTGAAGTAGACCTTGAATACATCTTTATATGTAGGATGGCGTTCCGGATAGATGGCCTGGATCCGTTCCTGAATGGTTTCCTTTTTCGTGGGATCCACCAATCCGATACAGCAACCACGGTACCCTGCTCCACTGAACCGGGCTCCATACACCCCATCGGAAGATGCGAGAATCTCGAAGATAGTGATCAACTCAGGGCAGCCACATTCATAGTTACGGATAGAGCTCTCGCCCGACTGGAACATAAGGTTCCCGAACTTCGAAAGATCTCCTTCCCTCCAGTGTCGTACTCCTTCCAGAACCCGCTGGTTCTCGGTAAAGAAATGTTCTGCTCTCCTTCGAAACCGTCCCGGAAGCTTATCCTTCAGCGTCTCATACAGAGAGGGTTCGATATCCCGCAACCGTACCTGTTTCAACGAGGATACCTTACCCGAATCCAGCTCCTGCAGGATCCAGGCAGCCACCTTGCACTCATCCACCCTGTTGTTGTAATCCGTTCCCATGAGGGCAGTACTGATCCCCGAATACACAACGATGATTTCAAAGGGCGGCATGTGGGGATGTTTGGGTACCAGCTCGTACTGTTCCGAACGGCAATCCATCACCATCAAGTGACCATCCTTACTGAGGATGTTGGCTGACTGATCCAGAATCCCATTGTTCAACCCGATGAAGTCTGTCTCTACCCAGTGACTCAACCGGATCAGTTCCTCCTTTGTAGGGGCCAAATCGTTAACCTCGGCCAGAGCCATCAGGTAGGCGGTGATCACCGCTGCAGAGGATGACAAACCACCAATGGGATGCTTTCCCCGGATCACTCCCTGTATACCCTTTCGAAGTTTGTACTGCCTGCCAAGGGATAGAACCGCTCCCCGAAGATAGTTCCCCCAGTAACCAGGGATCATGTCCGGTACATGGTTCAGGTTGAAGTACTCCTCATCGGGGAAATCCAGACTCTGCACCCTGATGTATCCCTCCGGATCAGGGGCGTACATGAAATAGATGGAGGCATCGAGAGCCATCCCCGTTACATACCCATGCTGGTGATCTACATGAGCCCCAAGGGGACAGATCCGTAAGGGGGATCGTACGATCCGATACTCTTTGGTGCCAAACTTTTCCTGGAAGGCTTTCTTTAAAGTTTCCACCTGAGGTTCCTCCTACTGCAAGGCTCTCTGAATCTCCTTCGAGATGTCTTCCGCAGAGGGAATAGACAACGCCTCGAGAACCTTCGATACCGGCATGGGAATATTCCTGCCTCCCAATCGGAGGATCTCCCCGTCCAATTCATCGAAGAATCTCCGCTGCACCTCATCGGCAATGTGTCCTCCAAGACCCCCATAGAAGTGCCCTTCCTCCACGATCAGGAGCCTACCGGTTTTCTGCAGGGACTGGCCGATTGTTTCGTAATCCAGACTCAAAAGATCGAGGGTACGCAGATCGATCACCTCTACCTCTATTCCTATGTTCTTGAGAAGCTCCGCTGCTTCCAGTGCTCGATGCACCATTCGGGAATAACTGACTACGGTAAAGTCCGTCCCTTTCTTCCGAACGAGGGCTTTGCCAAAGGGAATACAGTAGTCCCGATCATCCGGGACCCACCCTTCCATCGTGTAGAGGGCCTGATGCTCGATGATCAGCACAGGATCCAGACTATGGTAAGAGGTATTGAACAACCCAATGTAATCGAAGGGAGTGGAAGGGGCCACAATCCGCCACCCTTCAAACAGGGCAAAGAGAGACGCAGGCTCCATCGAATGCTGGGCTCCGTACCCTGTTCCGATGCTCACCCGGGTACGAACGATCAGGGGAATATCGTGCTGGTTCCCATACATGAACCTGCATTTCCCGATCTGGTTGAAAAGCTGATCCGCCGCTACCAATGCGAAATCAGGGAACATAATCTCTACCACGGGTCGTTTTCCCGATAGGGCCAATCCGAGGGACATTCCCGTGAATCCCGCTTCCGATATGGGGGTATCGATCACCCGGCCAGGGAACCGTTTGGCCAGACCCTTGGTAGCCATGTAAGCACCTCCCTTGAGGTGTCCCACCTCTTCCCCGATCACTATTCCCCGGGAATCCAGTTCCATCCGCCTTCCGATCACTTCTGAGATCACATCTACGTAGGTTTTCTTCCCCCCCTGGGCTGTATGGGAACCCCCTGACCCAGTTGTCGGATCTTCCCTGTATGGTAGACCCTCCAGTTCCTTTCCGCTGCTCCGAACGCCGATCTCCAGCTCTGTAGCCCTGGGGTAAAGATCTTCCGGTACTACAAGGGAGGTTCCGTTCCTTCGCACCAAGGCATCCACTGCTGCCTGTACAACCTGAGTTGCGGCCTCTCTCAACCGGGAGATCCTTTCTTCATCGATGATCCCTTCACGTACGAGTTTTTTAGGGTAGGCCCGATAGGGATCCCGCTCCTGCCA
>CALKLC010000018.1 GCA_937991975.1 uncultured Spirochaetales bacterium | reverse complement strand
CGCCTTAGGCAAGGACTTGCGCCCCAGTCCCTGTGTGATGGCCCTCCCCCCCGGGCCGTTGTGTGGGCACCTGTCGGCTTAAGAGCAGGAAGGAAAACGGGGAAATGGATTCTGCTGGTATATCTATGCTCGCTTATGTCTTGCAAACGAATTGATCGTTCTATTGCGTAAAGAGGGGAGACTAGGCAAAGAACAAAAGGCAATTAGTGGAAAGGGTAGGCGGAGGCGGGGAAGGTAGCGGGGGGAACTGAGCATCCAAGATACGGTACCTTTAAAATAACAATTTTGGCACCACTTATTATGTGTTCCATGTTTGCTTTCTGCATGAGAGCGTGGTAAATTCTAACCAATATAGTAAGAAAATGGGGGTTCTTAAATGAAAAAAGGGTCTATATCTGCTATATCTGCTATAGCATCTATATTTTTTATCTCCTGTCAACTCCAGGTTGCTCCCGTGAGAGCCGTAGAAGACAACACCTCCGCTGGAGGAACCGCTTCCCGCACCATTTACGCATCCGGATCTGCCTACATGGAAAACGATTTATACCGCCCTGTAGTATGGATCAATGGTGCCCCGCAACTCCTACCCCTTCCAGCGGATAAAACTGGGGGGGAAACTTTTGCTTTGCAAATTTCAGCAGGGAAGATCTATATCGCTGGACATACGAAGGACGCAGAAAACAGAAAGCACCCCTATCTCTGGAAGGCTTCTTCAGCGTCCGGGAGCTTTGAGCCCACCCTACTCCCTGTCCCCTTGAACCACACAGGAGGCGATCCCGCAGTAACCGCTCTCTTTATCGAGAACGAGACTGTATATATTGCAGGAACATTGGTGGACAATTCAGACCCCGAAAACCCGCAGCGCAAGTTCTGTTATTGGATAAATGGCGAGTCCCCGGCCTTCCTTACACAACCAGAATCCTTCAGCATGGGAGGCATTGGGTTGGGGGGACTATGGGTACAAAATGAAACTGTTTATATAGCAGGGACAGTAAACTCTGAAGCATATGTAGCTCCCTACCTCTGGAAAAACGGAAGTCCCATTCCTCTTTCGCTACCGCCCGGGGTTACCAATGGGAGAGTATACGGAGTCCACGCTTCTGGAGGCTTTCTCTACCTTGCTGGATACTATGTTGATAGTTCGACCGCAATACCCTGTTACTGGAAGTTTAGTCTAAGCAATGAAACCAGTAGCCCAATTTTTCTATCTGGTTACACTCCAGGCACCCCCAATTTTGCAATTGTACCATTTGTTGATGGTTCAACCATCTATATGGGGGGTGGGATAGGTATTCCAAATCAAGATGGGTGGATCCCTACATATTGGAAAAACGGCATCCCCACCCCTGTTCCCTTTCCTGCGAATCAAAATGTGGGTTTAGTGACAGGGCTCACCACAAAAGACGGAATCGTGTACATTACGGGGTTCTATGGAGACCCGGAAGGTAACGGTTCTGAAGCGTTTATCTGGAGGGGGGCCACGAAGATTCCTGTAACTTCACCCGTGGGTTCCCAGGGAACCCTGATCTACGCCTTTGCGGTAGAATAGATTAAAATGAAAAGTCCCCATAAGGTTCAAGAATTTGTAGTTGACAAGCATATCCATTCGCCCTACTGTAACAAAGAGGAGTGAGATATGCCAACGATTGCCGAAGTTTATAGAACTCACCTGGCTGCGATGATCCAGAACACCTCCCAGAATCAGGAGGTAACAGAAAAGAATGTATTTCAACCGGGCAATCTCATTAACCGTAAGTACGTAGACAAGGTAATCGAAGATCATCTCCTACCCGGAAGCCGGATCCTAAACATCGAGGCCCTGTACGAACTGCACCGAAGGAGCAAGGAAGGGAAATCCTGCCTCATCCTGATGGAACACTATAGTAACTTCGATCTTCCCGTGTTCATCTACCTTCTTAGCCGAAGTGGTCCAGAAGGGCAGGCTACAGCAGACTCGATTGTTGCAATGGCTGGATTGAAACTCAACGTAGAAAGCAAGGCAGTGTTAGCCTTCAGCGAAGCGTACTCCCGCATCGTCATCTATCCCAGCCGTTACCTGGAAAAGATTTCCGATCCTGAAGAGCAAAAGAAAGCCCGCAAGCAGAGCAGTATCATCAACCGAGCCGCCCTTCATCATATGGTACGGTGTAAACACTCGGGGCACATTATCCTTGTGTTCCCTTCGGGAACCCGATACCGGCCAGGGAATCCTGACACAAAGCGGGGTCTCAAAGAGATCGATTCCTACCTGAAAGTGTTCGATTATATGGTACTCATAGGAATCGCAGGAAATATCCTCAGGATCCATCCAAGTGGCGAGATGGAGGAAGACCAACTCTTCAAGGATACGGTGGTGTACAAGGTAAGCCCGATTCTGGAGTGCGAAGCATTTCGCAACGGTGCCCGTTCCAAAGCTCCGGCCGATGCGGACTTGAAACAGTTCGTAGCCGATGAAGTGATGCAGGAACTGGAAAAAATTCACGCAGAGGTAGAAAAAATCCGGGAGCCTAAAGCATAGACATGCGGATCGTCAGGTAGAATCTACCGATCGGCGACTTTCCTCCCAGGTAGACGCATCTATCTCCAGTACCTGTGAAAAAGGTTTGAATCCCGTATTTTCGAAAGATTCGGAAAGCTCCAACGCCGTCCCCAGAAGTTCGATCGTCACGCGGTTTCCCGGAACAGAGAGGACAGAGGAACAAAAAGTCTCTACCAGTGTCCGAGCCAAACCGATCCCCCTATATTCCGGTTTGCAGTATAGTTGGAGGATATGGTACGCTTCGATATCCGTACGAAACTTGTTCTTCATGGCCCAGAGAAAGGCCACCAACTCGTTCGAAGGGCTTCTCGCTTGAAATACGATCGAATCAGGATGAGAGGGGGAAAGACCGAACCTCTTGCTTCTATAGAGACCTTCCTTTTCCTCTGGTGAAAGGGATAGGGAGGCCACCATTTCCAGAAACCCTTTCTGATCCAAATCGAGAAGGAGCGCATCATCCGGAGAGTCCCAGCGGCTCAATAGAAAATCGGAAAGCACGAGATCCTCTGGTTCATTCCAATCGATCTCCACCTCCTTTAAACCCCAACTTTCCCGCAGAGCATTGTACCACCGATATACCTCTTTCCTCATTTCCCTATTCTTGAAGTGGAACCAGAGTTTCTCCAGGTCTGGCCGCTCCTTCAAGGCATTCTTGAACTGCCGAAATACTCCTCGGCCCGATGAAAGAATCTGCCGCAATCGTTCCCGATACAGAGGGTTCCGTAAAGAAGCTGTAAACCGTTCCATCAAATTAAATCCATCCACCGAACTCCATTCGGGAAGGGAAATGTACCGATCTTCCTCTTCCTCCCAATCCTCTTCGGTTAACTCCTCGGCAGTAACCAGGGATCCTTCCACCACATCTATATAATACTCGTTTTCCTGGTCTTCCATCGCAAAGATGATCTGATCCACCAGTTCCGGACTTAGTTCGAACTTCATACAGGCAGCCGTCCTTTTTCCAAATCCTCGATCACAGTCAAAAGGTTCCCTTTCGAAACCTTCACCATCATACCCGTCCTCCTTTCCCGCACTTCCACATACCCTTCCTGTAATCCGCCCGTTGAAACCACCACCCGCAGAGGGATCCCCAGCATGTCAGCATCCTTCAGTTTCACTCCCGCGGATTCCGATCGATCATCGTACAGAACGATATCTTTTAGGGAATCGTGGATCTGTTCGGCCGTTTGTCCTACCGACCCTGATTTTCCAATGGTAAGAAGGTAGACCCGGTAGGGAGCGAGCGCCAGGGGCCAGACGATCCCCTGTTCATCGTGGTTTGCCTCTACGATCGCAGCCATCAACCGTTCCACCCCGATTCCATAGGCACCCATATATGGGTAGAGACGCCCTCCCCTCTCTTCCTGCACGCTGAGATCCATCGATCGGCAGTAGTAGTCCCCTAATTTGAAGATATGCCCCAACTCCAAACAACGGGTAAACTGCAAGGGCTTTCCGCAAAAAAGGCACCGCTGCCCCTCCTTCACCAGGGCCACATCCCCCACGATTCCTCCATCGTAATCTCTGCCATAGTTCACATTCTTGTAGTGATAATTCGGCTCATTGGCACCGTACACGAGATTGAATGAGTTCACCACCAGATCATCGATCACAAGGGGTATTTCAGGATTGATCCCCAACGGGGAGAGATAGCCAGGTTCGAGTTCTTCTTTCTGCACCTCTTCTGCCGAGGCCAATCTCAGAATCGGTTCCTTAAGAATCCTATGGAGTTTTTCCAGGCTGACCTCATAATCTCCCCGCACCACCACAACTGCCAATCCTCGAGGGGTTCGATAGACGAGGGTTTTTGCCAGACGGGACCTGGGTACTTTAAGAAACTTCGACAAGGCTTCCATGGTGGCACATCCAGGAGTATGTACCTTTACCATTTCCTGGAGGGGCTCTACCTCGTACTCCTTTAACGCAATCGCAACCTCCTTGTTCGCCTTGTAATCACAATTTGTACACTCCACCACCGTATCATCCCCCTGGTCAAAGGGCATTAGGAACTCGAAGGATTTCTCCCCACCCATGTAACCTACCCCTGCTTCCGCTACCCGCAGAGGGATTTCACATCGGTTGAAGATCCGCATGTAAGCGGCATAGATCCTGGGGAAGAAATTATTCAAATCCGTATAGGAGCGATGGAAGGAATACCCATCCTTCATGCGAAACTCTTTGGCCCGAATCAACCCCTGACGGGGTTTTTCTTCGTCCCGAAACTTCAGCTGGAACTGGTAGAGAAAAAGAGGGAGATCCCGGTATGAATGGAGGGAGCTCTTCAGAATCTCCACGAACGCTTCCTCATGGGTGGGTGAAATTACCAGCTCTTTCCCTGTTCGATCCTCGAACCTCACCATATCCCGATCGATCCACAGGTCTCGACCGCTCTTCCGCCAGAACTCCCGAGGGGTGACCAGGGGAACGGAGATTTCCTGTCCACCCAGGGCATTCATCTCTTCCCGGATGATTCGTTCGATATTTCGCAGAACCTTCATACCGAGAGGAAGGATCCCATACAACCCTTGACCCAACGAGCGTATGTACCCCCCCTTTAGAAGGAATATCGTGCTGGGAGAACGAACATCCTGCGGAACTTCCCGGAGAGTCTTGGTGAAGAGGCGGCTATACAACATACACGATTATTGTAAGAAAGACCCTACTATGGGTCAACTGTATTGACATTGCCGAAGATAGTACGCATATTCTAAAGAATCTTTTCAAAAAAAAACAGGAGTAACAAATGATATTTATCGAACGCGTAGAAGCAAGGGAAATTCTGGATTCCCGGGGAAATCCCACTATCGAGGTGGAAGTCGAGTTGGACGACGGTAGCTTGGGTGTGGCTGCTGTACCTTCGGGAGCCTCCACCGGCGAACACGAAGCAGTGGAGCTTCGGGATGGGGACAAGAAACGATTCATGGGCAAGGGTGTGCTGAAAGCTGTCAATAACGTAAATGAAATCATCGGACCCGAACTGGAAGGGATCAATGCCCTGAATCAGGTGGATGTGGACAGGTACATGATCGAACTGGACGGAACCGAGAACAAATCCAAACTGGGGGCAAACGCGATCCTTGGAGTCTCGATGGCAGTAGCCCGTGCCGTGTCCAACAGTCTCGGGATTCCCCTCTACAAGTACCTCGGTGGAGTTCATACGACGCTCCTTCCTGTTCCCATGGCCAACATCATCAACGGCGGAAAGCATGCGGACAACAAGATCGACTTCCAGGAATTCTTGATCATGCCGGTGGGAGCCAAAAACATCCGGGAAGCGGTACGTATGTGTGCGGAAGTGTTCCATACCCTGAAAGGGATCCTGAAAAAGGCTGGACACAATACCTCTGTAGGGGACGAAGGTGGATTCGCTCCCAACCTGGAAAACGAAGAAGCGTTCGATTTCATCCTGAAAGCGATCGAACAGGCAGGGTACAAACCCGGAGAAGATTTTATGCTCGCGCTCGACAGCGCCTCCAGCGAGCTCTTCGAAGAGGGTGAAAAGAAAGGATACAAGTTCTGGAAATCCAACCCTAACAAACTCTTCTCCACGGACGATATGATCGAATTGTACCGCAAGTGGGTTGACAGGTACCCCATTATTTCTCTGGAAGATCCCCTCGATCAGAACGATTGGGAGGGGTACGCAAAAATTACCAAAGAATTGGGACACAAAGTCCAGATTATCGGAGACGATTTCTTCGTCACGAACCCAAAGCGCCTTGCAGAGGGAATCAAGAAAGGATGCGCCAATTCGATCCTCATCAAAGTGAACCAGATCGGTACGGTAACCGAAACCATCGAGGCGATCACAATGGCAAAGAAAGCAGGTTACACGACCGTGATTTCCCATCGCTCTGGCGAGACAGAGGACGATTTCATTGCAGACCTCTCTGTAGCGCTGGAAACCGGTCAGATCAAAACTGGGTCCTTAAGCAGAACAGACAGAATCTGCAAGTACAACCAGCTAATGCGTATCGAAGACCAACTGGAAGGAACAGCCGAATACCCTGGAATGTCTGCTTTCTATTCCATCCGTCGGTAGCTGGAACGCATAACAGACCTCGACGGTAGCATGGAGGCATCCCAGGCGGCTCAGTCGTAAGGAATCAAGAAGGGGAAAAAACGGCAAGGGGCTGCCAAGGCTGAGATACGAAAGTATTCTCGGCTGTAGAGATGCCAGAAGAATAAAAAGCGGGGCGAACTGCTTTAAGGTGGTTCGCTCTTTTTATTGAGTGGACAGTGGATTGTGCGGGGATTGGCAAGATTTCCCTTAAAAGTGGTGCCAAAATTGTGGCAAAGGTAGCAATTAGAACTCAATAGAAAACTTTCTGTAGGTGCCTTTCGGGGACAAGTGGGTAATTTCTACATGTTCCACCCTTGAACCGGGAGGGCCCTGTCGAACCTGTTTGATGAATCGGTCCACCACATCCTCCGGGCCTTCACATTCCACGGTCACGCTCCCATCCATTTCGTTCCGAACCCACCCCAACACTCCAAGCCGTTCGGCCATGCGGGCAGTCCAATATCGAAATCCTACGCCCTGTACCCTTCCAAAGATTCGCAATCGAGCAGCCTTTTTCTGGATAACAGATCCTTCATCCATGGGACGCGCGTTTGGATAGAGCATCGGAAATCATACTTTCCAGTTCCGCATAGTCGTACGGTTTGTAGAGCACTTCATAGGGGATAGGGAAGTTGGGTTGCAGAAATCCACTGGTAATGAAGATAATCTTGTCTTTGCAGTAGGTGCTCAAGAATTTAATCCAGTAATCCCCTCCGAGGATATCCATCCGATAGTCTGATACGATTACATCGATCCCATGATCCAAAAGGTGCTTGATGGCCCCTACTCCATCTGAAGAAACAAGGACCGTATACCCCTTTCCCTGTAGGTAATCCCGCAGGGTCAGGCGAATGGCATCTTCATCCTCCACAATCAAGATTGTCGCTTTTTTATTTCCCATATCGATAGATCCAATTTACGATCCTGTTCTTTTCAATAGATCGAATATCTGTCCGGTTAACTCGTCGAAATCGAAGGGTTTCCGTAGAAAAGCATCCGCCCCTTCTCTCTTCATCGTTTCTTCCAGATGTTCATCGGATAGACCTGTGACTACGAGGATCTTCGGCGAACCCAGACTGGAATCGCTCTTGATCCTCCGACAGAGTTCTTTCCCATTGATACCCGGCAGATCGATATCGAGGATCACGAGGGAAGGCTTTTGTTCCGCCATTAGACGACCCGCTTCAAATCCATCGAAGGCCTGATAGAGGGGGAAATCTGGAAATTTCTTTTCCAGGTATCCTTTCAACATGTTGTTCAACGATTGATCGTCGTCCACAATGAGGATTTTTCGTTTTTCCACCGCTCCTTCCACGGATGCGAGGAGTTCTGCAGGCATACGCATATTCCGGGAAGATAGGAACTCCACCAGATCCTCTGCATACACTCGATACTGCCCACCAGGAGTGGTAAAAGCCTTGAGGTATCCGTTTTTTATCCAGTTGATTGCCGTTTGATTCACCACACCACAGATGTTCGCCACTTCCAATGCCGAAAAGATTCTCACCTTTTTTTCATGTTTAGCCATATGCTTTTCCTTCTATGAGGGTGGAAACGTAACACCCTAGATTATATGTATTATATCCAGAACGTCAACCTAATTCTTCAAAAAGAAGGCGAATCTCATAGGAGGAAAACCCTTTTTTACGTAAGATCGAGGTGATTATCTGAGGCTCCTCTACTCCGCTGGCAAGCAGATCTTCGTACAGACCCCTCAATGCTGCCCGATACTCTGGCCAGGAAGCGCACTGTTTCACCACTTCCCGGCTGAGGGATTCATCCACCCCCCGTTTCTGGAGGCCTAACTCCAACAGCGCCTTCCCTTCGGGATGTTTCTTAAGGCGGCTCCGTACCCATTCTTCCGCGAACCTTCGATCACTCAATGCGCCCTCTTCCTCGAGCCGGTCGAGGACACCGCTGATCTCGACTGGTTGGAATCCCCTCAGGAGCAGTTTTTGTTCCAGACCCTTTCTGGTATGTTCAGCCCGCGAGAGGAGTTTAAGGGCCCGACTGTAACAGCGATCCATCACGTAGTCCTATAAGGAATGTACGAGATTTTTCCATAAAAAAAGCCCCCGACCCGTACCTGTCGAAGGGCTCTGGAATAACCGAAGGGTTGCCTTATCGTTTGGAGAACTGGAACCGCCTCCTGGCTTTTCGCTGTCCGTACTTTTTTCTTTCCACCATACGGGAATCTCGGGTTAATAACCCATTGGCTCGCAGGGCCGGCCGATTCGTTTCGTCCAGCAACACCAACGCTCGAGCGATCCCATGCCGAACAGCCCCAGCTTGACCGGTCAACCCGCCACCCCTTACGTTTACAGAAATGTCCACCTTATCCTCGTTGGCTGTAGCCACAAGGGGTTGCATAACCATATAGATGTGTTCTTTATGGACAAAGTACTCTTCCAGCGGTTTCCCATTGACCTGAATCTTCCCCGTGCCCGGTTGAATAAATACCCGGGCCACAGAAGTCTTTCTTCTCCCTGTACCTACTTTCATATTCCCTTTCGTGCTCACAGTACTACTCCTAGCTTATGGAATCTGTAAAGGTTCTGGCTTTTGAGCCCCATGGGGATGGGTCTCTCCCGCATAGATCTTTACATTCTTGAACAGCTTCCGACCCAACCGGTTCTTGGGAAGCATCCCCTTGATAGCAGCCTCCAGCGGATAAGTGGGCTTTCGTTGGATTACCTTCTCGAAAGATTCCACTCTTAGCCCCCCTGGCTGACCTGAGTGATGGTAGTAGAGTTTATCCTTCCTCTTGTTTCCTGTCACTACCACCTTATCCGCATTGATGATGATCACGTAATCTCCCACCTCCTGGTGCGGAGTGTAGATAGGCTTATGCTTACCCCGCAGGATAGAGGCCACCTTCACAGCCACCCTACCCAGCCGTTTCCCGGCCGCATCGACAATATACCACTTCCGTTCCACTTCATGTGGTTTGACAAAGATCGTTTTCATACCTAATCCTCTGTTTTACAAATCGAATATTAAACCTTCCCGGTATCCTACACTATGGTCAGGATCCTTCCCCTTGAAAATCCCCCGGGGCTATAGGGATATCCCTGGTTCAGGATACACACCCTTGAAAGGTGCAGGATACCGACTGTTTACTCTGTTTTCTCCTTCTCTTCGGAAGAAGAGCCTTTGGATTTTTTCTCTTCCTTCTTTGCCTCTATCTGATCCTTGATATCGGTAATCCCAATGAAGATTGCCAGCAAGCCGATCATCAAGGCTCCCAGAGGAATCCCGCCTTTCAAGAACTCCAGGACAGAGTTCCACCATTGAGGCGACCAGGATACAGGCAGGACCAAATACACTGCCAGAATCACAAGACCGATACCAATCAATAGAGCAGTCATGGTGCTATTATAGAAAGATCTCTCCTTGATTTCAAGCTCCTATGTAAGTAGGGCCTATTGAACATCCATTATCATGGCGTATAATCAAAATAAATGTTAGCCTTGCAAACGAGAAGCTGATGATTTTGACAGGAAACACATAAATGGCACGAAACAGCAAAAGCAATTCCAGGCGCCCAATCGAATCCTACGAGCACCGCGACAAGGAACGCCTCAACAACCCGCCCGCCGGCCTGGTGACGCCCGAAACCGACCCCGACGCGGGCGAGAAGAAGAAGCGCTACGCCTACGACCCGCACCTCGACCCGCAACTGGTCTGGGCGGGCAAGGCCGAGCACACCTCCTTTGAG
>CALKLC010000017.1 GCA_937991975.1 uncultured Spirochaetales bacterium | reverse complement strand
AGAGCAACCCCCTTTCACACCCTTCTGGGTTTAGATATACAAACCCTGGAGCAGGGGCGCTCTGTCCTGGTTCTTCCCCTTACCCACGCCCATATGAACTATCGAGGCATCACCCACGGGGGAGTGCTGATGACCCTCTGCGACTCCGCCATGGGCATGGCCGTCCGCTCCCTTGGCCGACGTTCGGTTACCATCGAAATGAACATAAGTTTTCTGGATGTTACCCATGAGGGGGACAAACTTGTAGCCGAAGGGCGAATCCTGAAAGCAGGAAAGAGAATCCTCGTGTGCGAAGCAGAGGTTCGGCAAAATGATCGATTGGTGGCCAAGGCTCGGGGAACCTTCTACATCATGCCGGAAGAATAAATGTTCCTCATCCGGGAATCAGGATGATCTTCCCATGGGCACCGGTTTCCAGGATCTTTCGGTGGGCTTCTGCTGCCTGCGCTAACGGGAATGTTTGGCCAACGATGGGATTGAGAGTTCCGTTGGAAAGTCCTGCATAGAGGGCCGCCCGGATGCTCTTCTTTTCTTCTTCTGTGGCAAGGAGAAGAAGAACCCCAATGATTTCCGCGCGCCGGCTCATCGCATCCCGTGGATTGATCTCGATGGTTCCTCTGTTCCCTATTACCGCTACCCGCCCATTCCGGTTCAAGATACGTAGATCCTTCGATAGATTCACGTTGGCTAACATTTCCAGCACGATGTCCACACCCCGGCCTTCCGTGATCTTCATCACCAGATCGGGCCAATTGGGGGAGTAATGATCGAGTACGTAATGGGCCCCCTGGGAAAGGACCAATTCCCTCCCTTTGTCTGTGCCCCCTGTACCGATCACCTGCATTCCAGCATTCCGGGCCCATTGAACTGCGGCAATACCTACCCCGCCGGTGGCTCCGTTTACAAGGACAGTCTCTCCTGGCACACCCCGGGCTCGCTGGAACAGGGCATGGTATGCAGTAGAGTACGCGATGTCTACCGCAGCCCCCTGTTCGAAGGAGATACGATCGGGTAAAGGATGGGCCGTCTGTTCCTTTGCCAGGGTTTTTTCCGCGTACACTCCCGTGAGGGTCCCACTGGTATACACACGGTCTCCTACCCGGAGGCTTCTGACCCCTTCTCCCACGCCTTCTACTATACCGGCGCATTCCCACCCTGGTATGTAAGGAAGGTCCGGCTTCAATGCATAGGTACCGGCCCGGATATAGGTTTCGACGGGATTCACGCCGATGGCCTTCACCCGGATCAATACCTCGCCCCTTCCTGGTTTCGGTTCGGGAACTTCTTCCAATCGAAGGACCTCTGGCCCTCCAAACTCGTGTACTCGTATCGCTTTCATACCATGAACATACGACGGGGTGGATAAAAAAGCAATCTTCTCAATCCACCTCTTCCAATGACAACCGCTTCCTTACTTCCTGGATCCTCTCTTCGTCCTGCCTAGAAAGAGTAGACAATTTTTTCAGGGGATCAACCGCAGATTCCAATACAATATAGATCTCTATATCTTGAAGAATTCGGCGAAGAATCTGCACTGTCAAAGCCACATCGTAATCGCCCTGATGGAGCTTTTCTGGATGAACCCGAATCCCGTACCTACGGGCCAATCGTTCCAGGCTGGGGAACTTGCCTGAAGTGTGGGATTTCATTGTACAGAACCAATCTATCCCTTTCAAGAAAGGCAGGAACTTCAGATCGAAATGGATATTATGTCCCACTACCAGATCGATTCCCCTACAAAACTCGAGGAACTCATAGTCCTCATCGAAGTAGGGGGGCCATCCTTTCCCTTCCCGCTCCTGCTGGATCCTTTCTCGAGTCAATCCATTCACCTGTATGGCATCGGGATTCTCTGGTTCCCGTGAGAAATAGAAACGGTGGAATCTGCCGATGGGTTCCAGCTCTGGAGAAGAATAGAGGTACTTTTCCGCTGTTACCGATAGCACACTGTAGCGGGATGAAAGACCGTTGGTCTCCAGGTCTAGCACCAGTACGATTGGACTTTTCTGCCGGCAGAGGATCGAATAGAGTCGGTTGAAGGGTGCGGGTTCACTGGAACACTGAAACTTCTTCATCCCTTTCTACCCTTTGCTCTGAAACTGGGTATGGTATAGGGCATGGCGCCATCAGATAAGCGCATGGACTACAGTATGCCCATTTTGGGAATCCTTCGCAATGGAAAGGATAATTATCTGAGGACCGATCCAGGGTAAATTCCCCCTTTTCCTTCCTCGTCATTACACACTATGATAAAGAAAGGGAGTCGCTTATGGCATCCAATACAATCCCATACTTTCACACCCTTCCTGATAAGGATTACCAGAAGGTGGTCCAGTACGCCCGAAGGCGGACCTACCTGCCTGGTGATGTAATTGTACGGGAACGAACCCTCACAGATACGTTTTGTATCATCGAAACGGGGAAGGTGGAAATCACGAAGAAATTTGCCGATGGGGATGAAATGACCCTTGCCCTCATGGAAGAGGGGGATTTTTTCGGTGAAATGGCTTTACTGGATCAAGGGCCTCGTTCTGCCTCGGTAAAAGCACTTACAGAAACCACCATTCTGGAATTATCCCGGGAAAGTTTCGAACAGCTTCTCCTGGAAGAGCCACCCATTGCCTATGGGATTATGCGAGAACTAGGTAAAAGACTTCGGGAAACGGGAGCCTTGCTCATTTCCCATCTGGAACGAAAGAATAAGGAACTCCAGGAGGCTTATCTGGGAACCGTGCAAGCCCTGGTTAACGCCCTCGAAGCCCGGGATCCCTACATGAAGGGACATACGGAACGGGTAACCTATATCGCAAAGACAATCGCGAGGCACCTACAGATCGACAGGGAAGACCAATTTGCTCTGGAGATTGGGGCTTTACTTCACGATCTGGGAAAGATCGGAGTTCCGGATCTGGTATTGCAAAAACCAGGGCCGCTGGATACAGAAGAACGATACCGGATCATGGAGCATCCTCAACTAGGGGAGGCCATTTTACGTAACATACGGTACCTGGAACGTTCGATTCCTTCCATCCTCTATCATCACGAACGGATCGATGGGAAAGGATATCCCTCCGGTCTTTCCGGCCAGGCGATTCCCCTTTTCGGAAGGATCATTTCCGTTGCAGATAGTTTCGACGCCATGATGAGTGATCGCCCCTACCGACACCGGATGAGTCTGTCCCAGGCAGTGGAACAGCTCCAGCAGGGAATCGACCAGCAGTTCGACCCTGAGGTAGTGGATGCCTTTCTAGCAGCCCTTGAGGCAGGCGAGCTCGATTCGATCCTGCAGGGAAGTACATAACCTTACATTTTACGTAGTTTAACCTTTAAGGAGGTGCAACGTCATGCCGATGATCGATCTACCCCTTCGGGAATTGGAAACATACCAGGGAATCAATCCAAAACCCTCTGATTTCGATGTATACTGGGAAAAAGCACTGAAAGAGCTGGAAACACTCGATCCTGCACCTGAACTGATACCTGCAGAGTTCCAGGCCCCCAGTGCGGACTGCTACCACCTGTATTACACAGGGGTAGGGAACGTTCGTATTCATGCCCAATTACTGAAGCCTCGGAATACCCTGGGCCTCGGTCCCGGCCTTATCAGGTTCCACGGGTATACGAACCATGCTGGGGATTGGTCTGAAAAACTCGTGTACACTGCCCAGGGATTTACCGTTGCAGCGATGGATTGTCGGGGGCAGGGCGGGATGAGCGAAACCTCTCCCGGCCGTACTCACTCAACATTCCGGGGCCTCCTGGTAGGAGACTTGAACAATCCTCCGGATACCTTCCTCTTTCGTTCCATCTATCTGGATGCCGTGCAATTGGTTCGGATCCTGATGCAGATGGATGGAGTAGACCCTAACCGAATCGGTGTCATGGGAGCTTCCCAGGGAGGTGCCCTTTCCCTCGCATCTGCTGCTCTGGAACCCAGAATCCGGAAAGTGGCTGCCCTATATCCATTCCTCTCTGATTTTCAGCGGGTCTGGGAAATGGATCTGGGAGAACAAGCGTATGACGAGTTGAAGACCTGGTTCCGACGATTCGATCCCACCCATTCCCGGGAACGGGAAATCTTTACCAGGCTGGGGTACCTGGACATACAACACCTCGCCCCTCGGATAAAGAGCGAAGTGTTGATAGGAACCGGGCTGGTGGATAAGATCTGTCCGCCCTCCACCCAATTCGCCGCCTACAACAAGATCAACTCGAAAAAGCGCATGATCGTGTATCCTGATTTCGGTCACGAACAGATCCCCGGATTCGCCGATGAGGCTTTCCTCTTTTTCATGGACATGGCGAGGTAAGCAGGCACCGATCGAAGTACTATATATATCCATCGGTGGGCATAAGATCCTCATCCTCCAGCAAGTCCCCGATATACTGCAGGAACTCTTCTGGCAAAGGGTTCCCTGAATGAGTCATCGGTGGAGGCATCCGCAGAGCATCCTTACCGTAGGCAAAGAAATGGTCGAAAGCCTTATTGGAATTGGCGAAGGCATTACCGAATGGAATCTTACCAGCTTGAGTCAATCCATCCATCACGACCCTTGTGATCTTCGCCGAAAGGAGTTCTGCTTCCTCATGCTTGCCCTGATCCTTCATATCCATGATTTGTTTCAACTGGGGAGCAAAGCAGTTGGCAGAACTCAGCAAGAACCCATCGTACAATCCTTCGGGTTGTGCCGGATACCATCGGTGGTAATCCCCCTCCATCCCCCGCACCATGAAGATACCCCTTCGATCCACCCTGGAACGAATGATGTTATCCGTTCCGCTGGTGTCCTTGAACAGGTAGAAATTGGGGAACCCATCTGCCAGGTAGGCAAAGGTCTCCGTATCGATTTCATTCTCCGTTACCTGGGGTAACTGGTAAAGGGCAGTGGGGTATCCCAGATCGAGGATTTCGAAGAGCTTTTGTCGAATGAAAGATTGGGAGAGTTCCCTGCCCTTAGGGGCGCAAACGGTAAACCCACAAATGTTGCACTGGGAAAGGGCTTTTTCTGGATCACCGGTATCACACTTTTGCTTGAGGTATCCCACGATCTCGATGATCCGCCTACGGGCCACATCCGCATCGGGTCTGAGCACCCCGATCAACAATCGGATATCCAGGTCCGTAGCCATCAGGATCAAGAAATCCAGCAATTCCGACATTTCCCCCTCGGTTAGTTCCCATCCGTCTCCCGTAGAACCAAAAACAAGGTAGGTCTTCACGTGAGGGGATAGATGTCGCAGATGGGAAGCGATCCGATTCATATCCAGTGAGCCATCAGCTCGATAATGAGTAAGGGGTGGACACCACAGGCGGGGAATTCCGAAGGGAAAATGGAACTGCCCGATCTCCTTTCTACTCTGTACCTGTACACTGATCATGGAATCGATTATATACCGATTCTGCTGGCAACGCCATACAGTTCTACAAGGTCGATTCTGATCTGCCCCCCTTGAAGGGGCATAAACCATACTGTACATTGGTATCATATTATGAAAACACCGATGGAAGCATTCTCCCGACTCTATGAAATCATGAAAACCCTCCGGGGGCCGAATGGTTGTCCCTGGGACAAAGAACAAACACCCAAGACAATACGGTCCAACCTCATCGAAGAAGCGTACGAATGTGTGGACGCTATTACGCATGACGATATTCCCCATATCAGGGAAGAACTGGGGGATGTGTATCTGGTTGCGACTTTCATGGCCTATATGTACGAACAGGAAGGAGCCTTCACCCTGACAGACGTTCTGGAAGGACTCTGTGAAAAGCTCGTCCGCCGGCACCCGCACGTGTTCGGGAGCGGATCCGATGCAGACACGAGCGAGAAAGTCGTTGCTCAATGGAAAGACATCAAAGTTACCGTGGAAGGTAAGAAACCGAAAGATTCCATCCTGGATGAGGTTTCCCATGCTCTTCCCCCCCTGGATCGGGCCTATAGAATCCAGAAAAAAGCCGCGAAAGCAGGGTTCGACTGGGAGCGGATCGAGGATGTTTGGGAAAAAGTGAAGGAAGAAATAAAGGAAGCAGAGGGTGCCTGGCAGGAAGGGAACAAGGAAAAGCTGGAAGAAGAAGTGGGGGATCTCCTGTTCTCTCTGGTGAATGTGGCTCGTTTCTTAGGTGTGGATCCTTCCGTAGCCCTCTCCCGAACCATCACTAAGTTCAACCGGAGGTTCAAGGAAATGGAACGCCGCATGAAGGAACAGGGGTTGAAACCTTCCTCTGAACAGTTCCACATGATGGATAGACTCTGGAACGAAATAAAAGGGGAAGAAGCTGCAAATCCTATTTCCTCAACGAAATAGGATATCGGAAAGCCATTTCCAGAGCCAGAAGCATCCCATCCCGGCACCCAAGACAGCAAACATATTTCGCCATACCAGTCCAACGAGTAAGGCTACGATTCCACCCACAAGATAGGGGCTTTCTAGCCCAAAGGTAATCTCGCGGCCCTGTGGGATCAGGAGGGAAGGAGCAATTAGGGAAGCCAGTACGGCTGGCGGAATGAACCGTAAAAGATCTTCGAACCTGGGAGAAAAACGAGTCTTTCCAGCCGAAGCAAACAGTACGTACCGAATGGCAAAGGTTACTAAGGCCATTCCCAGAATCGTTCCATATATCCGCATACGCCCCAGAATAGGGGAAAATACAGAACGAAACAAGAAGGAAAGTGACACATTCCATTTGCAGATATGACAAAATCTAGTTATACTTTTAGAGAACTTAAGTAGGGAGGTGCCCTGGATGCCACAGATTTATATCCTGACGATCCTAATCTGCCTGCTCACCGGTGGAGTATTTGCCGCTGATATGCTGGAACAAAAAGCCCAGGTATTGGCCTTCTTGAAGCGTCTTCAAGATAAAGGTTCCCAGACCCTCTTGGGGATTGTGGTGTTCATCTTCGGTATCGTAAAACTCTTCATCCTATCCCCCACGGAAACTTCCATCGTTCTGGGAGATCTTCTTCCCGCCCTCGTTGGCATTATCGGGGGAGGAATCCTGACCCTGGAAGCACTCTACCGAGAGAGGGACATCATTCCCCCCTTCATATCAAAGGTCATAGCAGTACGCAAACAGTATGCCTCCGGTTTGGGGATTCTCTTCATTCTTCTTGGACTTTTACACATGATCCTGCCGGGAGTCGTACTGCTGTAGGCACCCAGGCATAGAAGGTGAATATGGTTCGCGCGATCCTTAGTGCTCTCCTTTTTCTCGGCCTTGCTCTTCTGGTGCTATTGAATAGCTCTTATACTGCCAGTATCAACCTGTATGGGAAAGTGTACGAACAGGTACCTGTGATCATGGTGATACTGGTAAGTTTTTTTGCAGGGGTCTGCTATACCATCCTGTTCTACCTATACAGCAAGGCTCGAGCTTTCAGCAAAAACCGTAGGAAACAGAAACAGGAAAAACTCGAGGAAACAGTACAAGCTACGAAAAAGGATCAACCTGTAGAGCCCAATCTGCCGGGTTGATCCTCTTCTTCCCTCTGATTATTCCCCCTTCAACTTGAAGGAAGAGAACCCTTTATAGATGTTTTCTATACTTGTTAGGTTCTCCACACTTAACTTAGACACCTTCACTGTAGCTGTAGCGATTTCCTGCAAAGCAGTGTTTACCTCTTGAATGGATGTTTTCATCTTTTCGGTAACACCCATGAGATTTTTCATCTCCTGGTTGATTTCCTTGCTCCCAATTTCAATTTCAGAGGCAAACTGATTCACTTTTGAAGTGACCTGATTGATATCTTCAAGGGCAATTTGCACTTCTTTGGAGGCGCTTTCCTGCTCTTTCATTGCGTGTTCCAACAATTTGCGGTTTTCATCTATCCGGATGATTTCACCATTAATGGTATCGAAGCTTTCCTGAACCTTTCCGGAACTGTCCACTACCTGCTGGATCACTTGCTGGATGTTTTTAACGTTTCCCGAAATACTTTTTGAATGATCCGCCGCATTTTCAGCTAATTTTCGTATTTCTTCCGCTACTACTGCGAACCCTCTTCCATGCTCTCCTGCATGGGCAGCTTCTATAGCTGCATTCATAGAAAGAAGGTTGGTTCTAGCCGCGATATTTGCGATAAGACTATTCGCTTCCTGTAGTTTCCTCGATTGTTCGGTGATCATACGGATCTGCTCGATAAGGGGATGAAGTCTCTGTTTACCTTGCGCAGCTACCTCCACAAGGTTTGCAATCTGCCTATTGCTCTCCTGCAAACTCCCTTCCACCTTCTCAATGGTTTTTAACATCTGGTAAATGGAACTGTTTGACTCAATAACCGCCGCCGATTGTGTTTCTATCGATTCCTTCAATGCGTTAAGGTGGGAAAGGAAGTTTTCAAGAGTTGCCGAAGACTCGGTGACGCTCGCAGCCTGGTGCACGACGTTGTCCCGTATCTCCTTAAGGGTAATGGCAATCTGGTTGGTGGATGCAGCGGTCTTCTCCATATCATCTTGAAGGGAGTGGCCAATCCTGCGAAGGGTTTCCGATTCCTTCCGAATACTCCGGATAAGGTCACTCAATGTAGTGGTAAACCGATTAAAATTTCCCGCCATCTCGGCCAATTCGCCTCTGGATACGATCTGAATCTCTTCCCGAAGATCTCCGCTACCTTCAGCGATTGTACGGAAAGTATGGGCAACTTGAAGAATCGGTTTTCGTATACTTTTAGCAAAAGAGAATCCCAGCACCAGTAATGTTATCAGTAGCACAAACGTATACCCTACTGTACCCAACATTTTTGATTCATATTCCCGTTCAACCACAGACGATCGATTTTCTAGTGCTGTAAGGGTTTCCTGCGTAAGTTTATCCAGCGTTTCGACAATCTTGGTGCCTGCTTTCCATAAATCACTTGAAGAATCCAGATACGCAACCTCACCCTGGCCGTCCTTGAAGGTTTTTTCAATTAAATCCAGGAGAGCCATCTGGAGCACCTTGTAGTCCGAACCTCCGAGGAGGGTGTCAATGGTAGCTTTCATCTGACCGGTGTAGATGAGTGCGGGATTGGTTAAGTTGAGTTCAATCCGTTCAAAATCCTTTAGAAGGGTCAATAAAATGGTTCTGTCTGTTATTCGTTGTCTCGAATTAAGGATTCCACTGATAAGACCCCGGAAGCGTCCTGCACCTTCTTGCGCCTCCTGAAGGATTAGTACCGAGGACATCACCTTGCCGATGCCTCCCGTGGTTTTCTGGTTCACTGTATCATTGCTTATCTTCAGAAGTGCTCGTATCACCGAGGTATATCCTGTTATCACTTCAAAAGAAGATTTAAACCCGCCCCTATCCAGTTCCGCTCGAAGAGAATCAATGTCTTTTCGAAAGGTGAGAGTTTCTTTTGGTAGAAACCTGGCTTTATTGATTAGGGGCTCCAATTCCTCGAAAGCAGAATCCACGATTTTACGTTGCTCCACTACTGCTTCTTTTCCGGTGTTTGAAGCAACAAAAATAGAACTAAGGCCTCGTTCTTTCTGTAAGTGAGTAATGAGTGCAGCTGTTTTTCCCATTAAATCGATGTTTCGACGCTGGAACCGATATATTTGAAGTTCCTTCCAATTTTCATAGAGGAAGAGACCCTGTAAGAACAATACCGTTATAATGGGAAGTAACACCAATACCAATAACTTTTGACGAATATCTAATTTCATGAGCAAATAAATAATGGAAGCGCTTAAAAATAGTCAATAGCAAATTCAACATGCAAAAAGGATGGGAAGATCTTGACTTAGAAGATCGTATTCATTATTATACCTATAGGGAGTATAGGTATATTATGGAAACATGCAGAAAAGCCCATCATTCCGAAGAATTCAAGCAAAGGCTGGTAAAGCGGTTGGACAGGATCGAAGGTCAGATCCGGGGGATCAAGAAGATGATTCAGGAAGATCGCTACTGCGACCACATTCTGAACCAGCTTACCGCGGTACGTTCCGCCCTCGGCGGGGTCCAGGAACAACTCCTTGTAGGTCACATGAAAACCTGCGTATTGGATCAATTGAGAGAAGGAGATACGCATGTGATCGAGGAATTATCGTCTACTGTCAGGAGGATAATACGGTGAAAACCATGAAAACAATCATTCTCGATGTGTATGGAATGAGTTGTCAGCACTGTGTGCGAACTGTCCAGAAGACCCTTTCCCAGATCGAAGGAGTATCTTCGGTGGAGGTGACCCTGAAACCAGGGAAGGCCACCGTCATCTGTGGGAATGAGGTCACGGGCCAGAATCTGGTGCACGCCCTCGAGGAAGAAACCGACTACACAGCCGAGGTAAATGAGGAAAAGATCTCATGAGTATGAAAACCAGCGAACCGGTACAGGGTGAAATCCGGACTCTCAAGATCGAGGGGATGACCTGTACCAGCTGTGCCCGCACGGTAGAGCGAGCCCTTAGCCGGGTACAGGGGGTAGGAAAGGCCTCTGTTGACTTTACCAGCGGAAAGGCTTTCCTGGAACTTCGGCATGAAATTCCCTTCGAGGCTCTGGCCGAAGCAGTAGATCGAGCAGGATACAAGGCATTCTTGCCAGAGGAACAGGAAGAAGAAGAGTTCCTACGGAAGGAGCGAAAACGGTTGATCCTCGCCTGGATCCTCACTCTTCCCCTTGTCATCAAGATGCTTTTTTCCATGCTGGGCCATATCGAAATCCTTCCCGATCCGTTCGGCCATTGGGTAGACAGCGTCGGAAGCGGCCTCGTTATCTTCTGGATCGGGTATCCTGTCCTGCGATCCACCTTTTATGCTATCCGAACCCTATCCTTCACAATGGATTCCCTCATCGGCATCGGTACCCTGGCTGCCTTTTCCACTGCCTTCCTGCCCTACCTGGGGATTCCTATTGCAGATTTTACTGTGATAGGAGCCATGATCATGGCCATCAACTACACAGGGAACTATCTGAAAACTTTATCCACCGGCAAAGCCAGTCTTGCTATCAAGAAATTATCGGGCTTTCGGGCTGTAACTGCCCACCGCCTCGCTCCCACTGGAAATATAGAAGATGTGCCTGTGAGCGATCTATCCGTTGGGGATATCGTCCTGGTGAAACCTGGAGAAAAGGTCCCTTCAGACGGAGTTATCCTCGAAGGCAGCACAGCTGTCGATGAGTCTCTCGCCACAGGAGAGTCTATTCCAGTGGATAAAAAATCAGGGGATCCTGTCATTGGTTCTACCATAAACCAGACAGGAGCTGTTAAGGTCAGAATCGAAAAAGTGGGAAACGACACCTTCCTTGCCAGAGTAATCCATCTGGTAGAGGAAGCCCAGAGGACCAAGGTCCCCATCCAGGAACTGGCAGACAGGATCACGAGCGTATTCGTCCCCATCGTACTGAGCCTCTCCGCAGGAACCTTTCTTTTCTGGATCCTCTTCCCTTCGGCTGGCTTAGCTATCTTACAGGCAGCCTCTTCATGGATCCCCTGGGTAAACCCTGCGCAAAGCCCCCTCTCTCTGGCTGTATCCGCTGCTATCGCCACCCTGGTAATTGCCTGCCCCTGCGCCTTAGGGCTTGCGACCCCCACTGCCCTCATGGTAGGGATGGGGAAAGCGGCATCTTCCGGCATCCTGATCCGACGGGGAGAAGCGATCCAGCGTATGAAGGATGTGGATACAGTAGTATTCGACAAGACCGGGACTCTAACCAGGGGAAAGCCGTACGTCACTTTCGTAGAAACCTCTGAACCCCACCTCTTCAGGTACCTGGCTTATACTCTGGAAAGCCATTCGGAGCATCCCCTTGCCCGTGCCGTAGTAGCCTACCTCGAACAGGAAATGGGCCTGCAGAAAACCTTACAAACGGACCCCATCCCGCCCTCCATTCCAGGAGCAGGAGATCCCGTCGATGTTCAGCTGAAGGATGCACAGGCTGTTCCCGGGAAAGGGATCCGGGGCACTTTCCTTGCATCCAGCGACAGCTCTATCCGGGAGAGCAGTACCCCAATGAATAGGACGAGCGCAGCAAGCAGCGCGGCCACAGAACCGAATATGGATTCGCCCGGAAGCATCGTTTCCCTCATCGGGACTCTCGCCTTTCTCGAGGAAGAAGGGATCGATGTATCATCGTACCTCCCAAAAGCTCAAGAGCTTCACAGAGAAGGGAAAACCGTGATCGGAGTAGGAATTTCATTTCCCCCTTCAGAATCCAGGTGCCTGGGCATCCTGGCCCTGTCCGATACGCTCAAAGAAGATTCCGTAGCGGCTACTGGAGCTTTGAAGGCTTTGGGGCTCGACATCGTGCTCCTCACAGGAGACAATCGACGCACCGCAGAATCCATTGCCCGGGCAGTGGGAATACCCACTGTGTACGCCGAACTCCTTCCGGAGGACAAGATCAGGATCGTGGGAGAACTCCAAAAAGCAGGACATGTGGTTGCCATGGTAGGGGACGGAATCAACGATGCACCCGCGCTGAAACAGTCGGATGTAGGCATTGCCATCGGTACGGGTACGGACATTGCGATGGAAACGGCTGACATCATCCTTGTATCGGGAAACCTCATGGGGGTGGAACGGGCATTCAGGATTTCCCGGGCTACTTTTCGCAAAATCCGTCAAAACCTATTCTGGGCGCTATTTTACAACGTAGTGGCCATACCGCTTGCCATGATGGGGATGCTCCACCCGGTGATTGCAGAACTCGCCATGGCGTTTAGCTCCGTCAACGTGGTGGGGAACTCTCTCAGATTGAATCGCGCATTACAGGTCTAAAGCTGAAGCTATAGGGAGGCCTTTATCGGAGAACTTGCAGGGGAAGCCTCTTTCCTTGCATATTATAAAGCATATTATAAATTCGAATGAAGGAACCACAAACGAAAGAACCCCTATTCGGCAAGACCCTATCTCAAATGGAGGCAATCCGGGACCGACTACGACTCCCTCCCTATACTCCGAAACAGATAGCCCGCTGGCTCTACCGTGCGCATGTGAGAGAGATACAAGCCATGACCGATCTATCGAAGGAAGCACGGCGGCTTTTGGAAGAAGAGTACGTTATGGGGACCAACCCACCCACCCATGTGTCCGAGTCCTCCGATGGCACGAAGAAATACCTCTTTCCTCCCGGCGTCGAATCCGCCTATATCCCTGATAAGGATCGGGCAACTCTCTGCCTTTCCACCCAGATCGGATGCAAGATGGGGTGCCGTTTCTGCTGGACCGGAAAACAGGGCTTCCAGGGAAACCTCTCCCCGGGCGAAATCCTGAACCAGTACGAGAGCCTTCCCGAACGGGACAGAATCACCAATTTCGTGTACATGGGGATGGGAGAACCTCTGGATAACCTCGATTCCGTTCTGGATAGCATTACTGTACTCACCTCGGACTGGGGGTATGGATTCAGTCCAACCCGAATTACCGTATCCACCGTAGGACTCCTCCCGGGTATCGAACGATTCCTCCGTGAATCCACCTGTCACCTGGCAGTGAGCCTCCATTCTCCCTTTGACGAGGAGCGCAGCCTCCTCATGCCCATACAGGCCCGATATCCTGTGAAAGAGGTTCTCGAGGTGATCCGATCCTTCGACTTCCCCAGGCAACGGAGGGTATCCTTCGAGTACATCGTGTTCGAAGGTTTCAACCACTCTCTACAGCATGTGAAGGAACTGGCTCGTCTCCTTCAGGGGATCCGTTGCCGTATCAATCTGATCCGCTTTCATGCAGCAGGTGAACCTGAAAGACTTCCAGATGGGAAACCCCTGAAGCCTGCCACCGAGGAGCAGATTCTCCAGTTCCAGGAACTTCTGAACAAAAAAGGAATACGCACCACAATAAGGAAATCCCGCGGGCAAGATATAGAGGCAGCCTGTGGGCAACTCTCTACAAGGAAACGGCAGGAACTTTAACGATTTATACGCTCCCAATCTCTATTCTGCTAAACCGGCCGATTTACATAGCTTATTAAAAAGCTTATATTTTAAAGAAATGAAACAGTTAGATTTAAAACTTTTTAGGAGGTGTCCCATGTGGATACTAATGGCGTTCTTGTTCATACTTTCCCCTATCTGGGCGGAGGAACAACAGTTCGAGTATCTCCAGGAATTCGAGGGCCTTCACATTACAGGGAAACCCTTTGATTTCGACATGAAGACCTATCGGCTTACAGTTACAGGAAAGGTCGACAATCCTCTTTCTCTAACCTTCGACGAGGTGAAAGCCCTCCCTTCCGTGAAGAAGAAGCTAACTCTGAACTGTCCAGGGTTCTTCACCGATATCGGGACCTGGACAGGAGTACCGGTCAAAGATCTTCTAGAGAAGGCAAAGATCCGTCCGGATGCGAAGATCGTGATCTTTTCTGTTCCCGACGACAGTTATCGTACCCGCTTTTCAATCCCCGAAGCTACAAAAGAAGACATGCTGATTGCCTATGAGTTCAATGGGAAGCAATTCCATCGGGTCCATGGCTTCCCCCTTCGGTTGGTGGCAGGCGGACATGAGGGGAGTGACTGGGTTAAATGGTTACAGAAAATTGTGGTAGAATAGGTGCATGAAAGTATTGATCATTGGGGGAGCTGGTTACATTGGAAGTCATGTGGCAAGGAGGTTCCTGGACGAAGGATTCCAGGTCTGCGTACTGGACAACCTTTCCCTGGGACAGAGGGAAAACCTGTTTGCCGAGGCAGAGTTCGTAGAAGGGGACATTCTGGATACAGTCACCCTCGAATCTGTGATGGCTCGGGGATGGGACGCGGTGGTTCACCTGGCTGCCTTTAAGGCAGCCGGCGAATCCATGGTAAAACCGGAAAAGTATTCGGTTAACAACATCACCGGTACTTTGAACATTCTCAATGCCATGGCTAAGGAAGGAATAAAATACCTGGTATTTTCCTCTTCCGCTGCCGTGTATGGGGAGCCTTCCTACCTCCCCATCGACGAAGCCCATCCTGCACACCCGGAAAACTACTACGGGTTCACGAAGCTGGAAATCGAACGCTTCCTGGCCTGGTACGAAAAATTGCGGGGGATCCGATTTTCCGCCTTGCGGTACTTCAATGCAGCAGGTTACGATCCAGAAGGCAGGATCCGGGGACTCGAAAAAAATCCTGCCAACCTGTTGCCCGTTATTATGGAAGCAGCGGCGGGTTGGCGGGAAAAGGTACAGGTATTCGGCAACGACTATCCTACTCCAGATGGCACAGGGGTGAGAGACTACGTGCATGTCACGGATCTGGCCGAAGCCCACCTTCTATCTTTAAAATACATGATGGATGCAGGGAAAAGCCTCACGGTGAACCTGGGAAGCGAACAGGGAATCAGTGTCCTTCAGATGATTGAAACGGCCAGGAGAATTACAGGGAAGCCTATCCCGGCGGAAATCGTAGGAAGAAGACCGGGAGATCCCGCAAAATTGGTGGCCTCATCCGCCATGGCCGGGAAACTTTTGGGCTGGAAAGCCCGGTACAGCGATGTCGAGACTTTAATTCGGACTGCCTGGAAGGTGTACAGCCAGATCAGCCGACAGGCTGTTAGAGCTACCTGATTCTTTGAAGAATCGATACACGTCGTAAACCACCAGGGGTACTTCCTTTCCTCGAAACTGCATTTCCCTTCTATACTCATTGGGGATAACGATTCCCGCCTTGTTTACAACAGTCTCTGATGCGAGAACCTCTCCAGGAGTGGCTACTGCCTGGATGCGAGCTGCCGTGTTCACCGTATCCCCGATCAAGGTATTGTCACTCCTAAGGTCACTTCCCACATTTCCCCGGATCACAGGGCCAAAATGAACCCCGATTCTAAACTTGACTGGCTGCTCCTTCAACTCTTCCTGGATCTGTAAAGCCAGTTGAACTGCAATGAAAGGGTCTGTGTGCACAGCAAGAAAGGCATCCCCAATGAACTTGTCGATGTCGCCCCCCGCATCATAGATCACCCGGGCAATAACCGAATACGCTTCGTTCAAAAGGTCGATCACTTCTTTGGGTTGCCTGTGCTCTGCCATTCGGGTGAACCCCATGATATCCCCATACAGGATGGCTACCTCTTCCTCGTACTCGGGAATGAAAATTGTCTGCTCCTCGGCAAAAGCATTGGCACGTTCCCACACTGTTTTCGGAATGTACCGTTTGATGAGATCGATCAATAGATACTTGTTCATCAATTCATCCTGGAGAGTGGAGATCTTCTTTTCCAGCTCATCCGTGTACACCTTTGCCTGCAGGAGTGGGTAGAGGGACTCCTCGATCGACTCCAGGGGAGTGTCGATATCCAGGAGGAGATCTGCAAAAGGAATATCCTTTCTTGTTTTGGGTCCCTGTCCTTTTGGAATAAACAACACCACAGGAAGATGCCGGAATAATTCATCCTCCTTCAGCGCGTTAATGAAGGAAAGAGTTTCTTCTGTTTCTATTCCTGCGAGGATACAGGAAATAGGGGATTCAAAGAGGATTTTTTCTGCCTCGTCGATATCATCGATAAGATAGAATGCAGAATCTTCCTTTACCAGCGACAGTCTCCCACAAAGATTCTGCGTAAGTGTTTGGATCCATGGTTCAAGAACCTCTTCGGGGAGCGGAAGTCGAAGTCCGAGTACAACCAATCGTTCCACAGAAAAAGCATCATACATCAATTCTATGAAAAATGGAAGATAAAGAGTGTGTCTTATGGGCGCGGTGGGATGCCCTATCTTTCAGGAAGACAGCGGCAGAGCGTGGGCAGAGATGGGAGAAAAATCAATCCCCACGAGATCCCCTGGCTGGAAAAAGCCTTCTTCGATGGGATTATGGGTTACCGCTAAGACTGGTTTTTCTCTTCCCCCATCGATCTCGTACTCACATACGGATCCCAGGTACACAACCTTGTCGATCTTTCCCTCCAGAAAGGGTTGCCCATTTGCCGGGTGGCTATACACAGAAGCGTTTTGGGAAATCCCATTGCCTGTGCTGCTAGAGGGGGATACCAGTTTCAGCGACTCGGGTCTCACCACTACGAGTGCTTTATCACCTGGTTTGAAGGCGATAGAGCAACTGGCTACTTCCCGATCCACTCCATGGTTAAAACGGACTCGGACCCCCTGTCCTTTTACTTCTGTTACCGTTCCCTCAAAGAAGTTTACTCTACCGATGAAATCGGCCACGAATCGGTTGAGAGGCCTGGAATAAATTTCGAAAGGGGTTCCGATCTGCATGATATTCCCCTCGTTCATCACCACAATCCGATCCGATACAGTCATCGCTTCAACCTGATCATGGGTCACATAGATGCTGGTAATGCCGAAGGTTTTCTGGATCCTCCGTATTTCGAGGCGCATCTGTTCTCGAAGTTTAGCATCCAGGTTGGAGAGGGGTTCATCGAAGAGAAGGACGCTCGGTTTATTGACGATAGCCCGGGCAAGGGCGACCCGCTGCTGTTGACCCCCGGAAAGCTGGTCCGGCCGTCGGTTTGCCAGGTTCGTGAGGTTCATTACCGCCATGATCCGCTCTGTTTCGGCGCGGATCCTTTCCTTTGGCAATCCCTTCAGTTCCAATCCGAAACCGATATTCTGCGCCACGGAAAGGTGGGGAAAGATAGCATAACTTTGAAACACCATCGATGTATCCCTCTTGTTGGGGGGATCGTTGTTCACCATTTTACCGGAAATCCACACCTCCCCTTCGGTGGGGTATTCGAAACCGGAGATAATACGGAGGGTAGTAGTTTTCCCGCATCCGGAAGGACCCAGGAAGGTCACGAATTCCCCCTCTTTTACATCGATCGAAACATTCCGTACCGCCACCACTTCTTTGCCTGGATGATGCGGATCAGGGAAAACTTTGGTGATATGTACCAGTTTTACGCCCATAGAAGTGTCTCCTTCCTAGATATTGAGTAGTTTTCCCCCTAGCTTTCCATACCGATACAGGAGGATAGCTCGAATCATAAAAATGGCTACAAGAATCAATCCCACGAGGATTACGCTGAAGGCCGAAGCTGCGCCCAATCTGCCCGACTCCACCTGGGACATGATCTGAACTGTCATCAGATTCCAATGGGAAGAAACAAGGAAGATGGCTGCGCTGATGGCTGTCATGGCCCGGACAAAAGCAAAGATCAGGCCGGAGAAGAATGCAGGCACCATAAGGGGAAGGGTAACCCGCAGGAAAGTCTTTTTCGCATCTGCCCCCAGGTCAATGGCAGCCTCCTCGATGGCAGGATCTATCTGCCGAAGAATCGCAATCCCCGATTGGATACCTACTGGAATATACCGGTAGATGAAGTTCAACAGAAGGATGGCGAGAGTTCCGGTTAGAACCAGGGGGGGTGAATTGAAAGCGAGGATATACCCGATACCAATCACCGTTCCCGGGACGGCAAAACTCAGCATGCTGGTAAACTCCATGAACTGCTTGCCAGGGAACCGCTTCCGGACCACAAGGAAGGCTATCACCATCCCCAGAATCCCCGACAAAGGCGTGGAAATCCCCGAAATGGTAAGCGTATCGACAACCGCCCGGAATCCCACCCCGAACACATACTGAAAATGCTTTAGCGTGAGGGTGTTATCCGTACCCCATACGTTGGCAAAGGCACCCCAGAGAATGGTGAGGTAGACTAGAAGGATCAATAGCACCACGAACAAGCAGACACCGAACAATACCCATTTGGCCACTGGATGAACAGACTTGATCATCGAAGTGGTTGGTTTCCCCGTAATCGTAATGTACTGTTTTCGGGACACCCAGTACTTCTGGAGGATATAGGCAGTAATAGAGGGAAGGAGAAGCAGGAGAGCCAAGGCAGAACCTGTGGGGAGGTCGAACATCCCCGTGATCTGAAGATAGGCCTGTACCGAGAGGATGGGGAATTGGCTACCCGCCAGAATCAGTGGGTTTCCGAAATCGGCCATCGTCTCGATGAATAACACCAGCATGGCGCTCGCAATTCCCGGAATGGAAAGGGGAAGAGTCACTTTCCGGAATACCTGCCATCGGGATCCTCCCAGATCCATCGCAGCATCCTCAAGGGTTGGACTGATGGATTCCAGAACTCCCCGGAGAGTAATATAGGCAATAGGGAAAAAGGTTAAGAGTTGGGCAAAAAGGAGTCCCCGAAACCCATAAATGGGGTAGTTGTTGATCCCCAATAAAGAATAGGTGATGAGACCATTGTTTCCAAAGAGCATGATGATGGACATGGCTCCAATAAAGGGTGGGCTCACCACAGGGATGATGGCAATGATGTGGAACAGTTTCTTGAAAGGTATATCGGTGCGGGAAAGGGTATACGCAAAGAGGAAACCGATGAGAGACCCTCCAACAGCTGTAAGGGTACTCATCATGATGCTGTTCCAGAATCCCTGCAGAAGGTACGCTGATTTGAACACCTCGAGGAATACCGCCAACCCGAACCCTTTAGGTGTCTTGAAGCTGGTTGCTACCACGAGAACCAGAGGATACAGGATGAAAACGATCAGGCTGGAAAGCACAAAGAAAACTACAGTGAATAAGAGAGGATCGCCCCATAAGAGTCGTATTTCTCTAGCCCAACGGGAGCCCTTTGACCGCACCATACCTTCCTCCAGAGTTAAGCTCCGATGGGAACTCTCCATCGGAGCCTGCCATTTAGCGTAGTTTTCGATTTCTTATTTTGCAGGTAAGACTTCTTTTACCCACCGATCTACCAGTCTTTTCTTGTTCTCTCCCGCCCACTTGGCTTCTACGTTGATCGTTTTGAGACTCTCGAAGGGAGGCATTCCTTTGCCCAGTTTGGCTCCAGGGATGATGGGGTAGAAAAAGGTCTTCGCATCCGTCAGGACATCCTGACCTTTCTTGGACACCAACCAGTCGACCAAAGCCTGGGCAGCCTGCAGGTTCTTCGCGCCCTTTAAAATTGACACTGCCGGAGCCTCGAACCATACACCCTCTTTCGGATAGATCACTTCCAGAGGATACCCATTCTCGATGAACTCGAAGAAAGCGGGGGTAAACTGAATGCCGATGGCACATTGACCAACAGCCACAGCCTTGGAGGGACCGGTACCGGAAGAGGTATAGGTCTGGATATTCCGATTCAGCAGTTTCATGTACTCGAAGGCCTTTTCTTCGCCGGCAATCACTACGAGACTTGCCACGATGTTATAGGCAGTACCCGAAGACTGTGGGTTAGGCATCTGGATCTGCCCCTTGTATGCCGGATTCAGAAGGTCTTCCCAACTGGCAGGTTTCGGGGCATTGAGCCGTTTGAGCACTTCGGTATTCACGGCAAAGGCCATCGGATTCATG
>CALKLC010000016.1 GCA_937991975.1 uncultured Spirochaetales bacterium | reverse complement strand
TACGTCTGGAAAGGAAATGTACTGTTCCTTGCCGGAGCAGATTCAGAACCGAAGGATGCTTTTGAGAGGTTCTGTCACATTGTGGATACCAAAAAGCTTTTCCTATTGTCGGCTCTGAAGAAATTACGGTAAACTATCTCTTTAGGGGGAATTATGAGGTTACCAATCCCAAAGACAGAAGAAGAGTTAGATCTGCTTCTCTCCCGTCCGGACGATGAACTTGTCCATTTATTAGGTAAAATGCACGGAAATATTCTTATTCTGGGTATTGGGGGGAAAATCGGAGTTACTCTGGGAATGGCAGCGGTGCGAGCTTCACGAGAGGCAGGGGTGAAACGAACGATCTATGGCGTCTCCCGCTTTACTGATTCCAGAAGCTTGGAAAAACTCAAGCAGATCGGGGTAGAGACGATACAGTCCGATCTACTGGATAGAAAAGCGGTGGAGAGTCTTCCCGATGCACCCCATGTGATCTTTATGGCAGGGAAGAAGTTCGGGACCGAAGGATCGGAAGAGCTTACCTGGGCGATGAATACGGTAGTTCCTGCGTATGTGGCCGAACGGTTCCGTGAAAGTCGTATCGTAGTGTATTCTACAGGCTGCGTGTACGATTTTTTGTCTCCTGCATCAGGAGGAGCGGTGGAAACGGACCCTGTGAATCCTTACGGGGATTATGCTCAGTCCGCACTGGGGAGGGAACGTGTCTTTCAATACTTCAGTAGGATCTATAAGACGCCTGTATGTATCCTGCGCTTGAACTATGCGATCGACCTTCGGTACGGAGTTCTGCGGGACATTGCAGACCGGGTATGGAGGGAGGAGCCTATCCCCCTTACCGTTGGGAATTTCAACTGTATCTGGCAAGGAGACGTAATTCGACAAACCTTGCTATCCTTTCCATACTGTTCCTCTCCTCCACTGATTCTCAATATCACAGGACCTGAAACCGTATCCGTCCGATGGGTAGCAATGGAGTTCGGGAAACGATTTGGGAAACCCCCCAGGTTCGAGGGAACCGAAGGGAATCGGATGTACTTGAGTAACGCGGGGGTTGCCGCATCCCTATTTGGATACCCCAGGGTAACCCTGGTAGAGATGATCGAGTTGGTGGCCGATTGGGTAGCTGGAGGAGGGGTTTCTTTGGGGAAACCTACCCATTTCGAAGTGGTGGATGGGAAATTTTAGTTGATGGAAATTCATAGATGATAGGAGGCACTATGTACGTAAAGGATCTTCCACTGGAAATCCTCCATACCCTTCGAGAAGGTATCGTGATCCCTGCAATTCCCCTTGCCCTCGATGCGAAAAGAAGGTATGACGAACGCAGGCAGCGGGCTTTGGTGCGGTATTATCTTGATGCAGGGGCAGGCGGTTTAGCCGTAGGTGTCCACACTACCCAGTTCGAGATTCGGGATCCAAAGTTCGACCTATTCGAACCAGTGCTTTCTACCGTTTCCTCAATGATGGATGAGCATGCCGGCAAAAGAGGAATCTTACCGGTAAAGATCGGGGGGGTCTGTGGGCGAACGGATCAAGCCCTGAAAGAGGCAGAATTTTTGAGAACCCACGGCTACCATGCGGGCCTCCTGAGTCTTTCGGCTTTTCCCCATGATCCGATAGAGGCCCTTTTGAACCATTGCAGGAAGGTGGCGGAAGTAATTCCCCTCTTCGGCTTCTACCTCCAGCCTTCTGTAGGGGGGAGGATCCTGCCATACGAGTTCTGGATCCAATTTGCTGAAATCGAGCAAGTGATAGGCATCAAGATCGCTCCCTTCAACCGGTACCAAACCCTTGATGTGGTGCGGGCCGTCTGTGATGCGGGGCGTGAAAAAGAGATCGCACTCTACACGGGAAACGACGATCACATTCTGCTGGATCTGGTCACCGAATACAGAGTTTACCCGTATCGAACATCCGTTAGAAAAAGGGATGGTTCTAATGCGGGAAGTTCTGAAGAGGTACGGAAGGTCCGGATTGTCGGTGGTCTATTGGGACAGTGGAGCATGTGGACAAAACGAGCCGTGGAGCATCACCGATGGGCCCGGCAGTTAGCGAAAACAGGTGCACCAATTCCTCAAGAATACCTTACCCTGGCAGAGGAGCTTACCGATGCTAATGGGGCCATTTTCGATGTATCCCACCAGTTTGCCGGTTGCATTGCCGGCATCCATGAGGTTCTTCGGCGTCAGGGGTTCCTGGAGGGAACCTGGTGTCTGAATCCGAAAGAAACCCTCTCACCTGGTCAGGCAGAGGAGATCAGTCGCATCTACCAGTCCTATCCCCACCTGACGGATGATGGGTTTGTAAAGGAACGCCTGTCAGAGTGGTTATCGTGAAGTAATATAAGTGGTGCCAAAATTGTTATTTGTCGAGTTTTTTTGAAGCAACGGTATTCCTTGTTCTGTAGTAGGGGATAGGAGGTGCTTCGGATGGCTGACCCTATTCTCTACCCCGAGTTCTGCCCCACCCCCCAGGGTCCCTCCTATGACCGGGCCACGGCCCAAGCGGCCGGTGCGTGGTACAAACCCCACGGACGGTTCTACACGCAGTGTCGGGGCTGGATTCC
>CALKLC010000015.1 GCA_937991975.1 uncultured Spirochaetales bacterium | reverse complement strand
ACCCTTCGATCCAAAAGCATTACAATGAAGAACAGCAGGCGGGGGATCTAGCTACAGATCATCGATGGGCACTTTAATTGGACGGTATGTACACCGTATGGGGGTACACCGTATGGGGAAAGAAAAATTCACTCTGCTTGGATCAATTCTTTCTTTTGATCACAACCTGAATCTTCCCTTCAAGCAGTCGCTGGAATTCCTCCGCGTCCTTAGCACTTCCAACGACGGAGCCATAGTGCATCGGTACCGCGATGGAAGGTTTAATGTCCTGGAGGGCAGCTTCGGCTGCCTCCCGAGCTGTCATCACGTAAGTTCCAGAAACGGGAAGGAGGGCGATATCGATCTTGCCCAGATTCTTCATCTCGGGAATCCTATCGGTATCACCTGCCAGGTATATCCGCGTTCCCAGGCTCGTGATGATGTACCCTACCCATCCGTTCTTCTTGGGATGGAAAGTCTTGTTTACATTATAAGCAGGGACAACTTCGATCTTCACTCCCCCTAAAGAAAAAGAATCCCCCGCTTTTACGATTTTTACCTTCCCTCCCAGTTTCGCAGCACAATCGGCTGGTGCCACAACGGCAGTATCCTTGGTAATTAGTTTCTGCACATCTTCGGGGGAGCAATGATCAAAATGGTCATGGGTAATAAGGATGATACCCGCCGTGTCCCGTTGCTTGATCTGGTACGGATCCGTGTAGATCACCACCTCCCCTTCGATCTTGAAGGTGTCATGTCCCAGCCAATGGATTTTTTCTATCATATTCGCCTCCCTCAGAACGCTTTCTATGATACACCTTCTACGATACAGGTCAACCGTGCGATTTCAGGCACAAAAAAAACCCGGCCTTTAAGGCCAGGCTTCACTTCCCCCTTGAGGCATCGGCAAACCATCATCTCATGTACAGTCCACCGTTCACATCGATGGTTTCACCGGTGATAAAGTCGTTTTCCATCAGGAACTTGATGGCCGAAGCGATATGGGAGGCCTGCCCGTTCTTCTTCAAGGGCGTATTCTCCCGCCAGGATTGGAGCATCTGGGGATTGGAAACCTTCTCGTGGAAGGGTGTTTCGATTACCCCCGGTGCTACTGCATTGACGCGGATCCTGGGAGCCAATTCTTTAGCAGCTCCCCTGGTAAATACATCCACCGCTCCTTTGGATGCGGCGTACACGGTTGCGGTGGGAGCTCCATGACGAATGGCAATAGAAGAGAGGTTGATGACACAGGGGTTTTCTCCCTTTTCTAACAGGGGTACACAGAGGGAAGTCATCATGATGGCACTGTAGGAGTTCAATGCGAAGATCTCGGCCATCTTCTCCCATTGGATTTCTCCAACCTTCATCCGCTGGATAAGTCCACCGGCATTATTCACCAGCACATCCAATTTTCCGTAGTTCTTGGATACGAAGTCGGCCACCTTCCTGCAACCCGCATCGGTTCGAAGGTCTGCCTGTATTAAGGCTGCCTTTCCCCCTCTGGCCTCCACTTTCTTCGCTGTTTCCTGAGCAGGCTTTTCCGATGCGTTGTAATGAATGACGATCGTGTTCCCATTAGCCAACTCTATAGCGGTTTCAGACCCGATTCCTGTGCTTGCGCCTGTGATAAGAATGATCTTTCCCATCGTTACCTCTCCTCTTGCTTTGTTTATTTGTTCAGGATATGCACAAAAAATACTGTAAAATCCCCGGAGCGTCAATCAAACCCAAAATTCACTACGAAAAGCATCCACTCAAAGAAAAAATCGCGGATAAAACAGGCCTGAAGGTTACAAGTTCATCCCACTATGACGGGGGTACGTTCTGCAGGAGTGGAGGATGCTATCCAGCCAAGACGATAAGAGAGCTCTCTTGCCGCCCGAACAACCAGGGGTGCGATCTGTTCGGTATTCATCTTTTCCTTTACACAGATCATGGCTACGCTGATGGCTCCGATGACTACACCCCGATAATCTTTGATAGGGGCTCCCACACATTGGATTCCGGGTTCATACTCCTCGTTGTCGAATGCCCACCCTCTCTGTCTGCTTATACGCAGTTCTTCCAGAAGGGTAGGCAAATCCTGGATCGTGTGGGGAGTGAACCGTTCAAAAGGAATAGAGCGAAACAGCTCTTTGATTTCGTCATCACTTCGGTGCATGATCATCGCCTTTCCCAGGGAAGTGCAGTATAGGGGCCGCCTTTGCCCCACAATCGCGTATTTTCGCAGGCTATTATGTTGCTCTACCTTATCCAGGTATACTACTTCATTATTCTGTAAGGTAGCCAGGTACACGGTCTGACCCGTCAGATTACTCAGGTTCCGAAGGATAGGTTCTGCTTCTGTTTTCAATTCGATATTGTTCAAATAGGAGCTGGAAAGCTCGATGAAGCGCACCCCGATCCGATAGAGGTTATCCTCTCCCTTTTCGATATACCCTCTTCTCCGTAAGACTGACATGAGTCGAAACACGGTGCTTTTATGTAAGTCCAGCCTTCTTCCTATTTCTGTAAGGGAGATGCCAGAACGCTCTCTGGAGAGCAGTTCGAGAATATCGAATATTCTTTCAATCGACTGAACTGTCATACAACTATAATACAGTTATCTAATAGAGAATGCAAATACATCAAACAGGTATTTCCTGTATATGGAGCTGCAACTCCGGTATGGCCCTGGCAGCTTCTTCCACGGCACCTTTGCCTGCCAGAATGGTGGCGTATCCATTATCGAACCGTGCCAGTAACCGTTCGGCCGCGTTCTTCAGATTCTTGGGGCGTGTTTCAAGTAAATACTCTCGATGCCGGGCTCTAAGGGAATCTTCAATTCCATAGAGGGATCGTTTGAAGGATACGATACTCTTCCCGCTGGGTGCAAGGGGACGCATATCCTTCGACACGGTACCGATAATAGCGTCTCGAACAGCCCGTTCATCAGGCTCCCTGCGGGCCACTGATTCAAGGCTTTCCCGAAATACTTTCAGGGTGGATACCGTATGAGGATCCCTGTAGGAGGAGAAGGAAAAGACCTCTTCCCTCCCGTGCGAGGTACAGCTGGCACCGTAGGCTCCCCCTTCCATGCGGATCCTTTCCCATAGGTAGCTAGTAGAGAGGAAATGAGCCAGCACCGCTTCATGCGCGTATTCCCTGCTTCCCAGTAAAGATCCCGGAATCGCCCTGGCAACGAATCCCACCGTCGAGGGGACAACCAACCCTTCGATCTTCGGGATCTCTTCCTTTCGATACCGTTCCTTCGGTGAATGGGTAATAAAGGAAGAGGGGCTTTTTGCAGGGAAGGAGTCCACGAACTGTTCTAATGGACCGAGGATTCCCGGCCAGCATCGCTCAGAACAGGTGAGGTTTACATACAATCGATCCCGGGACAGGAGACTTTCCCTGGCGCTCCAAAACCGTTCCGCCATCCTTTCGATCGCGCGTTTTCCCCGGATGGAATGTACGAAAAGGTATTGAGAAATTCCCTTCCACAGTTCCTCCCTCGCTTCGGCTTCAGAAATTCCCCGTTCTGCACGGGATGCCGCGTAGGAACTTCCATTGGGGATAATGGAGGATTTTAGATCGTTCCGGTACTCGAGGAAGACATCCGCGAGCCTGCGGACATCCTGAAAATCGGGCTCTTGGAGAATGGTCCTCACCAACTCAAGCCCTTCGGCAAATAAGGATTCCAGGGTCTTCAATCGAAAAAAGAGGAACTGGCGGATTCGCTGTCCGCCACCCACCCGTGTCCCCGCTTCGAGGGATGCTCCAAACCCTCCGGTCTTCAATTGAAGGTCCAGGGCAATACGGTGGTAGGGCTTTCCTCCTGCCCCGATTTCGGATAACGCATTGGCAAAGAGGGGGAGAAATAAAAATGGTCCTGCCTCTGTACCTTCCAGATCGATGGCAAGATCGAGGTACACGATTCCATTGGTGTATAGATCATGGGCCCACCCTTCCCTGACCCCTTTCACACGTAAAGGGACTGTAGGGATCGTATCCACTTCCTTTGGGATATCCTCCAATCGGAGGGATGGAATCCGTTGCAAGGCTTCTTCCGGGTCTGGTGTGGACTGGAATCGCCGAAATCGTTCCAGATCTTCCCGCAGGGCATCCCACTCCTTCGGGGAAAACGAGGAAGCTTCCTGTTCCACCCGGGACCGGAGGGCTTCCTCCATCTTCCGATCCAGCCCTTTTTCCGGCACCACTAACAGGGTTGTTCTGTGGGGATTCTGCAGGAGGTATTGCTGGATCAGTCCTTCAAAGAACCGGGTGTCCCTTCGGTACTCCTCCTTCAACCGTTCCATCCAGGGGCGGAACTGCAGAGTGCGTTCCGGGTTTTCCCCATGGATCCAACCCCTCAATGCCCGCCGCATTAGCCGCATTCCAGATGTGGCTCCTGCTTTTACTTCCTGGTTTCGGAACTCTACCCGCCGGATAGCGCCCTCGATGATTTCCTGTTGTATTCCCCTCTCTGCAAGGTCCTTCAACACAGAAAAGATCAATTCTTCAATCTCTCGTTCTTTCCGTGGGGATGTTCCCCGAAGGCCAACGGAGAAGGCCACCTCCAGAGTTTCCGTCTCCAGACCCGTTGCGGGCGATAGATCCTCCCCCAACCCCGAATCGATCAGCGCCTTTTCCAGGGGGGCTCCCGCATGTCCGAGAAGAGCCTCTGTCAATACTTCGAAGGAAAGTACATGGAAAGGATCTGTGGCCTGACCCAGCAGCCAGTTCACTGTTACAGAAGATCCCCGATCCAGAGATTCCGCCTCTCCCGATGGGTAGGTTTTCACCAGTCGACGGGGAGCCTGCCATCTGGGTGCGGGTGAAAGAGCTGGAAGTTTCTTCCCTCCGTGCGGGGTGGCTCCCTGGAATCTGGAAAGAAAATGAGTATCCAAAAATTCCAGGTGCCTTTCGGTTGGGAGGTTGCCAAAAAAGAAGACGAAACAGTTGGAAGGATGGTAGTAAGTCCTATGGAAATGGACAAAATCTCCGTAGGTGAGGTTGAGGATCTCTTCAGGTTCGCCTCCTGAATCATATGCATAGGGGGAGTTCTCGAAGAGGGAACGGTACGCCCATTCGGCCGCGATGGAATCGTGGCTTGAATAGTTTCCTTTCATCTCGTTGAAAACGATTCCCGTAGGCTCCAGCTTTCCTTCGGGGGTCAGTTCCCGCCTATGCCCTTCCTGGAGAAAGGTTTCTTTCCTGAGAAGGGGGAAAAACACCGCATCCCCATATACGAGGAGGAGGTTATAGAAATCCTGTTCCACCTGGCTACTGGCGGGATAAACCGTCTTGTCGGGAAAGGTGAGGGCATTCATGTAGGTGTTCATACTTCCCTTCAATAGAAGAAGGAAAGGATCCTTCACAGGGAACCGTTCCGATCCGCAAAGAACCGTGTGCTCCAGGATATGGGCAACTCCTGTACTGTTCTCTGGCGGAGTCTTGAAGGCAAAGGCAAAGAGATTGTCCGGTTCCTCTGTTCTTAAATGGTACACCTGGCAGCCCGTACCCAGATGCCGAGCCCATATACCCTCACCCTGAAACTCCGGAAGGGTTCGAACAGAGAAGATTTCGAATCCATGGAGGCGGGAGCCAGAAACTAATGGTGCCATACGATCAATTACTCATTGTTACTCAGGATTTGTTCCTGTAATCAGATTCTTCGGCCATCTGGAAACAGCCCCAAAGTTCACTATTCTGGTATAGCCCGCCTGTTCAAGGATCTTCTTGGCCACCCCAGAACGGTTTCCACTCCTGCAGTAGAGGATAATCAATGCATCCTTCTGCGATGTAGGTGGGTTGTTCCCTATGGTATCTACAGGGATGTTGAGGGCTCCTGGAATATGGCCAGACCGATACTCTTCCGGTGTACGGACATCTACCAGAATAAAGGGTTCTGTCTTTTTTTCTACCAGTTCTACCACTTTGGAAGGGGATGTGTAGATCCGTTCCAGGTCCGTTCGCTTTGACTGGGCAAAGAAGCCCCCTGCCACCAAGAGAACCAGAATGAGAACAGTTATGACAAATACGTTCATCTTTTTCACCTGGAGATAAATATATCTAGTTCCAGACTGTCCGTCTATGAAAACGCCCGCCTTAGAATATGCCGTACAAAATGGAGGGAGTTCTTCGAAGCTTTTGGGAGAAAGGTGTGAAAGTCCACCTTCGCATTCGAATCTGCCTTGTCCGAAATGGTACGGATTAAAAGGAAAGGAACCTTGTTCACTGTCGCTACCAGCCCTACACTGGCCCCCTCCATTTCAACCGCATCCCCCTTCAACTCATCCAATAGATACCGGTGAGACTCCAGGTCCTTCTGGGTGATGAACTGATCCCCCGTAAGGATCCGGCCCCGCACCATCTTGCCCTCAACCGGAATACAGAAAGATGCAGCTTCTACAAGGGCTCGGTCGCAGGGAATGATTCGGTGAGAAGTGAAAGGTACCTCTCCACGCTTGAACCCCAGCGGAGTGGCATCGAGGTCGTGCTGGATACAATCCTCCGCGATCAGCGTATCCCCGATTTCGAGTCTGGGAGATATCCCTCCTGCCAGACCGGTAAAAAGAATAGAGCGGGGGGCAAACTCATCGATGATCCGCTGGGTAACCATCGCGGAGAGGGTCTTTCCCACCCCCGATTTTGCCACCACCACTTCCTTTGATTCCAGTAAGCCCCGATAGAACACAAAATCGGTCCATCGCACTTCCGTCCTTCGCTCCAACACCCCGAGGAACTCCTGGATTTCCCCGTCCATCGCACCCAGTATTGCTATCATACCCTTAACTATACCGTAGGTTTGGCAGATTATCGAGAGAAAAATCACCCTATTTGCTATTCTTGTTTGAAGAGCCGGGAAACTTTTTTAAGCCGCAGGCTACCCCTTCGAAACCTGGCCATGAGGTAAGTCCTGGGTTTGTCGATATAGAAGTATCGGATAGGAGGAGACGTCTCTGCGGGACGAACTTCTTTGAACTTTCCCTGAAGGATCATGAACAGCACCAGACGAATAACGAAAGACAGGAAAAACACGATGCGAATAGGCCCGAGACCCAGGATCCGCACATTCCAGAGAATCAAGAGATCTGCCAAAGCTCCCCCCACAAGGGTCCCTATAAACACGCTAAAGGTATTGAGAGTATTGAAATAGGCATAGATCTTGGGGATATTCACAGGCCGGACAGCATCGTAGATGTAGTTGGACATGCAAAGGTTGAATCCAGCCCAGACGAACCCGCTAAAGACCTGGAGGGCTAACAGGGCCCACAGGGACGAAAAAAGGGCCCACCCCAACGCAAGGAAGGGGATCACCAATCCCGTGGCTACCAGAAGGCGACGATTCCCGTACCGATCGGCCAGCGGGCCCCAGTAGGGCATGAACACAAGGGTAAGAATGGCAGAAGTCATCGTGATGAGGGAGTACTCCAGGTACCCCACCTTCAACACTTTCAAGAGGTAGGCTGGGATAAGGGAAGCGGACACATACACGGAAAAGTTGATCCCCATCACGAACAGAGTGAACCTTCCAAAGTTGGTAGTGAAGAGTTTTCCCAAAAAGATATAAAAGTGAAACTCGGATTCCCGGTCCGGCTTATGGAACTCCGGCTCATACTTCTGAGACAGGGGGATGAGGCAGCTGATCCGTACCACGGCAGCCAGCAGGAACAGAATGCCAAATGCTGTGAGCTCGTGCCCCGCCCTTTTCCCCAGGTAAAGTACTACTCCTCCCATCAGGATGGAAACAAACTGAGCCCATCCGATGATCCTGTTCCGCTTGCCCCAGAATACTCCCCTCTGCCGGGGAGGAACCAGATCGTTCATCCAGGAAGCCCATGCAGGACTGCCTATATTCGATGCGAAGATCCCCAGAGAAAAGAGAATCATTCCCAACCAGGGATTCCCCGATTTCCACGTGAGGAAAAAGATCAGAACCCAGGAAAACCCGTGAAGGAACACCATCCCCCGCACCAGGTTCTTCCTTCGTCTCAGGAAACGGAGGATCTTCGCCCCTGTCAGTTGTCCGAGGCCCAGGGAGAACTGGGAAATACCCTGCACCAGGCTAGAAAGGAACACCGATGCCTGGAAGTAGAAGAGGAAAGGAACAATATAGTTCTCCGCGAAGCCGAACATGAGGGCCCAGAGAACTCCATCCCGCACCGAGTTAAGAAGAGAGCTTCGGACTTTCGAATCTTCGATAGAACTCAGGAGCTTTTCCATACTCTATACTCTGTGGAGCTAAGATTTTTGATTCGGTGCATCTCGTCCCGGAGAAGTGCCGCCTCTTCGAATTCGAGATTCTTCGCATGCTCCACCATCTGAGCTTCCAAAGCCCGTAGTAAGGCTGCCCTCTCCTTGGGAATCAGGAGGTTGTAACTCTTTTCCAGCACTTCGATGGTGATCCGCTCGGTTTTCCGTTTTTCTTCCACTTTTCGTTCCAGGATGTCCTTTACCGCTTTCTTGATGGTTTGCGGGGTAATGCCGTGGGTCTGGTTGTATTCGATCTGCATCTTTCGACGCCTTTCCGTTTCGGCAATTGCCTCCCGCATGGCCTCGGATACCTTGTCCGCGTACATGATTACGGTGCCGTTCACGTTGCGGGCTGCCCGGCCGATAATCTGGATCAGACTGGTAGCGGAGCGAAGAAAGCCGATTTTGTCCGCGTCCAGAATCGCAATGAGGGAAACTTCCGGTAAATCCAACCCTTCCCGAAGAAGGTTTATCCCCACCAGTACATCGAATTTTCCCGCTCGCAAATCTGTGAGGAGTTCCACCCGTTCGATCGTTTCGATCTCCGAGTGCAGGTACCGAACGGCCAACCCCATCCCCTGGAAGAAACTGGCCAGGTCTTCTGCCATTTTTTTCGTAAGGGTAGTGACCAGGGTGCGCTCTCCTGCCTCGATCCTCTTGCGAATTTCGGTGTACAAATCCTCGATCTGCCCTTCTGTAGGACGAACGATCACCACTGGATCCACCAAACCTGTGGGACGGATAATCTGTTCCACCACCTGTTCCGATTTCTCCAGTTCCTCCGGCCCCGGGGTGGCAGAGACGAAAATCGTTCGATCCAGGAGGGCTTCGAACTCTCCGTAGTACAGGGGCCTGTTATCGAGGGCAGAAGGAAGGCGAAACCCGTATTCCACAAGGGAAAGCTTCCGGGCACGATCCCCATTGTACATACCCCGGATCTGGGGAACTGTCACGTGGGATTCATCGATGAAACAGAGGAACTCATCGGGAAAATAATCCAGGAGCACTGCCGGTCGTTCTCCCTCTGCGCGACCCGAAAGATGACGGGAATAGTTTTCGATTCCCGGGCAGTACCCCATCTCCTGCAGCATCTCCAGATCATACTCGGTACGGGCCCGTAACCTCTCCGCCTCCACCAGTTTTCCCCTGGATATGAGCTCGGCGTACCGTTCCTCCAGTTCCTGCCGAATGGCCTCCAGGGCATTCCGAATCTGGTCCTGGGGCATCACGAAGTGTTTCGCGGGATAGATGAAGAGGGTTTCCAGTTCTGCAAGGACTTCCCCTGTAAGGGGATGGAACTTCTTCAGGGAGGTAACTTGATCCCAGTCGAACTCTACCCGATATGCTTCCTCCAGGTAGGCAGGCTGGATTTCCATCACATCCCCCCGAATGCGGAAGGTCCCCCGTTTCAGAACCGCATCGTTCCGTTCATACTGGAGAGCCACCAACCGGCTCCTGATTTTTGTAGGATCCAGGGCCACCCCACGATCGATCCGGATCCGCATATCCCGGTACATCTCTGGACTACCCAGCCCGTAGATGCAGGAAACAGTGGCGACCACGATCACATCCCGGCGTTCGCTTAAGGAGGTGGTGGCTGCCAGACGGAGCCGGTCGATTTCGTCATTGATGGAAGCGTCTTTCTCGATATAGAGGTCCTTCGAAGGCACATACGCTTCCGGCTGATAGTAGTCGTAGTAAGAAACAAAATACTCAACCGCATTCCTGGGGAAGAATTCCTTGAACTCACGGTATAGCTGGGCCGCGAGAGTCTTGTTATGGCTGATCACCAGGGTAGGAAGCTGAACCTCCTCGATGATTTTAGCCATGGTGAAAGTCTTCCCCGAACCCGTAACTCCTTTGAGGGTCTGGAACCGGTATCCTTTCCGGACCCCTTCGGAGAGTTTCCGTATCGCTTCTGGCTGATCTCCCCGGGGCTCATAGGAAGCGAACACCTCGAACCTTTGCTGCATACCTTTTTTATTCTCGCTTTCTATTCCCACTGGAACTTTTCCGGCCGCTGGGATAGGGTTACTTTGAACTCCCGCCTGGTCTTTCCACGATACACCACTACCACCACTGTCTCGCCCGGTTTGTTGTCTTCCAGAGCTACGTATAGATCTGCCAACGAACCCACCTTGGTTCCATCCACCTCTACGATGATGTCCCCTCCCAGATAAATGATGGAGTTCCCGTACCGCACCGCTTCACTTCGGGATCCCCCCTTGATCCCTGCTTTTTCCGCGTTGCCCCCCGGGATGGTGCGGGATACCAGTAGACCCCTGTCCACAGGAAGCTTTGCGTACTCCACCAGAGCAGGAAAGAGCTGTACAGGCACGATATCGATCCAGCCCCGGACAACCTTCCCATACTTGATGATTTCGGGCACCACCCGCTTCGCTGTGTCTACGGGAACGGCGAATCCAATTCCCACCGACCCTCCGGAAGGGGAGTAGATCATCGTGTTGATCCCTACCATATTCCCCTGTGTATCCAGAAGGGGCCCCCCGGAGTTCCCTGGATTGATGGATGCATCCGTCTGAATCATGTTCTGGATTACCAGGCCCTTGTCTGTCCGTATGGGTCGGCCCAGCCCTGAGATGATTCCTGTAGTAAGGGTACGATCAAAGGCAAAGGGATTCCCGATGGCCAGAACCCTCTGTCCGATTTTTAAATTGGAAGAAGATCCCATGGGAATGATGGTGAGTTTCCGCCCTTTGGGATCGAACTTGATCACCGCCAGATCGTTCTCTGGATCCGCCCCTACCACCTCCCCCTCTACCTGCGTTCCGTCGGCCAGTGCAACCTGTACCTTGTACGCTTTTTCCACCACATGGTTGTTGGTCAACACGTATCCCCGTGGATCGATAATGGAGCCCGACCCGGTAGAACCTTCCCGAGGTACAGGTTCGAGGAACCAGTTAAAGGCGAGGACCTCCGTGGTGATGTTTACGACGCCTTCGTTTCTTTGTTCATACACCCGGATATTCACCTGTTCATCCTCTGTGTACCGGGTGCCGTTGTTCACCGGAAGGAAATTCCCACCCAGCGGGGATCGATCCCCTTCAAGATTCTGAGGTTGCAAGAGTTGCCTGGAGGGGGGTAACCCTTCTCCTACGGTAGTTACGACACTCGGTGCGCTGGCTCCGGTCGTATTCTCCGTGGACGAGATCCCAGTGGGGCTTCCCTCGATGGGTAGGCGGATCCATCCAAATCCCAGGGCAAAGAGAAACAGCAGAACAGTACAGAGAAGTCCGAACAAGAGTGTCTGTGTGCCGGAGTATCGTCTCATACAGCTTCCTCCTACGTATTTGATTCTATTGTATCGATGGGGTGAAGGATAGACAATCGGTATATCCACCTTGACAAAGGGGAATAGATCTTCTATATGTTAACCACAATTTTAATATGGTTAACAGTAGTCTGGTCATGCAGCACAGGGCAAAGGTACTGGATATTCTCCGCTCATCGTCTAGACCTGTGCCCGTAAAAATTCTAACCGAGGAATTGGGGATCTCGAGAGTCGCTCTCTGGAAACTCGTACGGAAGCTACTGGATATTGGATATCCGATCCAGTCTGGTAAGGACGGGTACCTGCTTCCTGCGGATCAGGATCCTGACTTACTCTGCCCCTGGGAACTGGGCCCCTATGGGCAGCGAATCGAATGGGTTCTAGAGACATCTTCCACTATGGAGGTGGCGAAGAACCGTTTTCGACCGAATGCGATCAGCCAGAGGGGCAAGACTGAAGCCCCCTCGCCTACCTTCCTGTACACGATTGCCGAAATGCAGACCGCAGGGAGGGGTCGGTTCTACCGTCCCTGGGAATCGGGGAGGGGCGGAATCTACCTAACCGTTTCCCTCTATCGGAAAGTGCCCCTTGCGATTGTCGGCCGTTACCCTTTGATGGCAGCAGCTGTCCTGGCGGATACCCTATATGGGTTGTTTCCTCGTCTTGCCGATCCTTCTTCAATCCATGCCACAGATACAAACCGCATCAGTCTCAAATGGCCCAACGATATCCTTGTGGGAAAGCGGAAACTCGGAGGCATCCTTCTGGACATGGAGGTCGAAGGAGATGCGGTTTCAGGTATCCATCTGGGAATCGGAGTAAACGTACGGAATCGCCCCAAAGACCCACACGCTGTATCCTTGATCGACTTAATGGGTCAGTCTGTACCTCCCAGAAGACAGATCCTGCTGCACTACCTGAAACGCCTGGAACAGGCACTGGAAGACCCCTATCTGAAAGCTGCCATTCCCCGGTGGAAGAACTATTCCGATACCCTGGGGAAACCCGTTCGAATCCGTTACCCTGGAGGAAGCCGGGCAGGCCTCCGCACCCTGTCTGGAACAGCAGTGGATCTGGGTCCGGGAGGAGAACTCCTGGTTCGGACCTCCGATGGATCCATCCGGCCAGTGAGCCATGGGGATTGTCACCACCGGAGTTGAATCCTAACGGAGGGAACCTATAACATACTTTAAACCTACGGAGGAACCGTCTATGTCATCGAATGCAGAACATTCACCCCTTTCTTCCCTGTCTCCCCTGCATCGTACCGTGCTCGTTGCTCTGGCAGCGGCCTCGGTAGCGGTAGGAGCCTTCATCGCCATCCCCCTTCCCTTCAGTCCTGTCCCCATCGTTCTACAGAACTTCTTCATCCTGTTGATGGCTCTTGTCCTGGGACCCAGGATGGGGACAGCCTCTGTTGCTCTCTATCTGCTCATAGGAGCCCTGGGGCTCCCCGTCTTCGCGGGCGGAAAAGGGGGATTCGCCCATTTTTACGGTCCTACCGGAGGGTACCTGGTGAGCTTCCTTCTCTCTGCCTGGATCACCGGAGTCATCTCGGCAGTAGGAGGCCGGCAACAGGCGGGGGAAAGGAATCAGCAGCATCAGCAACAGGGTCTGCAGCACGCGGAAGAACCTGATCAGACAAGAGGACAACAGAGAGTGCAGGAGACCCAGCGGCAGAGCGATAAGCAAGAGGATGAGAGTTCGGGTCGGGATCTGGTACGGGAATTGGATGGCTCACATAGGAAACCGCGCACCCGAATACGGCTCCAGGATGTGGCTGCCGTCATAGCAGGGATATTGACCGTGTACCTTCTGGGTGTACCCTGGCTGGCGTACAAACTTGGATTCGATTGGAGAAAAGCCTTTCTACTCGGCTGCCTCCCTTTCCTGCCCGGAGATCTATTGAAAGCTCTGGTAGCCGCTGCATTGGCCCCTCGAGTCCGGCGGCTCCTGCGAGCTGAGTTCGTCACCGATGCAGGATAAAAGCCTGATGGAACAACCCAGCCCTCTCGGTAAGATCCCGGCGGAGCGATCCCCTGGGGGGGAGGAAGAACCAGACCGGTACCCACTCCTCGAAGCCCGAAACCTCACCTATCGTTTCCCCAACGGCGAGCCGGGACTTGCCCAAATCACTGTCTCTTTCTATGAGGGCGAGTTCATCCTCCTTGCCGGGAGAAACGGCTCGGGGAAAACCTTACTGGCCCGCCACCTGCTGGGACTGATCCGGGCAACGGAAGGTTCGGTCCTGTTTCGGGGAGAACCTCTATCCGGTTGCCTCGAGAAAGCCCGGCAGAAAGTGGGCCTCGTTTTCCAGGATGCAGACAGCCAAATCATCGGCCAAACAGTAGAGGAAGAACTACGATTCGGCCCTGAAAACCTGGGGCTACCGGAAAAAGAAATCCGCCGGCGGGTAGATACCGTCATCCATCTGCTGGGGCTGGAGAAGAACCTCCTTACCCCTCCGGATCGACTATCGGGTGGGGAAAAACGTCGTTTGGCCATCGGAGGAATCCTTACCATCGAGCCAGAACTCTTGATCCTGGATGAACCTTTTGCCAACCTCGATTACCCGGGAATCGTATCGGTCCTTCGACTTTTAATACAGCTAAGGGAAAGAGGAATAGGAATTGTATTGATCACCCATGAACTGGAAAAAGCCCTGGCCCACGCTGATCGCCTCATCATTATGGAGAAAGGAAGGATCGTGGAGGACGGACCTACCCAGGCTATAGCACCCAAAGCCGGGCAGTACGGACTGCATCCTTTAGATTTCTCCCGATTGACTCTGGAATCCTGTACATGGCTTCCCCGTTGATCTTTCACCACATTCCGGGCTCCACTCTCCTTCATCGGATAGACCCCCGATGGAAACTCTGTGCTTATCTTTCCGTATCCTTCCTCGCTATGGGGGGGCCTATCCTACAGCTGGGAATCTTGGTATTCGTGACCGGAGCCCTATACATCTGGATTCGATTGCATCCTCTCACTGTTCTAAAGGAAGCAAGCCCTCTGTGGGCACTAGCCATCTTTCTACTCCTCTTCCGAACCCTCTCTGTTAGCCTGGAAAGCGGAATACTTGAAACGGCACGGTTCGCGTTCCTGGTATTCTGGACCCATCTATTCCTCGCATCGACTTCCAATCGTGAAATTCGGAAAGCCGTCGAGTTCCTGTTCAGTTTTCTTCCCCAAAGGCATGGGAAACGGATCGGCCTGGCCCTGAGTATCTCCTTCCTTTTCTTTCCCCTCCTGCTTGACCTTTCCAGGGAAATCCTCGATGCCATGGCTCTGCGGCGGTTTGGATCCCGACGTTCCTTCCCATTCCTTACGAAGAGATTCATAATTACCTTCCTTCGCAAAGCCTTTCGATTGGCCAGGAATCTTGCACAGGCATTAGAACTCCGTGGATTTCGGTAGGAAGTCTTTAACTCTTTCTAGAGGGGGGCAGGCGGCGGGATGAATGAACCAGCTTTCAGGCGTGTTCCCCTTTGAATCCGCACCCCGGGGCAAATGTAACTACCCAACCGATGGAATCCTGTCGGGTGGAATACCCCCCGGGGATACTCTACAGAGAGGGAGTGTGGGTCTTCCCTCCGGGTAAGGGTAGTTACTCCATCTTCCAGAACTACATCCTTTCCCAGGATAGATTCCAGTACTATGCTGGAAGCACCAACCTGTACCCCTTCACAGAGGATGGAGGACTGAACCTCTACCCCTCGATCCAGTCGTACCCACCCTCCCAGATAGACCGGCCCTTGTAGAAACACTCCCTCACCGATCTCTACCCCTTCACTCAACACGAGGGGCCCCTTTAAGGCAGCTGTTCCATGGATCCTTACTCCTCTGGCTACCCAAACCGAGGGTAGAATCTCTTCGTACACGGTCTCCAGGTAGGGAAGGGAGGATTCCAATACAACCGATAGATGCAGAATCAGATCCCATGGAGTCTGGATTGCCGGTAAACGTATTCGTTCTTGGGGATTTTGCTGTTTCCGTATAATCCAATTGAATAGGGGTTCGTTAAAGACTTCCAGCAAAGGCAGGAAAGGATTTTCGAAAGAATTAAGGACGGAATCCTTGTTCATTTCCTAAAGTCACTGTTTCCCAGAAAGCTCGTACTACCGGGTGCTGGAGCCTCCGCTTCATTGCCGCCAGTCCATAGTTGTAGCCCACGATCTTCGGGAACACTTCGATGATCTGAATGTCTGGTTTTATCGCCTCTGTATGGAGAAGCAATTCGGGCACCACCCCCACCCCTACCCCTAAAGATACCAGGGTAAGAACTGCTTCAAAGGAATCCACCTCCGCTGTAATCCGGGGTCGCACATCCCTCCCCCGGAACCAGGCTTCTACTCTCCTTCTGCAAAGGTCGGATCGAGTCAGTACCAGGGGTACTTCACCCCATTCGATGGGGGTTTTTACCGCGAGACTCTTCACCTTGCAATCAAGGATGGGGCGAATGAACACCAGCGGGGTTTCCCCTAACCGATGAAGCAAGGCCCCCTTTGGTACATAATCGGGAAGAGAAAGGAGCACTGCACAATCTGCCTCGTTCTCCGTTACTTCTAGCATCGAAGCCTGTTCATCCAGAAGGCGGATATTCAACGTAACATTTGGATACGCCAACCGAAACTTTTTTACCAGCGGAGGCAGGATCGCATAGGCTGCAGAGAGGGAAGAGACGATTCCAACCTCACCCCCCATCTGGGTAGGTTCTTCTTCAAGGTTCTCCTGAAGTTCCTGGTACTCCTGAAGAGCTTTTTTTGCGTACGCATAGAACAGTTCCCCTGCCCGTGTTAAGGAAACAGACCGATTATCCCGAATAAAGAGGGGTTTCCCAACTTCTTCTTCGATCCTTTTGATGGTTCTGGATAACGCCGAGGGGCTCAAGTTACTCAGTTCCCCTGCTTTCCCAAAGTGAAGGGTTCGGGCAAGATTCACGAAACATTTGAGGGCGTACAAATCCATAGTTTTATTGCGTCTTTTGCATCAGTATAGAGCATAATACGCAATTTGTGCAAGCTGAATCGTTTTATCTGATCTCCGCTTTAAATGATCCCCAGTTTCTTCCCCTCATCCCGAGCGATATCGAGAATCGTATCCAGCTCTTCATCCGTATGAATGGCCATGTAGGAGGTACGGAGGAGGGATCTGTTGGGAGGAACAGCCGGTGAGACTACCGGGTTCACATATACTCCCCTATTGTACAGAGCTTGCCACAGGAGGAAGGTTTTTTCATCATTCCCAATGATCAGTGGCACGATCGGTGTCTGGGCCGTTCCAATGTTGTACCCCATGCTCCTGAACCCATCGATCATCTTACGGGCTATTTGCTGAAGGCGCTGCACCCGTTCCGGTTCCTGTTCTAGGATTTCAAGAGTTTTTAGTACAGCTGCCAGGTTGGCTGGAGGCATACTGGCAGAAAAGATCAGCGGCCGGGCGGTGTGCTTGATGTACTCGATGGTATCCGCATCCCCTGCCAGGAATCCCCCAATAGAACCAAAGGACTTGGAAAACGTACACATGATGATATCCGCCAGGTCACTGGAACCGAAATGTTCGGTGGTCCCTCTTCCTGTAGGGCCGATCGTACCGATCGCATGGGCTTCATCCAGGTAGACTCCCGCCCCGTACTTGTCGGCAATCCGTTTCAAGGTGGGCAGGTCTACGATATCTCCCTCCATGCTGAATACCCCGTCCGTAACGACCAGTTTTGGTTCATCCTCCGGGATCGCAGCCAATCGTTCCTCCAGATCCTCCATGTTCCCATGGGGATACCTGTGTACTTTCACATCCCCGTAGAGACCTCTGGCGAGGAAGATTCCATCCATGATGGACGCATGGTTGTACTTGTCAGTAACAACGTGCTCACCTTTTCCTATCAGAGCGGAGATTCCACCCAGGTTTGTTTGATACCCGGTGGTAAAGCAGATGGCCGCTTCCTTACCGGTGAATCGTGCCAACCTTCTTTCCAGTTCTTCGTGTAGATCCAGCGTGCCATTCATGAACCGGGAGCCAGAGCAACTGGTTCCGTAGATCCGCACCGCTTCTTCGGCGGCTGCTTTCACCCGGGGGTCATGAGAAAGCCCTAAGTAATTGTTGGAACCGGCCATGATGAACTCCCGGCCTTCGATGATCACCCGAGACCCCCGATACGCTTCGATAGGTCTGAAATAAGGATACCATCCTTCTGCTTTCGCTTTCCGGACTTCTGCCAGTCTCCCATCCTTACGAAAAATCGTCTTCTTTACCATGATGCTGCCTCTCTCGTTTCCCAGTCACCTTAGATGGACTGTATGTGTCTTCGACAGTTCCGAATGGTTCGATCTACTACCCACCGTACAACACCCGGCATGTGCCGGACTGCCCAAGCTGTAAACTTAGCCTCCAGTCCTGGTACGATGAGGAATTTCCCTTTTGACAACCCTCGGAACAGTTCCTGTGCCACCTTTTCTGGTTTCAATATCCCTGCATTGGCGGAAATTGCCTTTGTCTCCGCCGGTTTTGTTCGATTCTCCTGTTCGAAACCAGGGGTATCCGTATCAGGAGGGCAGAGCACAGCTACCCGTACCCCTTCGTCTACCAGTTCACTCCGCAGAGCTTCGGAGAACCCGATTACTCCTGCCTTGGCCGCGCTGTAAGCAGTATATCCGAATACACCGACAAGTCCAGCCATTGAGGACACGTTCACGATCATTCCTCGATTCTTCTTTAGATAGGGAAGGAGGGCCTTCGTGACATACCAGGTACCTTTCAGGTTAACATGGAGAGTCTGCTCGAATAGATCGTCCGTAATTCGCTCGAAATAATCGGGGAAGGCTGCACCCGCACAATTGAAAAGAAAGTCGGGTTCTCCGAACTCCTGCACCGCAGGGAGCAACATACTCTTCACCTGTTCGGGATTCCCCACATCCAGGGGAAGGATAGCAATTCGGGATTCCCCTTCGAGTGTATCGGAAACCTTGATTTTTTCAGATTCTAAAACACGAGCTGCTAATTCCAATCGGCTCCTATCCCTTGCAATCAGTAGTACGTCTACTTTTCTTCGAACCAGCTCTTTTGCAACGGCCAGGCCGATACCACTGGAACCTCCTGTAATATAAGCGCATCGAACCGTCGCTTCCGGCATGTCCCCTTTTTATACAGTTTCCCCTCTCGCTGTCAACAGGAGGCAATTATAGTAATAATCCTATTCTGCATCACGCTTGCCCTAAGTTCTCTCGATGCGTATACTCCAACTAACCTATGGATAGTGAACCGAACATGACAGAACCGCGGTACCTTTCAGGATACTTTCTCATAGCGAGCGTAAATCTTCTGGATCCAAACTTCGTCCGTACTGTTGTACTCCTCATTCAGCACAATGACGAAGGTGCCTTTGGTCTGGTCTTGAATCGCCCTTCGGGAAAAGAACTGAATGATGTGCTACCAGAAAGTCTGGACGGGGCTGTCCTGCATGTTCCTGTTTATATCGGCGGCCCTGTACAGCAGGATTACCTCTTTGTCCTCCACTCAGGTTTAGAGAACAAACTGCTGAACCCCAATGCCACATCCCCGATCCCGGGAGTGTTCTTCGAACCTGCCACCAGACAGTTAATTAGCTACCTGATCGATGAATGGAATATCACCCCTATGGAAGACAGGCCCAAACTACGTTTGTATGCTGGGTATTCGGGGTGGGGGCCAGGACAGTTGGAACGGGAATTGCGTGAAAACTCCTGGTTCGTAGTCCCCGGACATCAAAGTATCGTGTTCCACCCTGACCCGGAAAATGCCTGGAAAGATGCGTTGAGTCGCAAAGGTAAATACTACCGTTTCGTTGCAGAAACAGGTTATATGCCTTCGATCAACTGACGGGGGTACTCCCTGCCGGTAAAAAGCAGGAACTGCCGAAAGGCCTGGTGAATCAGCATAGCATCCCCGTAGATCACCCGGCAACCCGCTCTCATCGCTCGCTTCAAAAAGCGGGTTTCCTTCGGTGCATATACCAGATCGTACACCACTTCCTGGCCTCTAAAAGAAAGCTGCGGAAAGGGATCCTCCTCTTCCCTCGGATGCATTCCGCAGGAGGTTGTCTGCACCACCAGGTCTGGCATGAACTGTTCTACCTTCGAAACCCCCTCTCGATCCAGGGGGGCGGCTGTAATGGTTCCTTCGGGAAGGCTTAAAACTTTCTCCATTTCCTTCGCTACACCCTCAGCCCTTTCGGCAGTTCGATTCAGAATCAATACCCGCGCCCCTTCTCGGGCCAACCCGTACACGACAGATCGGGATGCTCCTCCAGCTCCGATAACAAGGGCCTTCAACCCTTTTATCGTGGGAAAAGCTCCTTTCAGAGGCTCCAGGAATCCTTCCACATCCGTGTTGTATCCCTTGATCGATCCTTCTGATAGTACCAGGGTATTACAGGCCCCAACGGCAAGGACGGCATCCTCGTACCAGTCGCAATAGTTTAACACCCCTTCCTTGTGGGGTATCGTTACAGATAGCCCCCTGATTCGAAGCGTCCGTGCCACGGGGAAAAAGGACTCCAGATCGTCTACAGGGAACGGGACATACACGGCATCGATTCCCAGAGCCTCGTACCCTCGATTGTGCAGGTGGGGTGACCTGCTGTGGAGTACCGGATTTCCGATGATCCCGAACAGAGCCGTGTGAGGCCCTATGGAAGAGTATCGGTACACCCTCTGGAGGCTAATGGGATCTATCAAAGGACCCGTTGTTTGGGGGGATGTGAAGGTAAAGTGGGATCCGAAGTAGCCAGCCAGCACCTGAAAGGGAAACCCATAGGGGCCTTCTACAGAAAAACTTTTCCTGATCCCCTTTTTCTCTACCCTCCGATCCAGGATTACCCGCTCCAAAAGAAAACCCAGATCCTTCCATCCCGAAGGATTCAGGGTAATGTGCAGAACATCCTTTCCTTTGACCATTCCTTCCAGTATATGGTTCGGGTAAAGGGACGTATCTCTTTCCCCATCGATAGCCTGGACTCGGATCGATCGAATCACTCCCACCCCATGCTGGCGGGCATTCTGTTCGAGGGCTCTTTGTATTCCTTCATCTCCCTGATCCTTCTCGTACTGCAGCCGCACCATATCGAAGAGCCTTCGTTCGAAGAGGGTTCTATAGAATTCGATCGTATGCCTTCCAGGATACACCGACATGTTCGGCAGGGAGAGGATACG
>CALKLC010000014.1 GCA_937991975.1 uncultured Spirochaetales bacterium | reverse complement strand
AACTGGCTGACCACAACCATCACGACCAGGGCAAGGAGGGCAGAAATAATCAGCGGGTGGAAGCCGAACGCCCAGCTCTTGTACTTGAACTGGATCAGGAGCATGAGAGTCATTCCCGCAACTACAGAAGCGATAGCACCGGCAAGGGTGGCTTTCTTCCAGTACATTCCCAGAAGGACGGGAACCACGAACAGCCCCATGCCTCCAAAGGCGAATAGGATGATCGTAAAGATCGTACCGGGCCGATACACTCCGAAAATGATCACGATGATCCCGATAATGACCGTCACGATACGAGAGATCCCCATCACCTGCTCATCCGTAGCGTGCCTGTTCAGCACCTTCTGATAAATATCCCGGGAAATCGCTCCGGTTGTCATAATCAGCACACTGTCGATCGTGGACATCCCGGCTGCCACGATTCCCGCAATGAAGAGGGACGCAATAAAGGGGTTCAAACCCTTCTGTAAAATCATCGGTACCACCCGGTCGATTTCCTTCGGATCGATGTTGGGCAGGATCGCGATCGCGTTTACCCCCGACCACTCGATCAGGGTTGCGGCGAACCACATGCCCAGAGTTCCGAGGATAACAGCGCGGAACATGACCTTATAGTTTTTCATGGCGAAGAACTTGGTGAACAGCTGGGGCTGGCCGATGGTAAAGAAGCTCCATAGTACAATCTGGGATACGTAATTCTGCCAGGGCATGTAGTTGCCTTTTCCAGGGAAAGTGAGGAGTTCTGGGCTTACGGAAGCAATTTTTGCGTTGATAGCAGAGAATCCGCCTCCCATGGCAACCGAGAGGATGAATGTCACGATGGCAGTACCCACCATGAGGGTCCCCTGTACAGCGTCCGTAAGGATCGCTCCCCGGATTCCCCCGCTCATGCAGTAGAAGATCACGATGATTCCCATTGCCACGACTCCCACCCAGTAGGGGAGTCCCGTGAATACATTCACGATCACTCCTGCGCCAATTGTTTGTGCGCCCATCAACGGGATCAGGAAGAAGAGCATCATGAGGGCCAGTAATACGCGAATCCCTTGAGAATCGTACCGGTCTCCCAGGTAATCCGCCATAGTGAGGAACTTGTGTTTCTTTCCCAATCCGATAAGCTTCCTTCCTACGAATAGAGCAGGGATGATCATGCTGAATACGAGCCCGGGCACGGACACAGCCAACCCTGCGTACCCGACTTAATAACAGGTACCCGGAACCCCCATAAAGGTACTCATGCTGTACTGAGTGGAAAAATATGCGAGCCCGCTGAGGATCGCACCCGCTTTGGCATTCATTACGAAGAACTCCCGCAAATTAGTCGTCTTCTTCGCGGCGTAAATACCGATCACAGCCATGCTCACGAGGTACAGCCCAACCATAATAAAAAAGGGAACAGGTGTAGGTGCTACCATCTTACTCCTCCTCTACAGCAGAATCCTGAAACTCGGCTCGTTTCATCGAATCCTGATAGAACCGATAGATGAAAAAGAAGGTAATCGCGGTGTGCACGAACCATCCGAAGATGAACATCGGGATTCCGCTCACCAGGGGGATGTACTCCTTCGTGTAGAAAAAGGGAAAGGGAATCATGATTATTAGATATAGGAATAGGAAAATGCTGAACCACTTTTTCTCGAACTTCTTGCGATCCTCATCCATAATACACCTCCATTCCTCATAGATAGATTATGAATGCTTCTATCCTAATCCCGTTATTTTTTACCTGTCAAACCTTTTTTCCAGTTCTGAAAAGAAAAATGCTTATTATGATATGTAAATATTTGACAGATATATTTATCATACTCTATAATGTCTGAATCCAATATTTAGACAGGAGGTCTAGAAATGTACCGTACGAAATGGGCACTAGGTGCTGTCATCTTTCTGTTGGTAGCATCTCTCACTTTCTTTGGCTGTCAGGAGCAAAAAGCGGAACAGAAAGCGGCCCCTGCTGCCGCGAAAACCGAAGCAGCCCCCGCGTCGATCCCTCCCTTAATCGACATGAGCATTCCCCAGCAGATCACGTTGAAGGTCAGCTACGATGATCCCACCCTCTGGCCAGCTAAAGAAAACGTACCGGATCCGGAACACGCTTTCGCCGTTCTGTTCAAGGATTATGTGGAACGGACTTCTGCGGGTAAAATCAAGGTAGAATTGTTCGGAGCGGGCGCGTTGGGATCCTACCGGCAAACCTGTGAAATGGTTCAGAATGGTTCGATCGACATCAACATCGGAACCGGCTCTCTGGCCAACTTCTTCAAAGAAATCCAGCTCCTGGCCATCCCCTACGTATTCATGTCAGACGACGTAGTACAGGAATTCTTCAATGGAAGCGCTCTATGGAAGGAACTCACCGATAAGCTGGAGAAAGAAGCGGGGTTCAAGTACCTTGCCATAGGACAGAACGGGTGGCGGAACTTCACCAACAACGTTCGCGAGATCCGAAAGCCCGATGACCTGAAAGGGCTTAAGTTCCGCGTCATGGAAAGCCCCGTGTACATCAAGTTGATCGAAAGTATGGGTGGACGGGCAGTGCCGATTGCCTGGAATGAAGTATATACAGCTCTTCAGACCGGCGTGGTGGACGGACACGAGAACCCGATTTCCCCCATCTACCTGGGTAAGATCTACGAAGTGCAGAAGTACCTGACGATGGACGGACATGTGTGGAGCGAAAACATCATGGTAATGAACGCTGCCAAGTTCAAAAGCCTCCCCGTGGCAGCCCAGCAGATCCTGATCCAGGGGGCCAAACTCGGCGCGCAGGCGAACGACGTGGCAGAGCGCATGGTTTCCAATATCGTGAAGTACGAACTGGTGGCAAAGCGAATGAAAGTGTACATTCCAACTCCGGAAGAGAAGGAAGCATTCAAGAAAGCTTCCCAACCAGCTGTTGTGGAATACCTCCAGGGGCAATTGGGGAAAGAACTGGTGGACAGATTCCTGAAGGAAGTACAGCTGGCTGAAATGCGGGCTGGATGGCGCAAATAGAGATCCTTCTTATTAGAGTCAAGTCGGGCAGTTTGCTCATGATGAGCAGACTGCTCTTTTTTCAAGTTCACCTTTGGGAGAGTGTTTCGTGATACAGAAAGCGGATATCAAACAGTATCTAAAGCAGGCGAGCGACTATTCATACCTGATCGGCAAATGGATTATTCTCGTCTATGTTTCCGCAGTAACCCTTTTAGCAATTGTAGGGGTATTCTTTCGTGCGGCAGGGAAAGCCCTATCCTGGAACGAGGAACTGATGCGCTGGCTTTTGATCGGCATAGGGTATATCGGGGCTTCAGTGGCCTTAAAGATCCGCAGTCATATCGGAATCGAGTTCTTCCTTCTGAAGATGAAAACACCGGTAAGGAAAATAGCAATCATGATCGGGTATGTCTTTATTGTTATTTTCCTTGCTATGGTGTTCTGGTACGGATTGAAAGCAGCCATTATGGCATGGCGTCAGTTGGGAGCTATTATCCGGATCCCCATGCTATGGGTAAAACTGAATATTCCTGTAGGATGTCTCCTCATGTTCATCCATATGAGCTATTTCCTGGTAGGGATCTGGGACGAGAAGGAAAACCTCCGTGCGTACATGATCAGCGGCGGACAATTCGAGGAAGGGAAATAATGAACATCGGCTTACTTGTGATAACCGCTATTTTCGTAATAGCTATGGTCATCGGGATTCCCATAGCCTTTGTGCTGGGTCTTGTCCCCCTGCTTTACCTGATTCTCTTCAGGGGAGTCCCCCTGATGGCGATCGCTTCCCGGTTGTATGGGGGGATCGACAACTATGTACTGTTGGCCTTGCCCTTCTTCATTCTGGCAGGGAACATCATGAACCATACGGGCATTACCAAGGATCTGGTGAACTTTTCCAGGCTTTTAGTGGGCCGTGTGCGAGGAGCCCTTGCACAGGTGAATATCGTGGTGAGTATCTTTTTCGCCGGCCTCACAGGGGCAGCTGTTGCCGATACAGCGGCCATTGGTTCCATCCTGATCCCTGCCATGATCGAAGAGGGATACACCCCTGAATATTCGGCAGCTGTCACCACAGCTTCATCCATTATCGGGCCCATTATCCCCCCCAGTATCATCATGGTGATTTACGCTTCCGTAACAGGGGAATCCGTGGGAGCCCTCTTCATGGGCGGTTTCATCCCCGGCCTTCTGGTGGCTCTGTCCCTCATGGCACTCGCCTACTACTACGCGGTAAAGGAAAACCATCCCAAGCGCACGGAACCGATCCCCATAGATGAGGCGCTCCGTATTGTTCGGCGGTCTCTCGTTGCACTGATGGTGCCTTTGATCATTATTGGGGGAATCTTGAGCGGTTTGTTCACCCCCACCGAAGCGGCAGCCATAGCCTGTTTCTACGCATTCCTGATCGGCGTTTTCTACTACAGGACACTCAAATTAAAAGATCTTGTCGATAGTTTGATCAATGCGGGTATTGTAGCCGCCACTATCCTGATCATCATTTCCACCAGCCAGGTGTTCAGCATGGTGCTCACCCTGGAACGGATCCCTGAGCAAATTGCAAAACTCCTCACAAGCTTCATCACCAACAAGTACCTGTTCCTCCTTTTTGTGAACATCCTCTTTTTCTTCATGGGGATGATCATGGAGATCGCAGCCACTGTTATCATGCTCACTCCTATCCTCTTACCCGTAGCGATTTCCTATGGGATCCATCCCTTGCACTTCGCCCTCGTGATGCTGGTAAACTTGAATATCGGGCTCACCACACCCCCCGTGGGCGTGTGCCTCTTTACAGCGGTTCCAATAGCAAAGGTGCCTCTGGAAAGAATCGTGAGCAAAGTGATGCCCTTCGTGGCAGCGGAAATGGTAGCGGTGCTGCTGATTACCTATATTCCGGAACTGATCCTGTTCCTGCCCCGAGCAACGGGATATTTAAAGTAAACTCGACCCAGGAGAGGTTATTCCCACGCTATATCGTGTTTTACCGCTTTGTCCGATTCTCTCAAAGTAAGATCCCTAAAATCGGCGGAAAATGACCCCGCCGTTTTTTTATCACATCCTCAGTTTGAACCGCTCTTAAGTGGATTAGAGGTGCGCCCTATTCGCCTCTTCCTGTTATCCTTTGTCAGTGGTGCCAATATTGTGGCGGTCAAAGGGGTTTTTTCCGGTTGCCCTCTCGTTCTTTGCCGGCTATTGTTCAAACAGGATTTCCCTGAAGAGGAAACAGAGAAATTATGGAACTTTTTGCTGCCGCCACAATATTGGCACCACTTTATTATCCTTTTACCCCATACTGTTCGAGGGCTTTCTCGTTAAGGCGGATTCCCAGCCCCGGCTCATCGGAAACATGTATGTACCCGTCTTTGTCTACCAGGTACGCATCGCCATACAGGACCCGGCGCAGGTCATAGGAGCCCCCGGATGTGATATACTCAGCCGCCAGTGTATGAGGAGAGGAAGCGAGCAGATGAATGCTGGCTGCTACTCCGACAGTGGCATGGATATGCGGGGAAAGGGCTACTCCAAAGGCCTGGGCCATGGATGCGATCTTCTTCGTTTCCGTGATCCCTCCTGCGTGAATGATATCGGGTTGAACCACTGCTACCGCTCTCTTTGTAAACAGTTCCCGGAATTCGTATCGGGTGTAATAGTTCTCTCCTGCTGCAATAGGAATGGGAAAGGTAGCGGATAAATGGGCCATTCCCTCGATATCATGGATAGACACAGGTTCCTCCATAAAAGTCAGATCGAAGGCTTCCAGATCCCTGGCCAGACTCATCACCTGTGGGACAGTGAATCCCTGGTTGGCGTCCACCATGATCCCGAGTTCAGGGCCCAGCGCCTTGCGGACCGCTTCCAGGTTCTGAAGGTCCTGTTTCCGGCCATAACCGATCTTCATCTTCACCCCTTTGAACCCCTGATCCGCATACCGTTTGGCCTCCTCGGAACACTCCCCAGGGGTTAGAGGACGGCCCCCCTTTCCGAAGAATCCCGAAGCATAGGCAGGAATCCGATCGAACACCCGTCCGCCCAACAGGTTATAGACCGGAGTCTTCAGGATCTTGCCCGTGAGGTCCCAGAGGGCGATATCGATTCCCGCGATTGCGGAAATGACAGCACCCTTTTCTCCAAATGCATAGGCAGCTGTGCCTTTGCCTCGCATCGTTTCAAAAAGCTTTTCACGCTCCGTAGGATCCTTTCCCAAGAGCAGGGGCTTCAACCGCTCGTCTACCAGGGTTTTGAACACTCGAACCCCTCCCCCATGGACAGGACCTATCTCGCCGTACCCAACGGTGCCACCCGAAGCGGTGATTTTTACGATCACCGTATCCCAGCTATTCCATACACCCGTCGCATCCCGGGCAGGGACTTCCAGAGGGAATGAAAGAGGAATAGTTTCTACGTTGACGATTTTCATATTGTTGTATAGAGTACCTGATTTTTCTATGTTTTTAAAGGTTCATGAAAAATATCTATTAAATCAGAGGGAAAGCGAACTCCCAGTGGGTACCTTTTCCTATTGCACTTTGTAAAGAGGCCCACCCCCCTAATTGAGAAATTAACATCTCAACTAATTGGATTCCATATCCTGTGGACAGAGCACTATCTCTTTTAGATTTTGGAGAATCAATTCCTTTACCGTCATCTTTAACCATCAAATGAACCCAGTTCTGTTGTTTCTTAAAAACAATCATAAGTGGTGCCAAAATTGTTATTTGCAAGGTGCCGTATCTTGGATGCTCAGTTCCCCCCGCTACCTTCCCCGCCTCCGCCTACTCTTTCCACTAATTTCCTTTTGTTCTTTATCTAAACTACCCTGTTGTGTAACCGATCGATCGATTCGTTTGCAAGACATAAGCGAGCATAGATATACCAGCAGAACCCATTTCCCCGTTTTTCCTTCCTGCTCTTAAGCCGACAGGTGCCCACACAACGGCCCGGGGGGGAGGGCCATCACACAGGGACTGGGGCGCAAGTCCTTGCCTAAGGCGGGAGGGTTCTCATACCCATGCTGCC
>CALKLC010000013.1 GCA_937991975.1 uncultured Spirochaetales bacterium | reverse complement strand
CGGACAGTGGGAAATCGTTCCTGGATCAGCTGTACGGTTTCCTCCAGCATGTGGAGGACCTGTATGGGAATCGAGCGCCTGGCCAATTCCTCCAGGAAGAGCTGGAAAATCTGGGGGGCATGGAAGGTATTGCAGGGAATTCCACCGACTGCCCCTGCCGATCCATACCCCAAAGTTTTTAAGCCCTCCCAGGCCCCCTGGAATACATCGGCCATCCCTGTGGCAGGATTCACCTGATGCTTCCCCAAGAGGAACTCCGTTCGATCCAGGATCCGGGAGGAGCAGGAAACATGGAATACGGCCAGATGGGACTGATCTGTCCCATCTGTAGCCGTTTGTTGGATGATGCGGGCGTGGAGGGCTACCCCTGCCATGGGGCCTACCCCCCCGCCGATTACAAGAGGTCGTTCCATCAATGGCCGTTCAAGCATTCATTCAAGCCCACTTGGTCAGATCCAGTTCTTTCTCCGACTTTGCCACAATAGAAGTACCCACCATGTCGCCTGTGACGTTCAGACAGGTTCGACCCATGTCTAGGAGTGCATCGATTCCCAGGATCATCGCGTACGCCATTGCCACGGGAGTTCCTTCCTTTACCGGCATACCGATGGAGTTCAATACCATCAGCAGCATGATAGCCCCAGCACCCGGTACACCCGCTGTCCCGATGGAGGCAAGGGTGGCAGTAATGACGATCGTCATCTGCTGGCTGAAACTCAACTCCTGCCCTACGGCAAACGCAACGAAGAGGGCGCAGATCCCCTGGTAGATAGAGGTACCGTCCATATTGACAGTAGCTCCCAACGGGAGAGTGAAAGAACTGATGCTTCGGGGCACGCCGAGATTATCCTCCGTGCATTGGAGAGTTACAGGTAGGGTGCCTGAGGAACTCCGGGTCACGAAGGCAGTGATCATCGCTTCCTTTGCACCTTTCAGGAACTTTACGAACCCTAGCTTGTTTACCTTGAGGAACAAACCATAGGTTAACACGAGGTGCACCACAAGGGCGAGATACACGGTCAGCGTGACGGTTCCCAGCGGACCAAAGGCCTTCGCCCCCTGAGTACCGAACACGATGGCAATGAGGGCGAACACACCGATAGGAGCGTACTGGAGAACTCCCCTTACCACCTTGTACATGGTTTCCGCGGCTGTGTCGAACCATTCCAGCAAGATCTTTGCCCCGTCACGGAGCCGCGGAACATCGCTCTCCGCCACATAGGACAGTCCGATCCCGAACACCAGTGCAAAAAAGATGATGGGCAGCACGTCTCCCTTGGCCATCGATTCCACCGGGTTTGTGGGTACGATATTCAACAGTGTAGTGATGATATCCGGCTGTTTCAGTTCCCTACCCGCTGCCGTTACACCCGCAAGGTTCAGCCCCAAGCCCGGTTTCAGGATGTTGGCGAAGATCAACCCGATGATCACTGCCACGACCGTAGTAACGAGGTAGTACGCAACGATCTTCACCCCCACTTTTCCCAGTCTGGCGGGGCTGATGCTGGCCGCCCCTCCTACGAGAGACAGGAAGATCACTGGCACCACGATCATCTTCAGTAACCGGACGAACAGATCCCCGAAGGGATTCACCCACTTGATCCCCGGTCCAACCACGAGTCCGACCACGGCTCCCAGGATCAGACCGATCAGGATCCGCATGAGAAGGTTCGATTTGAAATACCAATCGAACATTCCCTTTTTCGTAGAGTCGCTCATGCACGCCTCCTTGAGATGGATTTAAGATGCCTCTATGGTACCCCCACTGTTTATAACTTAGAAATACACCGAATGGTGTATCTCATCCTATCCATTTAGACTAGCATACACCAAAAGAGGTATAGGGCGCCGCGCTTAGACTAATTTTTCCCGAATAGCCTTCCGGACAAACTCGGCCCGGGAACTCACATCCAGTTTCTGGTAGATATGGAGGATGTGCTTCTTTACCGTGGATGCTGCAATGTTGTACCGTGCGGCAATTTCCCGATAGGTGAACCCATTCACCACATCGGTCAGGATCTGCCGTTCTCTCGGCGTTAACCCATAATCCGAAAGACTCGACTGCTCCCCCGATTCCTGGATCTCCTCGAGTAGCCTCTTGGCCACCCGTGGGCTCAAGGGGGAACCTTCCTTTGCCGCTCCCAGGATCTGTTCCAACAGGATGTCCGGTTTCGTGCTCTTCAATAGGTACCCATTCGCTCCAGCTCGAATGGATTCCAGAATTCGATCCGTGTCCTCGAACACCGTAAGAATAATCACAGAGACCGACGGAAACCGTTTCTTCACCGCTCGAACTCCTTCGATCCCGCTCATCCCTGGAAGCCCGATATCCATCAGAACAAGATCAGGGGTGGGTAGGGTGTCGAGGGCATCGAGTAAGGTTTCCACACGGTCATAGGTTCTCACCATGTTTACCCTGGGGTCCAATCCCAGAAGATACCGTAAGCCCTCCCGTACCTCTTTCTGGTCCTCTACGATGATCAGATCGAGGGGTCTTGAAGCGGAAGGAGTACTCATGAGAGTTCCTCCCTTGGCCGCAAAACATTCCTGGAAAGCTGGAATTTAAAACGAGTCCCTTTCCCCTGGGAAGTGCTCATGGAAAGCTCTCCACCCAAAGCCTCGATCCGGAACCGGATATTCTTAAGCCCTGTCCCCTGGTTTGGAGCCTCCTGCAACTCGATTCCCCTCCCATTGTCGGAAAAACGGAAATGGATGGAGTCTCCTCGTTCTATCACATACAGTTCTACCGAATTCGCTCCGGAATGTTTCAGAACGTTACTCACCAGTTCCTCGAACACTTTTTCCAATTCCCCTGCGGTTGCAGAAGAGACCATGGAAAGAGCTTGAGGGGGATCGATCCTGCAGGAAAACTCGATTCCTTTCATCTCTAACCGCTTTCGAATGGATGCGGAGAGAAACGCGCCAAAATCTTTCTCTGCTCCTTCCCCTTCTTCCAATCCTCCTACGATACTCTTTACGTGCTTCATCGCATCGAAACAGTTCGTTTCCATATCGTCGAAGAGTTCCCTCAGCTTTTCCGATGCCTGCTGCCCCTCCCGATCCAACAATTTACGCGCCACGTTCGCACAGAAAAAAATGTTGGTAAGCTTGGCACCGATGGAATCGTGCATATCCCGGTAAATCCGTTTTCGCTCCTCTAAAATTCGAAGCCGGGTAATCTCCTGCTGCAGAGCCTTTACTTCTTCGGTTCTCTCCTGTACCCGCTGTTCAAGGGAACTGGAATACTGATCCACCGCCTCTACCAGTTTGTTCAGTTCCCTTCCCAGAATCCCGAACTCATCCTCACCCCCACCCTTGATTCGGGCTGTCCGATCCCCCCCTTCGATCCGATTCACCACCTCGATGATCCGATGGAGGGGGGCGGTGATGAATCGGTTGGTAATAATACTGATCACGATGGTGAGCATCCCCATCAGAAGAACTTCGATGATGGTGATCAACGTAAGGAGCCATCGGGCATTCAATAGAATCGCCGTATACGGAAGTGCAACAAGGAGATGCCAGCCGAGAGGCTTGCTGAGACGGTAGGACACGAGCATCTCGGAACCCTCTATCCGAACCCGAAAGACCCCTTCCTCATCATCGAATCGGCCTTCAAGACCAGGAACCTTCTCGGGATCCAACGAGCCGGCAATGAACCGTCCCTTCGCACTCACCAGCAATGCCTTCCCCTGTTTGGGAATGTTGAGATCTTCCAACAGGGCTTTCAGATTATCCAGAAGGATGTCCAGACCGATCACCCCCAGAAGCCGCCCTTCCGCATCCTGCACAGGGAGAACGCAGGTGATCCCTTCCGCATCCACACTGGCATACCGATAAGGCTCTGAAACGGCGAATCCATTCTTTTCGAGGGCTGTTCGATACCAGGGACGTTTCCGGGGATCGTACCCCGGTGGAAAGGTAGGGGTGTAATCGATGAACTCCGGCCCTACTCCCCATTCGAACATCCTTCCATCTTCGGTCCCTAGATAGATCGCTCGAAGGTATCGTTTCCGGGACAGAACAGACGCTATGAACAGGTCCCTCATCCCCTTTGGGTCAATGGTCTGCACTGCCTGCGTGTACGCCAGGCTTCGGGAAAGGGCCTCCATCTGATCGAAAAAATCCTTTACCCGTGCATCCGTTCCTTCCAGGATCACGGAGGCTACTTCCCCGGCTGTTTGGAGGGAAAAGTTCTTCAACATGTCACGGCTGATGAGAAAAATAGCGCAGAGGAAAGAGAGGGTTACGAGAAAAATTGCCAGGGTAAATTTCGTGTTGATCCGGAGAGGTTTCACACCCGCTCATTATAGGGAGATCCTTTTCCCACTGTCAAAGCCCTGTAGCCCACAATCGAATTCCCAATTCTAAGCAGAAGTGCCGGATGACAGGGCACGATATGTAGCCTTGACATTCTACGAATATCGTAGGATAATTCAATTAAAATTACGATTATCGTAACTATAGGAGGTTTCCATGAAGGTTGGTTGTGTAAAAGAAATCAAGAAACACGAGTACCGTGTGGGTTTGACTCCTTCCTGTGTGAAATCCTACATAGCCCGCGGCCATTCTGTGTATATCCAGGCAGGAGCCGGAACCGAGGCAGGCTTTACGGATGAAGAGTACCGGGCAGCAGGCGCCCGAATCGAACCTTCCCCCGAGGCCATCTTTCAGGCTTGCGACATGATCGTTAAGGTGAAAGAACCTCAACCTTCCGAATATCCCCTTTTTCGCAAAGGGCAGATATTGTTCACCTACCTCCACCTGGCTGCGGACGAGGCTCTTACACGGGCGCTGATGGACAGAGGCATCAAGGCAGTAGCGTACGAGACGATCCGCCTCGAAGACGGTACCCTGCCCTGCTTAAAACCAATGAGTGAAATTGCAGGTCGGCTTTCCATCCAGGAGGGGGCAAAGTACCTGGAAAAACCTTTTGGAGGCCGGGGGATTCTTCTGGGAGGGGTTCCCGGAGTTCAGCGGGGAAAGGTAGCCATCGTCGGGGGTGGAGTAGTAGGGTTCAACGCAGCACGGGTTGCGTTTGGTCTGGGTTCGGATGTAACGGTGCTGGACATCAATTCCAATCGGTTGGCCTACATAGATGACATCTTTCACGGCCAGGTGAATACCCTCTTCAATTCTGCGGAGAACCTGGAACGTTCTGTACGGGAATGCGATCTTCTTATTGGTGCAGTTCTTATCCCCGGGGCCCGGGCACCCAAACTGATCCGCCGGGAACACCTCAGGATGATGAAACGACATGCAGTGATTGTGGATGTGGCGGTTGACCAGGGGGGATGCACGGAAACTACCCGGCCCACCACCCACGATGATCCCATCTACACTGTGGACGGGATCGTGCACTACTGCGTGGCCAACATGCCGGGAGCTGTTGCCCTTACCTCTACCCTTGCATTGACGAACTCTACGCTCCTGTACGGGCTGAAACTGGCAGACCTTGGGGTAGAAGAGGCCTGCCGAACCTATCCCGATCTTCGGGAAGGTTTGAATCTCTACGAGGGCAAAGTGACCCATCGGGCAGTGGCGGATGCATTCAACCTTGCCTATACACCGGTTGATACGGTACTGTAGGCCATGCCGCCAGGGATGCAGCCGGATGAAACCGATTGGAAGATCATCGATATCCTCCAGCAAGGGTGGGTCCCCAACAACACTATCGCCCGGACTCTGAACATTTCCGAAGGTACTGTCCGAAGCCGCCTCAAGAAGCTCCGAGACGCAGGGATTCTGATCGTTAAAGCCCTCATCAATCCTGATGTGCTGGCCAATAAACAGCTCGTCCTCGTGGCTTTAACCGTGGCAGAATCCCGCCTCCTCGAAAAGAAAGCCGAGGAGGTTTCCCACCTTCCAAACGTGCTCTCGGTGGCCATCACATCCGGGCGTTACGATTTGATCGCAGAGGTGTTGGTGGATTCCAACAAAGGGCTGGTAAAGTTCCTTACCGAGGAATTGTCCGGCATCGAAGGGATCACCCGCTCGGAAAGCTTCATCCTGTTGAAAAACTATAACAAGTACGTGTAAACTTTTTCTATGGAGGCGATCGAGAAACTCCTTTCCAGAGGTACGTATACGCGGAAGGATCTGATTTCCATCTATCGCTTCCTATGCAAGCACACCCACCCCGACATCCGGAAGGATGGGGGGGAGTTGTTTCTCCGGGTCCGACAGGTGTACGAAGAAGCGCTGGAAAAATTGAACCATAAGGCTTCCGTCACCTCTCCTATAAATGCCCCCTCTCTCGATCCTTCTCGATTCAGCCGGTTCCTCGATCAACCCAGTGTACAGACCCCCCGGGGATACCTTTTTTCTGCCCTAAGGCTCTACTTTCTCCTGGGACTCCATAGCTACAAGGTGCGGGCTGCTGTAGGCAAGAACGAACGGTACACCATGGTAATCCAGGCGGTGCAGTACTGGGCCGAACAGTACAATCCTCGCTTTTCGGAAGAGTTCCGGCGATTCAACGAACGGATCTTTCAACCTATAACAGATCTCCGAAAGCTAAAGACCTACGCATGGGCAAAGCGTTTGTTCGTTTCGGGTGCCGAACTCTTCCTCCACTACCAAGAAACGGGGAGGGAAATCTCCCGCAAACTGGCAGGGGAAAAACTTTCTTACTCCCTTACCCTCCTCGAACGACTCAAACTGGATGACCCCACGGAAAGTTTTGCCCGATTTTTCCTCGTGGAGATCGAAAAGGGCCGGGAGAGTACTTGAAACGCCAGGAGTTTAAAGGAATCGAACCATCTCCTGTACCACTGAAGTCCAGAACCCCGGGCTGGGATCCGTAGTGAGGCTGGTGAACTCTTCGGGGGTATACACAAAAATTTCAAGGGATGGGAGACGATCCCGCAAATCGGAGAATGCAAGACCACGTTCGGGAAAAGGTAGCTTCGTTTCAACTACCACCAGTAGATCGATATCGCTATCGGGATGAAGATCCCCTCTCGCGAAGCTTCCAAAAAGGTAAGCCTCTTTTACTCTATCTCTTAAAGCCAGGGAGAGAAATTGGGTCACTTCCGCGGGAGTCATACCAAAAAGAGGGTCACGGGAAGGTTTAACCAAAATTTCCGGCACCGCTCTGATTCCTCACCTTCTAGTATAGGATATAACCGCAAAGAAAACATAGAGAACCTAGTCTGGAGTTAGTGTTTTCTCCACGATTTCCATCAACCGTTCTGCAAAAGAAACCGCCTCGATCGCCTGTTCCTCGGTATAGAATTCGAACGGGGCTCCCGCGGGAAAGGCATCCGGATACCGGGTACTGATATGATATTGGTCCAACCTCTTCGCGATCTGCTCGATTTCATCGTTTATTTCCAGTGCCCGTGCAATCTCCAGGATAGAATGGCTTTTCACTTGAGCATATCCACGGTGTAATGCGATTGCTTTCAACACTTTTTCGCCTACCTGCTGAGCGATGAAACACGTTTGGGCATAATGTCCCGCTTTCAAAGAATCCTTTGCCCAACAGAGGTCATCCTGCGCTTGTCTGAACCAATCCCACGCCCGATTCTTCCCCATGGTTATTATCCAGGGCCTATTTTACCCAGTCTATCGAAAGATCACAAGATTACAGCAATTCGATCCGGGCAAATATGTAATCCAGGCTTTCTTCCTTTAAGACAACTCGATAATAGGGGGTACCTTCCAGTTGTTGAACCGGGTCTGTACCGGCTCGAATGTGATGTGCTCCCCGTTCTTCATCAATCCAATGGATGAGTCTGATCCTTCCCTCTTCTATTTCAAGGCAGGTTACCCCCCCTGCCCCTGTACCTGATCCAGAATTAAACACCGAAGGGACCATGAAGTGACTCTCTTCATAGATACTTCCTTTCATCGCCTCCTCCGCTTCCGACTCCAATATCTTCTGTAGTGTTTCCTTGATTTGCTGAACCTCCCGCCTGATCCGTTCTTTTTCTTCAATTCTTGCTTCCGGATATGCTCGACAAAGGCTTTCGATACGAAACTTGAGGACATCGATCTTGGATAAAGACTCGAAAAGGGGACGATGGGTGTGCCCAATGATAGAAAGGATCCTTTTCCGGGTAGAGTATTCATAGACCTTCTGCTCGGTTTTGAACTTCTTCTTGTTGTTCGTTGCCACTGACCCGTTCATGATACCGAGGGGACGGGCCAGGTAGCGGACGATGAATCCGAAGACTCGATTCAAGCGGGTAAAGGCGGGAGAGAATTGGTGTCCGTGAAAGATGAAAATATCCTTTCCATGGTAGCGGAGGCGGATAGCTTCGAGTACTTCCCTTCCTTTTCGACCCGGACGAAGCGCCAGGAGTTCGTCATGGTTTCCCCAGAGCTGCACTAGATTCCCCCTTCGGGCGAACTCGTCGAAAAGAAGGAATACCGGTTCCCAGGCTCGGCGAACCTGGAAGGGAAGGAACTTCTGGTATTCCTCGATATCCCCATTGAGAATCAAGAGGAACTGGCCTGGGAGGTAGTATTCCCGCAGGGACGTGAGGAAAAGATTCGCGTTTTTCCGAAAATCATCTTTTCTTCCCCCATCACCCAGGTGCAGGTCGCTGAATACCACCACCCGTTCTTGAGTAGATATTTCCCTTATGCTTGCGCTTTCAAATAGGTCATCCAGGTACTGTACAATGTGTGTATCCATTCGTACCATCCGCTATTGATATCTAATAATTGTTAGAATTCTATGAAAAAGCCCGTCCTGACAAGGCTCTGCAAAGATAGAACGTACATTTTGGCACCACTTTATTTGACTTCCTGGTCCTATTGCTCTAAATTTAAACTGTATTCCATCCTTCCAGGAGGTTTCTATGGGCGAAAAGAAACTTTATAAGAAGGAAAGCAAGAAGCCGGCGCAGAAATCCATCAAAGAAAAACGAAGGGAAAAGAAAGAGAAACACAAACAGCAGCCTAACGTGCCGAATGCTTGATCCAGAGGGAAGCCCTCAGGGGAGCGGCTGCTCCCCTCTTTTTTTTATTCGCCCTCTACTAACATGTGTTCTTTGAGTATTTCTTCTGGAATTTCCGGCCGTTGGAGCAGAGTTTCGGGATTCTCCACGAACTGTTTGAACAATTCAATCGCTTTTGCTGCATAGAAACCTTCGGAGATCCGATCGTCGAAGGTGTATTTCATTGTCAGCAAATCCTCTACCACCAGGGTTCCGCCTTCTCCTACGACGAACCCTTTTCGAAGTTTCCCGATCACCGCAAAGATCGAAGCATTGCCCCACTCGTACAGGTGATGGTAGGGGGCATCCAGGCCTACGCTCCCGAGGTTTGCCACATAGACACTGGTGTAGAGAGGATCCAGCCGGATCATTTCAGAAGGAGCGATCCCGAAGTAATCGAGGGCTTTGAACACCCAGATTACAAGAGTTAGGATGGAACGGGGTAGTTTCGTGAAGAACTCGATTTCGTGATCACTCTCGTTTCCGGCCATATCCCGGGCTTTTTCTACCTCACGATTTACCTTCTCGATCACATCCTCCAGCGTATCGAAGGGACTGAAGGTGATCTTCACGTTGGTTTCCAATCCCTCATCGGTAAGCTGTTTCTTCACAATAAAGGAGAGTTGTATTCGGTTCCGCTGATAGATCTTCTTTCCCGAAATGAAGCGGTTCATCTGAGGCCTGAAGGCTATCGCACGCACGATTCCGCATAGAATGACATGGAACAACGTGAGGCGTTTCCCATTCCCCTTGTTCTCTTTGTTGTACTGTCGGATGAACTCTATGGTTTTCTTCATTCGCAGTTCGTGGGTTAAGTAAACGGCCGATTCGTTCCGGCCTTTCATCACGTAGGGGTTGATCAAGCGGAAAGCGGGAATTCCCTTGAGCAGAGTTCCATCGTACCGTTTTCGAATGCCCATTTTTTCAGCCTCCGGCCGAAGTATAAGGTTCTATAATAAAAGTGGTCAAGGGATTAGAAATCTGTCCAACTACGTATATGGATAAAAAATAGGGCGCTTCGCTGAACTTCCAACGGAGCGCCCGGATAGCTACCCTAAAATGCGCTAACGCCAGATATACTTGTGAAATTTTACAGCTGGATTCTTTGCAATCTCTTCTGTGGATCCATCATAACTCCGAATTTTCGGCCATCCGAGGTGTTCATGAATGATCCACCACCAGGCGGAACAGCCCATCCCCGTGTCACAGTAGGTTACTATTTCCTGGTTGGGTGAAAAGCCAAGAGCTGTAAGGATTTCCTCTATTTGTTTTTTGGGGACCAGCATTCCCTCCGCGTTCAGCATCCATTCTTTTGGGATAGAGATTGCCCCAGGCAGATGCCCCTCCTGGGCAACAAAAGGAAGCTTCGCCCGGCCGAAGTAGGCATCGTAGGACCGCGCGTCCAGATAGGGAAGGGTATTGAGGGTTTTCAACACAAACTCTTGATCTGCAATATATTCTTTCCTTACTTTTACTTTAAAAGTACCTGCTGGTTTCTTCACAGGATCTGCATTTACTGCTTTGCCGGCTTTTACCCATGCCGCATGTCCCCCATCCAGAACTGCGACATTATCCAGTCCCGCATAGGCAAGAGTCCACGCAACACGGGTTGCAAAATGGAATCTGGGGCCTCCCTCGGATTCTACAACTACCACCCATGAGTCGGGCTTGATTCCCGCTGCCTGTATAATATCCTGTAGATCATCGGTTTCCGGGATTTCCGCGTTGAGAGGCCCCTTTTTAACAGCCCACACTCCAAAAAAACTGTTCACCGCGCCGGGAATGTGCCCAGCTTTATAATCCTCCGCTTTTCGTACATCCAGAATGATCAGCTTCGGATTGTTCAAGTTGGCTTCCAGCCACGCCACATCCACCACGGCCGGCAGTTCCCGTGCAACCACAACCCCACTTAACGCGAGGCCCAGCACAACTACAAATGGTATAATTCTTTTCACCTTCATGTCTTTCCTCCTGTTACGTAAGATTAAAATATCTTTATATTCAATTTTTATCTATATTACAATATCGTTAACGAATCGGCAAGGGGGCATTAATTCACATGAGATCCCATCCGAAACAACCCCCTACCCTTCCTTCCTGGGAGGCAACAGATCCACGTACTGCAGGTAGTACTTCCTGTAAATCGAAGGGGCTTGTCCGGTACATTTCTTGAATACCCGGGAAAAGTGGAATTGGTTTTCAAACCCAAACTGCAGGGCTATTTCACCGATCGGTTTCTCTGTGCTGATCAGATCCCCGGAGGCAGCCTCGATCCGGAGCCGGGTGGCATACTGCAAAGGGGTAATACGGAGGTGCTGGTTGAAAAGCCGGATCAGATACTCTTTGCTGATACCAATTGTGTGGGCAATATACTCCACTGTCATTTTTTTTCTGACTCCCCTGCGCATTACTTCGAGGGCCTTCTGTACATGGTGGAACCCTCCGGGAATCGGAGAATGGGTTTCTCTATCATGCCCATACATTCTATACAGGAAACTCATCA
>CALKLC010000012.1 GCA_937991975.1 uncultured Spirochaetales bacterium | reverse complement strand
GAGCTGGAGAACAATATTCTCCTCGCTCTTATTCTTGTGGTCGGTGTGATCATGTTCTTCATGGGCGTGAGGAACAGCCTCTTTGTGGCCGTGGCGATTCCACTCTCCATGCTCATGGGGATGATGGTGTTCAACTTCATGGGCGTCACGCTCAACATGGTAGTTTTGTTTTCCCTGGCCTTGGTGCTGGGCATGCTGGTGGATCATGGGATCGTAATCGTGGAAAACTCTTTCCGCCTTCAGGGGGAAGGACTTTCAAAAAAAGAGGCGGCAATCCAGGGGGTCGATGAAGTAGCTCTACCCGTTATTTCTGCCACTGCCACCACTGTGGCTGCCTTTCTCCCCTTGATGCTGTTGCCGGGAACGATTGGGAAGTTCCTTCGTGTGGTTCCCCTTGTAGTAAGCATCTCTCTCATCGTTTCTACCCTGGAAGCGATCTTCTTCCTGCCCTCTCACTATGCAGACTGGCCAGGCGGAAACAGGGTTCGGCCGGTGGTAGAGTTTACCCGTATTCGTTCCGTGTTTGAGAGGGTCTTTCATCTCCTTTTTAAGAGACGGAAGCTTACTGTGTTCGCTTCATTTATTCTTTTGATCTTTGTGTTTAATCTGATTCCACGGTTGCGACAGGATCTGTTCAGCGGGGAAGATTACCCCTACTTTTTCATCGATGTGGAAATGCCTGCCGGAACCAACAGGGAAAAAACCCTGCAGGTAGTGGAACAAATCGAACGGAAACTAAAACCGTTAAAAGAATCAGGTGAAGTAGTGGGGATCCTCTCTAATGTGGGGTCTTTTACCAGTTCTCTTTCCTTAGGAACAAGGAACAATATTGCACAACTTGTGGTCCATCTTAAAAGGGAAAAAGAGGGAGGTAGTCGTTCCGTTACCTCTTTGCTTGAAGAAGCCCGAAAACTTACCGAGGACACTCCTGGGCCCGAGCAGATCATTTATCGGAAGGTGCAGGGTGGCCCGCCCGTGGATCCTCCGATTGTACTTCGGTTTCGGGGAGATAGGTTCGAGGACCTGCGGGATATTGCGGGGAAACTCAAAGAGAGGATGGGTTCCTATCCCCAACTGATCAATATCGAAGATACCCTGGAGCGGGGAACCCCGGAGTTTCGGATACGGGTGAATGAGTTCCAAGCCAGCCGGTTTGGCCTGACACCTGTCTCCATTGGAACGTTTGTACGGGGAACCATCGAGGGTTTTACGGCGGGTAGGATCTTTATCGATAACGAGGAGCGGGACATCATCGTGCGTTACAGGGGATCCACGGCTAATCTTGCCGAATTGGTGCATCTGAAAATCCCCACTCCCAGCGGTGCGTTTGTCCCCTTTTCCGCTGTCTGTACCCTGTCGGAGGAGGAACCTCTATCCTCCATAAAACGGGTTGATGGTAAGCGGGAAGTTTCTATTCAGGCAGAGCTGTTGGACAAGAAATCACAGCGTAAGGTCCTAAGGGAACTGCAAGCTTATGTGAAAGCCGAAATTCTCCCTCTTTACCCTGACGTGGAGTTTATCGCAGGCGGAGAGTTCGCAGAGTTTGCCAACCTCCTGATCCAGATTCTACAGATCTTCCTCCTGGGGATCTTTCTTATCTATCTGATTTTAAGTACTCAGTTTCGTTCCTACACCCAACCTTTCCTGATCCTTCTTACTATCCCCTTCTCTTTTATGGGAGTGGTATTGTACCTGTATTTCTTCCAGGTTCCCCTTTCCACTACAGTAATTTATGCGGGAGTCGCCCTGGCAGGGATAGCGGTTAATGATGCCATCGTGCTGATTGATTTACTGAATCGGCTTCGTCGGGAGGGAATGGAACTAAAAGAAGCAGTCCCGTTGGCTGTAAGTTCCCGGTTACGGCCTATCCTTCTTACCAGCATCACTACCATGGCAGGGTTGATCCCTACTGCAGTCGGATTAGGGGGTGTAAGTCCTGTGTGGGGACCGATGTCTGGAACGATTGTGTTTGGATTGCTGTTTTCCACCCTATCCAGTCTTGTGGTCGTTCCTTGCCTGTACGGAATTTTTACTAGAAAGGCATAGCGTAGAGAAAAGACAAGATAAATTTTTTAAGGTCGAAAAAAATGAAAAATATTTTCTTGACAGATTCACTCTATCCCCTTAAAATTATTTTTAGAAAATAATAAATGATAGAGGAGGATAATTATGAAGGCACAGGCAAAATGGGTAACCTTATCAGTCGTACTATTGCTTCTTTTGAATGGTCTGGTGTGGGGAGGAGGTGGGAAGGAAGCAGCTACGGCTCCTAAAAGTATCACTCTATTGACATGGAACCTTCCCCATTATGCTGATACGATCAATCAGTGGATTAAAGAGTACCAGGACGCTAACAAAGGGGTGACAGTGAATTGGGTAGACAAGAAAGGCACAGAACTACCTACTTACTTCCAGACTCAACTTGCAGCGGGAACTCCCCCAGATGTAATCAATATCCAGGGAGCACTCTGGTTCCAGTATGCAGCAGATGGAATTCTTCTGGATCTTACCCCTTACTTCCAGAAAGAACCGGAAGTAAAGAACAGGTTTGAAAAAAATATCCTTGAGGCAGCCTCGAACTATCAGGGTAAGTACTACATGGTGCCCTTCTACACTCCGTCAACTGTACTGTTCTACAATAAACTTCTGTTTAAGGAAGCCGGTCTTTCTGAGCCTCCTAAAACGGTGGATGAACTTCTTACCTATGCTAAGAAATTGACAAAAGGCACCGTGAGTGGATTCCTCACTCTGAATTTTGACTGGCTGTACTGGCCCCTCTTCCGGGCAAATGGGGTAGAAATATTAACTCCGGATGGGAAAAAAGCTGCCTTTAACACTCCCGCGGCAGTAGAGACCTTAAAAACTCTGGCCGATCTCACAGCCTCGGGAGTAATCTCTAAGGTCTCCTGGACAGGACGATGGGCAGAACCGAATGGAGAGTTTGGTGC
>CALKLC010000011.1 GCA_937991975.1 uncultured Spirochaetales bacterium | reverse complement strand
GGGTCGTACTTGAGGCATCCCCTGGGTGTAGAAACGTGGGATATTATGTACCTATTTACCCCCGCCACAATTTTGGCACCACTACTTATGTATTCTCGAGGGAACCCCTTTTGGAGAGTGCTTTCTTACAGGGTACTTTTGCCTTGACCCGCGCCGCATTCCCCTTCGTTCCCCGAGAGGATTCCCAGGGCATGTTCCAGTACAGGTAAAAGGATGGACAGATGTTCTTCCACCGCTCTGGGGCTGCCGGGTAGATTGATGATGAGGGTTCTGCGCCGGATTCCCGCAATTCCTCGGGAAAGCATTGCCCGGGGAGTTTTCTTCAAACTTTCCATCCGGAGGGCTTCCGGGATCCCAGGTACCTCTTTCTCGATGACCTTTCGAGTTGCCTCAGGGGTGACATCCCGGGGGTTGAAGCCGGTTCCCCCTGTGGTAAGTATCAGGTCCACCTTTTCTACATCGCACCAGTATAGTAATTGATCTGTGATACGATCTTTTTCATCAGGGAGGATTAGGTATGCCACCGTATCCCCCCAGGGCAGAAGAGCCTTCTGGATCAATGCTCCGCTCGTATCCTCCCGTTCCCCTTTCGATCCTTTGTCACTGGCCGTGAGAACGGCAAACCGGTATGAAGGAAGGAGGACGATCGGATCGTCTACGGAAATGTCACCTCCTCGAAGGACTTCAGTAAAGATACCCTCCCTCGGCATTACACAGTCCCCTGCCTGCTGGTAGATAGCGCACCGGGTGTGACACTCTTTCCCGATCTGCGTGACCCGAAGGTATACTTCTTTTCCGATCCGTAGCCGCTGCCCTAAAGGCAGGTCGCATAGCTGGATGCCTTGAGTAGTGATGTTCTCTGCGAAATCCCCAGGCCCCACATGAAGCCCCTGGGAACGCATCTTTTCAATACTCTCGAGGGCCAGGAGGCTGATCTGTCTATGCATGTATCCCGCATGGGCATCCCCCTCGAGGCCCAGACCCGCAAGGGCACGTGCCTTGCCCCGGTTCTGCTTTCGTTCCCCCTTCCTTTCGCTGGTACAGACGGCTATGACTTTTGGCATGGCTGAAAAACTCCTCTATTTGTTATATCTATAGGGGCAAAAGGGGAAATGCCGCCCTTTCTAAAAATCACCACCCTTATCTTCCTCACGTAGATAAGGGCCGCTCTTCCCCCCTCGTTTTTTCATCAAGCGAATGTTCCCCATTACCATGCTCCTGTCCACAGCTTTGCACATATCATAGATGGTCAGTAGGGCTATGTGCACGCCCGTTAGAGCTTCCATCTCTACCCCTGTAGGGCCCTGAGTTTTTACCCGCACGGTGACATCGATGGAGTCGTTACCCATGGGCTGGAAAGATACATCGATATGAGTGACAGCCAGGGGATGGCAGAGAGGAATCAGACGGCTTGTCTCTTTTACCCCTTGTATGGCTGCGATACGGGCCACGGATAGGACATCGCCCTTCGGCATCCCGCCCTGGAGGAGGAGGGACAGAGTGGAGGGTGCCATCGTGATTTTTCCCTTTGCCGTAGCTTCCCTCAGGGTGAAAGATTTTTCCGACACATCCACCATCCGGGCCTTCCCCGATGGATCCAGGTGAGACAGCTGTGCCCGGGAAGGTTTGGGGGATAGGAATTCCTGGATGACCCTCCTAACGAGGGATTCGAGGGAATTGAACTGAAATACCGGGAAAGGGGCTCCAGGAATTTCCACATCACTCACCACTGCAAACAGTTGATCGAGGGGAGTCACGGGTTCGATTCCTTGTTCTTTCCTCACCACCTCGATTTTTGGATAAGAACTATCTTTGAACCCTTCGACGAGAACGAGTTCGATGGGCCCCAGTTCCTTCAGGATCTCCTCGGGTGTTTCGGGTGTGGCGGTTTTCCGAATCATTGCCGAACGATCCGGACCGAGGATGGCAACGGAACGAGCCCCTGCCTCCATGAAAACCCAGGAATCTTTCCCGGGATGATCGATCTCCATTTTGTGCACCCTTTTGATCGTACCCACCCGGAATCCCTTTTGGCTGAGTCCTTCTAAGAGGGCTCGCATCACCGTGGTTTTTCCCATATTCGATTCTTTCGATACCACACAGAGCACAGGGACACTCATGTTATCCTCCAATGGCGTACATTCTTCTTGTAAGCACTCTTTGTGCGGGCACCCTGCTCTGGGAGAACCTCACTGCCGATAACCCTTCCACAACCTCCTTTTCCTTGAGGAGAGTTAAGGAGTGGTGGGATTCCTTCAATTCTAAAGCCTTTCGAAACACCTCGTACGTTTTCTCGGGATCGGATAAAGCACTTCCCAGGGGAACTTCGTAATCCTGGAGGAGGCAGGGCCTTAAAGAGCCGCTAGCCGTTACCCGGAGGCGGTTACACTGACTGCAGAAGTGGCGACTCACTGGATGGATCAATCCCACGAGGCCTTTCCCACCGGAAATCTTGAAAAGTTCAGCGGGCCCATCGAGGGGGCTCTTCCTGTCGAGGCACCCCCTGTCGCTGAGGTGCTCTTCTCCCTGGAGACGCCTCCTGTCTCCAATGCGCCCATCCTCGTTCAGGCGCCTATTCCTATCATGGAGCTCTTTCTCATCTCGGTAGCCCTTTCCCTGGACTGGAATCAGCGAGAGGCCTAGTTCCCTGGCGCGTTCTTTCACGATCTCCGTGGAAATGAATAGATCCGCGGTACCAGGGAGAAAGGGCATGCATTCGATAAACCTGACGTGCACAGGATTGTCTCGGGCGAAAGCAAGGAAATCCGGGATTTCCCCATCGTTGATCCCTTTCAGGAGCACGACGTTCAGCTTTACAGGATGAAGGTCCGCTTTCAGGGCTGCCTCGATTCCTTCCAGTACCCGGAAAAGAGTGGCCCTCCGGGTGATTCTGGCATAGGTTTCGGGGTTCAGGGAATCGAGGCTGATGTTGATCCTTTGTAAACCCGCCTCTTTCAATCCTCGAATTCGATCTGATATAAGAGTCCCGTTAGTGGTTAAGGATACGTCCTCGATCCCTGGTACGGATACCACTCCCTGCACGATCCTTTCGATGTCTGGATGTAAAAGAGGCTCTCCCCCAGTGATCCGTACTTTCCGGAACCCGAATCGGGAGGCCATCTGGACGATCCGTATACAATGTTCGTATGGCATGGTCTGGGTTCGACCTATAGACGGAAGAGAATTCGTTTGGCCGGATGAACCTAGGGAAACCGTCGGATCCCTATCTGGAGAATTTTTTTCTGTAAAATTCGATCTGTAGGTCTCTGCCTCGTCCTCTGGCCGGCAGTAGATGCAGCGAAGATTACACGCCTCGGTAATCGAGATCCGAAGGTACTGATGCACCCGTCCATTGGCATCTAATATCGACATGAGGCAAGCTCCTTTAACATCAAAATGGAAACAGGATGCATCGGCGCAGTGGAAATCTATGCAGAGGAAGGGATGGTTTTCTGAATGGACGCATGGACCTACTCCTTTCCAATCCGGGAGGCGAAGGAGTTTCCCCCTTCACCCTCGGCCGCAGCGTTAGGACCTACAGGCGCCTTGCACTCATAACCAGTGCACCTGTAGATCTATCAAGCCTTATAGTAGGCCGTCTAAAAACCTGCGGCACCGACCGCTGGCCGTTCTCGCGACAGGTTCGAGCTATCACCTTACGATGCAAACCCTTAACTGTCACTCCAGGTCACACGGTTCGGAGCTTATGTGCAATAGCAGTATATAACAGGTATATTTGGAAGTCTATAGATCTGCAGTTCTTTTAAAGTAAGATCCGTAGCTTTTGAGGGGCAAAGGCTAACAGGCAAATGCGGGCATAGATCAAGGAGCAGGGTAGGAAGCATTCACTTCCTCCACTGCTTCCAGAAACCAGCGTATCCGGCTGTCAGGGGTTGTGGCTTCTACATCGGCCATCACGATATCGCAGGGAGCATACTCGGTGGCAATTCGGTGGATGTCTGCAAGTATCTGTTCCTCAGAGTTGCTTTCCAGCTGCACAGGACTGTAAAGAACAGCTCGATGGGTGTCAGGAAACATCTGTTTTATGAGGGATAGATCCGCCATGATGCCCGTATCGAGGTACCCCATCCGCTCGATCTTCCGCAGCTGCTCCAGGTAGGGAGTGGCATCCCAGTTACAGGTATGAATCCCGAACCGTTCGTACTGGGTAGAGAGGTACAAATCCAACGGGAGAACGAACTCTCCGTACTGCTCGGGCGAGACCATATTCATCACGCAGTTACTCATGGAAAGAAGGTTTACATAGAACCCGGAGGCCCGCTGCCGGGCCTGTATCCGTTTGGAAAGGGCTTCGATCGTTCCGGCGATGTGGTGAAAAAAGCCTTTAACAAAGGCTGGATCGTCGAACAAATCCAAAAAGATTTCATTCCCTCGGACCTTCAATGCGATATTCAGGATTCCCTGATAGTTCAGGTACCCGTAGATAGGGCCCCAGGTTTCTTCTATTATACTCATCTGACGAAAGATGTCCTGCACTACAGGGTTTTGGTCTAGATTGAAGGGTAGTAACGTTGCTAGCTCCTCTTTGGGTATATGGACTCCGGCTCTTGCATCCGGCCATCCAGCGGAGGAGTACACTATAGGTATTCCATAAACGGCAGGGATCGTCATGATCCCGTTTATTCCAGAGATCGTAGCACAGGTGGGTTCGATCTTCTTTCCCCCGTAGATTCGATCGATGTACCGGGGAGTAAAGGTGGGTACAGTGGGGAAAAGATCGTGGAGGAGTTCCTTCATCTGGGTCAGGGTCTCGTACCGGTACAGTGGGTCCCGATGCCAGGGTTCTGAGAAATCGATCCCCAACCGTGACCGGAACCAGTTAGGGGTAAATCCCAGAGACACTCTTAGGTAGGGTTCGCTCCCATCCGTAGGTTCCCGTGTGGCAGGGGATGCAAGGGGTATGTGGTTCCGGAGGGTGTAGGGTAAAACAGCGTTGGAAGAAGGAGAGCTGTCGATCATACACAAAAATACCTTACAGGTTAAATTATGACACAGGGACAGAGGTTTGGGAATAACGAGTTGAAGTGCCCAAATAGAACATTGACAAATCGGGAATGCATGGTACAAGAGGGATTTAATGAGGTACGGGCCCACCTACGAACACCTTCGATCGTTCCTCCAGGTTCAGAAGGAGCCGCCCTACTGGATAGAGTGTTCCTTCTACCGTAGAGCCCGCAGGGATCCCCGGATGGTGGTGGAAAGCGGAATCCATGGGATCAATTTCCTGGAATACCTATTAGGGGAAATCCATTCGGTCACTGCCCTGCAGGGGAATAAGAAAGCTTTGTTTCCCCTGCAGCACGGAGAGAGTGAAGAGCAAGCGGAAGTCACAGCAGCTGCCAGGGAATCTATGGGTATGTCAATACCCGCATCTGTACCGGTCAAGGGTACTCCAGCACCGAAGGCTGCTTTCGTAGAGTTCCGCTCCGGAACGAAGGGGCTTCTCAAATTCTTTCCATGTACGGGGAAGGCGATAGAGTGGTACGAGTTCCAGGGGGACGGGTATTCCGCCTACCTTCGCATGGCACAACCTTTTCTGGATGAGCTTGGGGAAACACTTTCTATCTACCAGCAGGAGAAAGAGGGGAAAGAGGCACGTTCGACAGAGTATGCGGACAATACCACCGATCCTCTGGTACAACAAGGCTTCATGGGAGAGTACGAAGAGTTTCTCCATATCGTGATGGATCCTTCGGTTAAAAGCCGATCGACATTCCAGAACGCTTTATCCTCGATGGCAGTAGCGGAAGCGATCGAAGAAGGTGAGTTCAAGGTTTTCAAGGGATTAGAAAATAGCGGCCCAGGGAGATAGACTGTATTATGCTTTATGAATGGGGAAATTTGTCGGGATGAATCTTTGATTATTACCTTACTAAACAGGTAGGTTCAAATATGAAAGAGAAGACTTTTTCTGGCACTGGAAACATTTTTATTTGTTTTGTATTTAGTGGTTTTCTGTTATTAGGTCTTTCCTCCTGCGGTGGAAAGGATACCATCAGTGGAGCTACGGTTTGGGAAGCTCCTGAAGATGCGAAAAAGGTTGCTGTGGAAGCTGTGCGGGTGGTAAAGGGAACACCCCTCTCCTTCATTACGGGGGCAGGTGTGGTGGAAGGGGTTCGGGAAGCCTGGACTGTATCGGAAACAGAAGGAATCATCCGGGAAGTAAACTTTCGAATCGGCCAGTGGGTAGAAGGGGGGCATGTTCTCCTCCGGGTGGACGATACATTGAAACGACTCGAGATGGAACGGGCTCTGGTACAGTATGAATCGGCCCGGATCGAAGCGGAAGGAACGGAGAGGCTTTTCCAGCAGGGGGGTGCTTCAGCATCAGCCCTTTCCCGCGTGCGGGCTGCAGCCAGTGGGGCGAAAGCCCAGTATGAACTGGCCAAAAAAGCCTATGAGGATTGCACGGTTCGGGCTCCCATCAGCGGTGTGATCGCCCTACAGGAGCCCTCGATTACGATCGGAGCCTTTATCAACCGGGGAACACGGATTGTACGGATTGTGGACACCACCGCTTTCAAATTGGATCTTTCCGTGGGGGAGAGGGAAGTTGGGGAACTTAAAGTAGGAAGCAAGGCTTTCGTTCAAGTACCTGCAGCCTGTGGGGAACGAAAAATTGTAGCGGAGATAACGGCCATAGGGGCGGGAAGCGATCCAAAAACAGGCGCCTATACGGTTGTACTCGGCTGGAAAGACTCCTGCAATGGGAGACTCCGCTCCGGAATGTCCGCTATGGTGGAAATACAGAGACCTGCCGGTGCTCCTGTGCCCCTTGTGCCGTCAGCATCTATTGTGCGAAGAGGGGATAAGCGGGCCGTTTTCGTTTCCAAGGAAGGAAAGGTGGAAATTCGGTATCCCATACTGGGCAACCGGCAGGGTACAAGGGTGGAAGTTTTGCAAGGGCTTACCGAGGGAGAGTTGGTATTGATATCAGGAATGTCCAGACTCAAGAATGGAAGTCCGGTGAATCCCAATGTTGTAGGCGATAGTCTTAAATGGGAGTGAGTGATGAGAGTGGGAAAACTTGCAACAGCAAACCCAGTATTCGTTACCATTATTACCGTTACTCTTTTAGTATTGGGAATTCTAAGCTTGTACAGATTACCGAGGGAACAGTTCGTGGAGGTTCCTTTTTACTGGGTGAATGTCTCGGTCCGCTACCCGGGGGCTCCGGCAGATGAAATCGAAAAAACCGTTACCCTTAAGTTCGAGCAAGAGTTAAAAAACCTTTCCCAACTGAAAAGGATACAGTCTACCACAACGGAAGGGTTCGCCCTCGTACGGGTAGAGTTCAGGGATGGAATATCCAAAGAAGAGTTTGGACGATTATATCAGGAGGTGATCACCCGGGCAGGGAAGGTAGTTCTTCCCAGTGGTGCGGAAAAGCCATCTATAAAGGAGTTTTCCAGTGCGGATTTCCTTCCTGTGATCCAGATAGTTCTTTATATAGAAGGGAATGATAACGATAAAGAGGCCTTGTTCCGACAGGCGAAACGGTTAAAGGAAAACCTGGAATCCCAACCAGGAGTCCGTTCGGTAACCCTTTTTGGAGCGAGGGACCGAAAGATTTTTCTAGAAGCAGATCCAGAACGGATGGAGGCTTTGGGGATTGCGATCACAGAACTGGTTCGAGCTGTAGAAACTTCCTCTACCACAGTGCCTGCAGGCACCCTGCCCACCGAGAACCGGGAATACTTCATCCGTACAGGGACAGAACTCGATGATTCTGTTGCATTTTCGAGGATCATTCTGCGGTCTGGCTCTACACCAGGTTCGATTGTTCGGATAGCGGATGTGGCCCAGGTCAGGGATGGGTACGAAGATAAAGGAGAGGTAACCCGGTACAATCGTTTTCGAGCAGTCCTCCTGAATGTGGCGAAGGTTTCTGGGAGGGATTCCTTTGATGTGGTGAGGCGAGTAAAAGGAGCAGTAAATACCTTTAAAGAAGAGGTGGGAGGGGCCTTTCAGGTAACCTATCTGAATGATTCCACTCTCCGCATAAAGGATAGCATCGATGTCCTCTCTACCAATGCTCTTCTTGGATTGATCTTTCTCGTAGTCATCCTTCTCCTTTTTATTGGCTTTCGGAACGGTCTCATCATCGGTTTTGGAATACCCGTGACATTTGCCCTGACATTTCTGATGTTGGACCTTTTGGGGGAAACTCTCAACACCAA
>CALKLC010000010.1 GCA_937991975.1 uncultured Spirochaetales bacterium | reverse complement strand
AGGGATCCCGCTCCTGCCACTTCTGTTCCTCCTCCTTATCCCGATACCCGAAAGAACTTCCCGGAAGGCTCTGCGCATGGTGCTTATAACGGTAAGTTTCTGCCTCTATCCAGAAAGGGCCTGCTCCGTGTACAGCCTCTTTGCGGGCAAATTGTACGGCTAGTGTAACGGTGTCCGGATCCATTCCATCTATCACCATGGAGGAAAGTCCATACCCCATCCCAATCTGGGCCAACCTGGAAACAGCGGAAGCTTCTTTTACAGCAGTGGCCACTGCATAGAGGTTGTTTTCGATGAAATAGATCACAGGGATCTTCCAAAGGTTTGCCATGTTCATTACCTCATGTACCACCCCCTGATGTACCGCGCCATCCCCCAGAAAGGAGACTGCCACATGGGGGGCTCTATCCAGTGCAAAGGACCACCCCAACCCTGTAGCCATGGGAACTCCCCCTGCCACGATGGCATTGGTGCCATAACAGAAGGACCCTTTGTCTCCTAAATGCATCGAGCCTCCCCGGCCCCGGCAGAACCCTTCTGAAAGCCCCATAATCTCTGCAAGGGTTCGTTCCACCAATCGATTCAGTTCAGAAGGAACCTGGGCTTCGGGATCATAGTCCTTTAGGTAGAACCCAAAAGCCTTGGCAAGAAAATGGTGGTGCCCCCGATGGGTAGAAGCTACTGCATCCTGAGGATCCAGTGCATGCATCACTCCTACGGCAGCGCCCTCCTGCCCGATGCTGGAATGTACGGGGCCATGTACCAATCCTGCATCCTTCAATTCCAGCAGTCGAGTTTCGAACTCGCGAATCAAGAATAGTTCGAAGAGCATTCGAATCCGCTTCTTCTTCGGAAGGGATTGCACATCCTTCTCTATGGGTACGAATCGAAATAGTTTCCCTTGCAATGTGAGTGGTTCTTTTTTTGGCATAGCTCCCCCTATGTAGATACTTGTACCGTATGAAGACCTCTTTTTACAACCCCGGCTACAGTGGTAGGATTTTGCTTTATCATGCGTCTGTACCTCTCCCTTGACAGAGAAGCTTCTAACACTATATTGCAGAGGGATGCCGGTAGTTCTGGCCAGAAACCTGTCATTTTCTTTTGATGAAACGGAGATCCTCTCCCGCTTGAGCTTTTCGATCGAAGGAGGAGAGTTCGTCAGTTTCATCGGGCCTTCGGGTTGTGGGAAAACCACCCTTATGAATATCATCGGAGGCCTCCAGAAAGGGTGGCAGGGAGAACTGTCGATAGATGCAGAGCGGATTTCTCTCGTATTCCAGCACGATACTCTCCTCGAATGGAAGAATGTACTGGAAAATGTCCTTCTCCCTTTTCAGCTGAAACGGATTTCCCTCTCCGAATCCCTTACCTTAAGGGCCTTAAACGTGCTCGACTCGGTGGGCCTGAAGGGGTACGAGTACTATTTCCCCCACCAGCTATCCGGCGGCATGAAAAAGAGGGTAGAGATTGCCCGGGCTCTCATTACCGAGCCGGACCTTTTGATCCTGGATGAACCTTTCTCCAGCCTCGATATCATCACACGGGAGCGGCTAAACCTCCTGGTGAAACGACTTCATTCCACCCGAAAAACCACGATCCTTCTCGTTACCCACTCGGTAGAGGAAGCCTGCTTCCTATCCGATCGGATCTATGTGCTCTCCCCTCTCCCTGGACGGATCCTCGATATCAAGCAAATCGGAAAGAACCCAGCGGGTAAAGGGAAACCGATGAACGGCCTCTTTGTCCTCTCAGAAGCTCAGCAGAAAGTGAACAGTTCGATTCGACGAGAAGTACAGTTCCTCTGGGAAACTGAGACTGAAAAGCCTATTCCTCCAGCCGCGGCTCCCCTGCCGGTTCACGATACTGCGACGGATGGTGCTGGACATGCACAAGGAAAACGGGGACTTCCCACCAGGAAGCAGATTCTTCACTACACGAAAACCCATTGGAGCACCCTGCTGCTTCCCCTGGAAGTAGTGGTTCTATTCTTTCTCCTGGATTTCCTGAAACATGCTCTTGGGATTCCCGATCTAATCTTCCCCTCCCCCCGAATCATCCTGAAGAAGTTCGTGGAAACCCTCCAGAACGGAACCATTTTCCCCGACCTGGAACTCACTGTAATAGAATCCCTTTTAGGCTTCTGGATTGCCTTTACGTTGAGTATGATCGTGGGATTCGGGATCGCAAAGTTCAAGTTCCTGTCCCGGCTCCTGATGCCCTATTTCATCGGAGCCAACACGATTCCTTCGGTGGCACTGGCACCCTTTCTCGTTCTCTGGTTCGGGTTTGGAATCCTGCCCAGGATCGTTACCTCTGTAATCGTGATCTTCTTTCCTCTCCTGATCAATGTTATCGCTGCGTTTCGGCATTCAGAGGAACGGGTTCAATATCTGATTCGATTCTATAAACCCGGGAAACTCCAGAGTCTCTTCGGTATGGAGTTCCCTGCCGCGTTGCCAGGCATTTTCAGCGGGGTAAAGATTTCGATTACCCTTTCGGTGATCGGAGCGGTGGTAGGAGAGTTTGTGTCGGGCCATGAAGGGTTGGGAGCCCTGGTGAACCGGGCAAAGGCGAACTTCGACATCGAGCTGATGTTTGTGGCTCTGATCTGGCTCATTATGCTGGGGCTTCTCTACTACGGGGCAGCATCTTTCTCCTACTACTGGATACGGAAGCGCCTCTTGACGCCCCCACCCCGGTTACGGCAACCCTTTAGTAAGTAGAAAATTTAGTGTGGAGGAGGTACCTTAGATGGAACGTAAGAATCGGCCAGGGGATCTGTTTGCGATTCTGGTGCGTGCATCATTCCTCTGTGTTGGGTTAGTAGTCTTTTCCCCTCTGCAGGAAGGGAGAGCGCAGGAACAGACTGTCCGCGTGGCCATTGGATACATTCCTCACATTCAGTTTGCTCCTCTCTACGTGGGGATGGAGAAAGGGTTCTACCGGGAGGGAGGATTGCGCCTGGAAATAGAGTATGGGTTTGGGATGGATATTTTTTCTCTCCTGGCTGCCGGAAAGATCGATCTGGGACTTTCCGATTCGGATCAGTTGATCATTGCCGCATCCAAAGGTGTGGATCTTAGGGCAGTGTTCCAGTACTACCAGAAGTATCCTGTTACGATCCTCGCAAAGGCAGATCGAATAAAGACACCGATGGACTTCCAGGGAAAAACCATCGGTACTCCAGACCTATTCGGCACCAGCTGGATCGGCTTACAGCTTTTCCTGGAACGGTTTCAGCTGAAAGACAAGGTGAAAATCGAGCGGATCGGCTACACACAGATCCCAACCCTTCTGGCCGATCGTGTGGATGGGGTTGTATGCTTCTTTAACAACGAACCGATCCAATTGAGAGAATCGGGAGTTAGGATCTTGCAGTGGGATGTGAAGGATTTTTCAACCATGGTAGGGGCTTCCTTCATTACCAGTTCCTCTATTCTGTCCAAAAAAAGGGAACAGCTGGCCGCCTTTGTTCAAGCCACCGAAAAGGCTATCCGCTATACCATCGAACATCAGGAAGAAGCGTATAGGATCTCCCACCCCTATATCGGCAAACCGGATCCTATCAAGGGGAAGTTCTTTCAATCCGTTCTAAAGGAAACATGTTCCCTTTTCGACACCCCTTCGCCCTACGGAAGTATGGATCCTGCCATGTACAGGGAGTCAGTGGTAACCCTCCGAAAACTGGGGTTAATCGATAAGGAGGTCCCCCTAGAACGACTTATCCAGCCTCTGCGGTAGCTGCAATCAAGGCGCATAAACGGTAGGGATAGGGTCTACAATTCCCGGTAGTTCTCTGCCGCCTCTTTGGCCAGGTCAACATAGTGGGCACTATTCTTTCGAATTGCCTCAATAGCTGTGTCATCCAATGTACGAACCACCTTGGCAGGGCTTCCAATGATCAAGGAACGAGGGGGAAAAACCTTCCCTTCCGTAACCAGAGCACCCGCTCCCACGATCGATTCCTTACCGATCACGGCCCTGCTCAGGATCACCGCCCCCATCCCGATGAGGCATCCATCCTCTACCGTGCATCCATGGATTACCGCATTGTGACCGATGGTAACCCCCTTCCCAATGGTACAGGGAGCATTGAAATCGGTGTGAACTGTAGCATTGTCCTGGATGTTGGTCCCCTCTCCTACCATGATCGGTTCGATATCCCCCCTGAGGGATGCACCAAACCACACACTGACGTCCTTCCCCAGTGTCACAGACCCAGATACTTCCGCATTCCAGGCGATAAAGGCTGCTTCCCATGTATGGGGCACACGGTTTCCGATTCTATGGATCATCTAGTTCTCCTCGGAGGGGGATCATACCCGGATATCCTGTCCGAATCAATCATTCTTCCCTAAGGAAAAGATTTTTGGTATCCTTCCGCTCCATGGGAAGATCCATTGAAGAACTGTTGAAGAAACAGCCGATCATCTTCGACGGAGCGATGGGTACAGAGCTGTACAACCGGAACCATTTCATTAATGTATGCTTCGAAGAACTCTGTGTCAGTAAACCGTCTGTAGTTCGAACGATCCACGAGGAAAACAAGAATGCCGGCTGCGATGTGATCACCACCAACAGTTTTGGAGCGAATCGGTACAAACTTGCCGAGTACCTGCTGGCAGATCGGGCACGTTCCATCGCAAAGAGCGCTGCTACCCTCGCTCGAAGCGTAGCAGGGGAAGAGCTCTATGTGGCAGGGTCTGTCGGGCCTCTGGGAAAGGTTGTGGGAAAAGATATTAGCGAAGAAGATGCACGGGAAGCCTTCCTCGAACCGATCCTCGGGCTACAGGAAGGCGGAGTAGACTTCGTTATTTTCGAAACCTTTTCACGATCAGCCGAGTTGAATGCGGCCGCAAAAGCAGCTTCGGAAGCCGGGATTCCTTACATTGCAAGTCTCGCATTTGGGGAGCGGAACATTTCCCGCGCAGGAGAACGGATCGAGGAATTTTTCGCCCCCATCTTCGAGCTTCCTCATCCCCCCTTTATGATCAGCTTTAACTGTTCCGTGGGGCCTAAACAGATGCTGGAATACCTGGAAGATTTCCTTCCCCGTGCTCCCCTTCCTGTTCTCGTCATGCCTAATGCGGGGTACCCCCAGATGGTTCATGATCGGATGATCTACATGACCACTCCCGAATACTTTGCCACCTACGCCAAACGGTTTGCCGAGCTGGGAGCATCGGCTGTCGGAGGGTGCTGCGGTACTACCCCCGCCCATATCGCTGAAACGGCTCGATCGGTAAAAGCCTTCTTCCGCCACCGAATCGAGATTCCATCCACTACCCCTGTGGTAACCCTTCGCACCCCGCCGCCGATAGCATCCCGCAGCGACCTGGGGGCAAAACTATCGGCTGGCTCCTGGGTAACCAGCGTGGAGTTGACCCCTCCATTGGGATACGACCTTTCTGGAATTCTATCAAAGGCTCGTCTCTGCAAAGAGGCTGGTGTGGATGCGATCAACATTCCTGATGGCCCGCGGGCGAGCTCGAGGATCAACCCCATGATTACTGCTTTGCGGATCCAGCAGGAGGCAGGAATCGAAACAGTCCTCCATGTAACCTGCAGGGACAAGAACATCATCGGTCTCCAGTCCGATCTATTGGGCTGTGCGGCTGCTGGAATCAAGAACCTCCTCATCATCACCGGAGATCCACCGAAACTTGGAGACTATCCCCAGGCAACGGCAGTGTTTGACCTGGATTCTATTGGCCTAACCCGTATTGCCTCCCGACTGAATCAGGGGGTAGATATTGGGGGAAAGGAAGTGAACCCTCCCACAGTCTTTCTCATAGGAGTCGGAGCCGATCCCACCCACCTGGACCAGGAACGGGAAATGTCCAGACTGGCAAAAAAGGTCGAAGCCGGGGCAGACTTCTGTATCACCCAGCCCGTCTACGATGTGGAGGCGCTCCTTAGTTTCCTGGAACGAATTCGTTCCCTGGGACTCAAAGTGATTGCCGGCGTATGGCCCCTCGCTTCCCTGCAGAATGCCCGGTTCCTCAACAACGAAGTACCCGGGGTGCGTATCCCCCAATCCATCATGGATCGGATGGAAAAAGCAGGTTCCAGGGAGGAAGCTCGGGCAACAGGGATTGCAATCGCCCGGGAAATTATCCAGGCCATCCGACCCTTTGTCGCGGGGGTACAGGTGAGTGCTCCCTTTGGGAATGTGGACACTGCCCTGAAGGTGCTTTTTTCCTGAACTGAAAATCTTGTACTGGGGAGCCTGTTCCTAGATGTCTTACACCGTTTAGAGAAGAAAGATGCGTTCCCTTTCAGACTAACCAGTGTTATCAGTTTTCTATAAATTGTAACAGAATGTAACAGGACCTGCGAAATAAATCGTTTCAGCATCCCCATCCATTGGCATTCCAATTGCACTAGAGTTCCACGCTATGACGAGTTCGATACAGTCTGCCTGGAAGCATTATATGCAAACCGGAAAAGGGTACGAGACGCTCTTTCGAACCATCAGTCTGTATGTGTACCAGTTTCCCCTTCGTTACAAGTATTGCACCGAGGAAGATTGCGCCGAGTTCTACCTCTCTTTCTATTCCAGGATCCCCAATATAATCGATCATTACCGGGAACAGGGAAAAGGGATCGAGGCATACATACGGACCTGTTTGAAATGGCACATAAAAACCTACCTGAAATCGAAGTTGAAAGAGAATAGGATCCAGCAATTTGCCTTTACAGAATGGAAACTCAATGCACCCACCTGGGTAGAGTCAGAAACCCTGAGGGAAGAAGGTGGAGCCTTCGGGATGGAACTTCGCGAATCTTCTCCTCCTCTACTGAAGGCGACAGAATGGCAGGACAACGGAAAAAGCTATTTGATAAAGAACAACACTATAAGAAAAAATAAATCAAGTAAAAAGCAAGAAAAGGTGAAACCCCGCATATCAGGAAAACAAGCGAAAAAACTTCTTCTCCTTTGCCTGAAGGCTGCGTATGACCTGGAAGATCGAACGATTCAGTCAATAGCCCAATCCATCGGCTTGCATCACGAAGTTCTGTTTCACCTCATAGAGGCTACCAGGAGTACTCTCCTGGAAAAAGAAGAACGGTTTCGGATGCTGCAGGAAAAAAGGAACAAGCTATACTTTCGTATCTGCTTCCTGGAAGAAGATATGAACCGGTGCACCAGCGTTCTGGAAAAGGAAAGTCTCATACAACGGCTTGCCCGACTGAAGTATCATTTCCAGAAGCTTCACAGGAAACTGTCCCATCACTACCTTGCTCCTTCCCATCAAAAAGTCGCCGAAATTCTCGGTATACCGAAAGGATCCATCGATTCTACCCTCTATTACTTGAAGAAGGGCTATTAGAGAATGATCCCTCTTCCACAGAAATACACTTTTTTGCTACAGTGCGGCCATGATCATCGTGCTGGCATCGGGGAATCCCCATAAAAAGGAAGAACTATCGGCCCTGTTCAAGGGGCACAGCCTTTTACTCCCGCAGGATCTTGGAGTCACCTACCATCATGAAGAAACCGGATCCTCCTTTTATGAAAACGCTCTCGGAAAAGCGTGGACTCTCTACGAACAACTTGTCCAGGCAAACCGATCGAACCACCTGATCCTTGCAGATGACTCGGGCCTTTCCATCCCCGCTTTGGAAGGGAAACCAGGAGTCTACTCTGCCCGCTTTGGAGAGAAAGAACTGGGACGGAAACCTTCCTACAGGGAGCAGCACCAACTCCTTCTGGAACAGATGCGTACCAAGACGGATCGAAAGGCTTACTTCATCTGCTGCATGGTACTCATGATCCATCGCAATCGCTGGTTTATGGCGCAGGAAACGCTGGAGGGAGAAATCGCTTTCACGCCGAGGGGAACAGGAGGATTCGGGTACGATCCCCTCCTGTACCTGCCCTCGAAAGGGAAAACTGTGGCCGAACTGACTCTTGAAGAGAAAAACGAGGTTTCACACCGGGGGTTGGCCGCACGGGCCATCCGAACCATCCTGGAACACCATCTGGAGGAGTATCTACATGAAAGTACCTGAACGAAAAGAGGTAAAACCCGAATACTGCTGGGACCTTTCCTCCCTGTTCGAAAACGAGGACGCATGGGAGGAGGGCCTGGTTCAATACAGGGAACTGGTGCAGAAGATTCCTTCTTTTCAGGGAACCTTAAGCTCTTCGGTGGAGGCAGTAAAAACCTGTCTCGATTTCATGACAGAGCTGGGAATCCTGGAAGAAGGTCTCGCCACCTATGCTCACCTCAGGCTCAGTGAGGATGGGGGAGATTCGGCGAACCAGGACCGCTGGGGCAGGTTCCTGCAGGTTTCTACCCAGGCCGAGGCATTGGCAGGGTATCTGAAGCCGGAAATTCAGTCCATCCCCTCTGACTTGATGGAACAGATTCTGGAAAAACTTCCCGACTACAGGATCATGCTAAAGAAGATTCTACGCTACAAGCCTCATACCCTTTCCCCTTCCGAGGAACGAATCCTCGCCCTCCAGCAGGAAGCAAACCAGACCGCGGAAAAAGCCTTTGGAGCTCTGACAGACGTGGACTTCGATTTTGGTGTTCTACCCACACCGGAAGGTGAGAAACCGCTGACCCATTCCACCTTCCAATCCTTCCTGATGAACCCTGACCGCAGTATCCGGGAAAAAGCATACAGGCAGTACATGGGGCTCTTCTACCAGTACAGGAACACCCTTTCCAGTCTTTATGGAGGGAGTGTGCACCTGGACATCTACATTGCGAAAGTACGGAATTTCCCCTCTTCCCTCCAAGCTAAACTCTTTCCCGATGATGTGCCAGAGGAAGTGTACCAAACCCTTATACAGACCGTACACGAAGGTCTACCCGTACTACACCGGTACTATCGGCTTCGAAAAAAGATTCTAGGTCTACCCGCACTGAGGTTATGGGATACGAAGGTTCCCCTTGTTCCCGACATTCGAGTCCGGCATACCTTCGAAGAGGCGGTGGACAGGGTCATCGCGTCCCTCCAACCCCTGGGGGAAGAGTACTGTTCCATCCTGCAAAAAGGGCTCCTTGGAGGGTGGGTGGATAGGTACGAAAACAAGGGGAAACGCTCCGGTGCGTTTTCCGCAGGCACCTACACAGGGGATCCCTATATCCTGATGAACTTCAAGGAAGACCATCTTCGGGATGTATTTACCCTGGCCCATGAAGCAGGCCATTCGATGCATTCCTACTATTCTGCCCGTAACAATCCCTTCCCCCACTATAACTATTCGATTGTGGAAGCAGAGACTGCATCTACCTTCAATGAACAGCTTCTGATGCATCATTTCGTTCAGACCACCCCATCGGAAGAGTTCAGACGTTACCTCACAGTGAAACACATCGACGATATCATCGGGACCTTCTTCCGCCAGACGATGTTCGCCGAGTTTGAACTCCAATGTCATACCTCGGTAGAAGAGGGAAGGCCCCTCACAGTGGAGGCACTACGGAAGTTATACAGGAACTTGTTGGAAACGTACTTTGGCGATGCTGTCATCATCGAAGAGCAGGATGAAGTAGAGGGGTTACGAATTCCCCACTTTTATCGATCCTTCTATGTGTACAAGTATGCCACCGGGTTGGCTGCTGCCATCGCCCTATCGAAAAAGGTGCTGGAAGGGGGAATGGAGGAGCGGGATCGCTACCTATTGTTTCTGAAGACCGGAGGTTCCCTCTTCCCCCTGGACTCCCTCGCTCGGGCTGGGGTAGAACTTCGAACACCCCAACCCATGCGGGAAACGATCCGTCTGTTCGATGATCTTCTCCGCTCGCTGGAAGAGTACTATTCCTGATCCTCAGTCGTTAGGGTATGTACAATGATACCCCCCAGAAGGAAAGCTACCGGGGGGAACGTATAGAGGGATTCTTTCTCGAAGGGAATGGGCATCGATCGGAGAGGATTTAGTTCTACACTTAGCTTTCGGGCAAAGGTCCCAAACAGTCGGGGTTCCCGGGGAATGGAGTAGAACGCATCTGACCATTGTTCCCTGTTGTGGGGCAATGCCCTCTCTTTAAAACGCTCCCACAGGGGATCGAGGAGAAAATCGACCCCTTTGATCGGTTCATCCAGGAAAATCGTAAAGAGCGGATAGAACCAATCTTCCATTCCCAGTAATCCCGCGACTCCGAGGATCACATGGTTTCGAACCGAATCGGTTAGCTCTGGTCTTTCGGCAAGTTCCAATAGAAGGGAGGTGGAAGCGGGGTCCTGAAATATCTTTACCGCTTCTGCGCCATGGATGATGAGAAAAGGATTCTTTGCCACCCTAAGAAAGGCCTCGATCTTGCCCTTACTCTGGGTATCCTCTAGACGGGCCAGTGCTACCATACTTTCGGCCGCAAGAAGGTAATCCTCTGATTGAAGACCAACCCGAAGAAGGGGAATCCCCCGGTGGATCCTGTACTTTCCCAGGATCCTGGCCGACAGGTACGCGGTGGTAAACTCCCCTGTCCTCAATTCATGCAGAAGAGCCTCCACCACCCGGTCATCCGGTTCGTGAGTCTCCAGGGCTTGCAGGGCTTCTCTTCGGATGATGAAACTGGGTGATTTCAGCCGCTGGAGGAGGCCTTCCAATGATACGGAGGAAGGGGTCTCGCTCATTTCCCGGATCACCCTCCTTTCGGCTTCAATGGACGTAGTTCGATCCAGCTTGTTGAGAAGGAGGATGGCTCGCAGATCCCGTGCAGAGAACATGATGGTAAGAGCATTTCGCACCCCTACCGATCCGATGGGAGCTATGCGGGACATCCAGACGAGGGATATGAAGGTGAAGAATATCGATCCTCCAAAAAAGAGGCGGTAAGTAGTTACATCTCCCCATCCAAGAGAGTGGATCCCATCCAGAATCGCTCCACCCAGGGCAGAACCGAGGGTGCCGCCTAACCCAAAGACCAGATAGTACAGGATTCCCAGGTTCATCTGATCCTGCGGTCGTACAGCCCCGTAGAAATAAGTCTGGGAAGCATTCTCCTGCCCTAGCGTACCAAAGTGGAAGAAAAAGAACAGAACACTCAGATACACGTACTCTCCCCATCCGTGAAAGGGAAAGGATCCTGCTATGGGAAGCATGCTGAGCAGGAAGACAAAGGTAAAGAAGATCAACATGGGCTTCGCGCCCACTCGATCCAAAAGAAGCTGAGCCACCACTCCCATGATGAGAGCTCCCAGGCTTCCCACCACGGTAAGGAACATATTGGTACTATCACTTACCCCATACACATCGGCAGAGTAGAGGACCAGAAAAGGGCGTGTGATACCTGCTACCACCATCACCAGGGCAAACACCTTGATGAAGCGTACGAAAGAGGGATCTTTCAACGCCCGTTTGATCGACTCAAATACACCCTCTTCCATGGGGAACCCACCCCCGAGGTTTCTGGGAAGCTTGAAGAGAAATAGGCACCCTGCTAAACCACAGAGGATCCCCAGAAGGATCAAGAGGGCATACCGCAAGAGAGAAGCCTGCCCTGCTCCTAAAAGAAAAGCCATAAGGAGACCCGTTACGATAGAAACCGTATGGGTGATGATCTGGATTCTGGACAGGTAATCACCCCTGTCCTTCCCTTCCGAGAGGTCTCCCATGAGGGGGCTGTTACTCACCAGGCCTATCCCGCGCATCACCTGGAATCCGAGAGCTCCCGCTAATACAAGGGAAAACCCGATTTTCCCCTGCCCTCGCAAGATGAAGAAAGGTGAGAACAGAAGGGGAATGGCCGCCAGGTACCGGGCGGTCCAGCAGTAGGCAAACAATCTCGAAACACCCACCTTTCGTACAAGGACCCGCCCGAGAAGCATGAAAAAGAATGAAATGTAGGCAAAGGAAGAAATGATTCCAATGAGGGTGCTGCTGGCTCCCAATCGGAGCATGTAGAGAGATAGGATATTTCCACTCAGTAAGAGGTACGAGAAGGTATTGAAAACTGAAAAGATGTTGAAGAGCCTTCTAGCTCGAAGCCTCTCTGCCTGAGAGATCTGAAAGGTCGGTAATTGAGAACCAGGAGAGTTCATCCCACCTCTAGAGTCCATTCCTTTTACAAGCAGAGACTATGATGCGTTCGATGAGACTGGCATAGGAAATGCCATGGAGACGGGCGAGAATCGGCAGATCCGAATCCACAGGATGAAGACCCGGAAGAGGGTTGATCTCGAGGAACTGGGGTTCTCCTCTCTCATCCTCCCGAATATCAACCCTCCCCCCATCCCTGCAATAGAGGGCTCGATACGCATCGAGGGCAAGCTGGTATACTTTTTTTTGGATAGGCCCTTCAATGGGATGGTAGGTAATTCTGCCTTCATACTGGGCTTTATTCGAGTAGGAATAGATCTCACCTTCGGCAGAATTACCATACCGAATTTCCATCCCTCCGATCACCTCGGCCTCTGAACCGGTACCGACAATTCCCACCGTGTACTCTTTACCGGGCAGGAACCGTTCTACCAGCACAGGTTGCTGAAATCTCTTCAGTAATTGGTTTACGGTTTTTTGGAGGGCTTCATGAGTTTCCACCTTCGAATGGATGGACACCCCTTTTCCAGTCCCCTCAGCCACTGGCTTCACGAAAAGGGGAAAGGGCAGGGTTACCCGTGAAATTTCTTCCTCCCGTTCCAGGACAACGAAATCAGAAGTTGGAATGTGATTGTCCCGAATCACGTGTTTGGTCATCCCTTTGTGCAGACAGAGGGCAAGAACCATGGGGTCGGAAAAGGTGTAAGGAATCCGAAAGGCTTCCATCAAACAGGGTACCTCGGACTCCCTACCCGGCCCCCGGACTCCTTCGGCAATATTGAACACCAGATCCCACCGATCTCCTGCCAGCAACCTTCCCATCAAGGCGCGTAGGTTCCCGATCCGCTCCACCTGGAAGCCGAGGGATCTGATTGTTTCTTCCAGCGCCTGGATTGTCTTTAGGGAATCGAATTCCGCCGCCTCCTCTTTCGAGAAGCCTGCGGCGACGTAATCATCCTTCAAGTCATAGGTAAGACCGATGATTCTCATCGGATATAGTTTCCTTCCGCTGAGCCTGGATCTGGATAGCGGTACGTGTTCCCTTCGAAGTTTCGAAGAAGCAGGTCACCGTTTTCGTACCCCACCACATACTCGGGCAGTAAGGGGATCTTTCCCCCACCGCCGGGTGCGTCGATCACATAGGTGGGCACCGCATACCCCGTAGTGAACCCTCGAAGACCCTGCATAATTTCCAGTGCCTTCTTTACCGAAGTTCGGAAGTGTCCCGAGCCAGGGATAGGGTCGCACTGATACAGATAGTAGGGTCGGACCCGCACGGTGAGAAGCCCATGGAAGAGTTTCCGCAATGTCTCCACAGAGTCGTTGATCCCGGCAAGAAGCACCGTCTGACTACCTAACGGTATACCCGCATCAGCCAGCCGATTGCATGCAGCCCGCATCTGGGGGGTTAACTCATCGGGATGGGTAGCATGGATACTCATCCATAAGGGTCTGTACTTTTTCAATACTTTCAGAAGGGAGCGCGTGATCCGCTGAGGTAGAACCGCAGGCACCTTGGTACCGATCCGGATGAACTCTACATGGGGGATCTCGCTTACTTTCGAAAGGAGGTAATCGATCGATTCATCCGGTAGTGTCAACGGATCCCCACCTGAAATGAGTACATCACGCACTTCGGAATGCTCCCGAATGTACTCGATGGCCTGTTCCCAACGGCTACGAATGGCTCCCGCTTCCTGATGTCCTACGGCCCGGGATCGGGTGCAGTACCTGCAGTAGGTAGAACACGCATAGGTAGCGAGAAACAAGACTCGGTCAGGATACCGATGCACAAGACCCGGAACCGGAGAATCGTGGTCTTCTCCTAGAGGGTCTACATCTTCCCCTGCACTGAGAACCTTTTCGTAGAATACAGGTACTACGGAACGCCGTAAGGCCTGAAGGGGATTCTTCGGATCCAGCAGGCTCGCATAGTAGGGAGTGATGGATAGAGGCAATCCATTACCATTTTCCTGAAAGATCCGTTTCTCATGGTCGGAAAGATAGAGGATTTTTCCCAACTCCTCGTAAGAGGTAATTCGGTTGGCCAGTTGCCAGCGCCAATCGTTCCACTCACCTTTCGTGACATGGGGGTAAAACCGCTGGCGGAATCCTCTGGAGTCAGTGCTTCGTTCTCGTTGAAACCTTAGGACTCGTAACCGATTGTTGGGGGTTGTAGATGCATCCGAAAGATTCGGAAGGTCCGGTACTAATAGATGGGATGATTGGAGGCCCTCCCTCAACGCCGCACCAGGCTCCGGAGGGTCCTCCGAAAGACTGGGGGGATCCTCTTCGATAGGGATCGATTTCTGCATCATCTGAAGTGCTCCTTCATAAAACTGTATTGATACTGCTAATACTCACTCTTCGAACCTTTGTCAATTACTCTATAGAGTTTCTTAAGAAATCAGCAAAAAAATTGATGCATATATCTTCATGCTTGTGTAGTATTTCCAGAATTCGATTGACAATAAGGGTAATTTCGGAATAAAATACAAAATAAAAATAAACAACTTAGAAAGTAATTATAGCATGCATATTAATTTAAATGAAAAGGAAAGAGATCTGCTGGAACTCCTTCGAGAAAATCCCGGGATGGGTATCGCAGAGATGGGGAAGATCCTGAAGGTTTCCACAGTAACCGTTCGATCTCTTTTAAATAATTTATCTGAAAAAGGTTACGTTCTTCGGACGTGGGGGGGCGCCCTTCCCACCTTCCACCCTACCATGCTGGAACAGATCCGAAAGAGGACAGAGGAGAAGAATCGGATAGCCAGGGCGGCCGCTTCGCTTGTACGGGATGGGGACACGATCATGATCGAGGCAGGTTCTACCACGGCTCTCATTGCCAGATACCTTCTGGGCAAACGGGACATTACCATCGTGAGCAACAACTCCCTCCTTCTTCCCTATGTCCGGGCCAACCCATCCCTCCGCCTTACCCTCGTAGGGGGCGAGTTCCGTCCCCAAACTGAATCCTTTGTAGGGCCCATTGCCCTGGCAGAACTGGAACGATTCCATGTAAAACGAGCTTTCGTGGGTACCGATGGATTCACTCTGGAAAAAGGCCTCACCACTTACCTGGTGGAAGGAGCCGAAATCGTAAAGCGGATGGCTTCTCAGGCCCAGGAAACGATTCTGGTGGCAGATAGCTCCAAGTTCGGCAAAGTTGGCTTTGTCCATGTCCTCCCCCTCCACCAGATCCATCGGGTCATTACAGATACAGAACTTCCGGAAGAAGCGATGGAAGGGTTGATCGCTTCAGGGCTTGAAGTAGACCGCGTATAGAGGTGTATGGAAAGGCCAGAAAGGCATAATTATTTTAAGGAGAAGGTATGGCAATAGAAGTATTGATGCCCCGTCAAGGGCAGACAGTAGAGAGCTGCGTAATCCTGGAATGGAAGAAGAAAGAGGGAGAAACTGTGCAGAAGGGAGAGACCCTCTGTGAGGTTGAGACGGACAAGGCCGTATTTTCCGTTGAAGCACCGACAGACGGAATCTTACTGAAGGTGCTATATCCCGCAGGGTCGGATGTACCGGTCCTAACCCCTATCGCCTATGTAGGAGGGGCAGGAGAACAAATACCAGGGATCCCGGGAATCTCCACCCTTTCAGCAACTTCCGCAGAACAAAAACCCTTCGTTCAAACACAGCCTTCCCCGGCAGAGCCTTCCCCGGCAGAACAGAATACGACTTCGGAGGTCTCCACAACGGCAGGCCGGAAAGCTGTTCGAATCTCACCCCGGGCCATGAAATTAGCCCGCCAGTATGGGATCCAGCCTGAAACCCTGATCGGTACAGGACCGAGGGGAAGAATCATCGAGCGGGATGTGCGGAAGATCATCGAAGAAAAGCAGAAGTCCCTACAGAGTATTGCTGAAGAAGCTGCCCGACTTTCCGTCCCAGAAGAGCCTTCCCTACCCGAACATCCCCTCATCCAACAACCCGCGGGTAAAGAAGGGGGTATCCAGGGACAGAGGGAAATGTCGATCCCGCCGGAGGGCAGTATATCCGTTCCGGTTATAGGTACCCGGAAGGTAATTGCCCAGCGCATGAGGGAATCCTTGCAGACACATGCCCAATACACCCTTCATGCCCTTGCAGACGCTCGTGCCCTCCTTCAATGGAGGAAACGGTTCAAAGAGTCCCCTGCCTCATACGGTTACCGGGAAATTACGATTAACGATCTCGTCCTGTTCGTCGTGGCCCAAACCCTTCGCCGGTTCCCGGAACTGAACGCCTACTGGTTGCAGAACACTATCCAACGGTACACTACAGTACAGCTGGGAGTCGCTGTGGATACTCCCAAAGGGCTCCTGGTGCCGGTCATTCGAAATGCGGAAACCCTATCCCTCGCTGCTCTAAGCAGGGAGGCGAAACGACTGGCCCAGGCCTGTATTGAAGGAAGAATCTCTTCCGAGGATCTGTCCGGAGGGACTTTCACGGTAACCAACCTCGGAAGCCTGGGAGTACAATACTTCACTCCCATTCTCAACAGCCCTCAGGTGGCTATTCTGGGGGTAGGTACTATCCAGCCCCAGCCGGTGATGGAAGGAGAAGAGGTAAAGTTTTATCCCCATATGGGGCTTTCTTTAACCGTTGACCACCAGGCTGTGGACGGAGCTCCCGCTTCTAGATTCTTGAAAGCCCTTCTAGAAAATGTGTCGAATATAGATCTCTTATTCGCAGGAACATAGTGGATCAACTTAAAAGCACCAGAAAGAGAGGTACCCTATGCCCAAATCCATACTGATCGATCCAAAAGAAGTAAGAAAGAGAGGAACTCTTTCCATCCAAAGTATTCCCCTGAACCAGTACACTCCGGATATCCAGGCGGAGTTGAAACTCTATGGAGAAGAGGGCCTGAAAAAGATCCTCTACCACATGCTGGTGATCCGGGAATTCGAAACCATGTTGAACGAGTTCAAGACAAAGGGGAAGTACTATGATATAGAGTACAACCATCCAGGACCTGCGCATCTATCCATTGGACAGGAATCCGCGGCAGTAGGGCAGTGCGTGCATCTTTCGCCCGTCGATTTTATCTTCGGAAGCCATCGCAGCCATGGCGAAATCCTTGCCAAATGCTTTTCAAGTATAGAGAAACTGCCCGAACAGGAACTGGAACGGACGATGAAATCGTACTTCGATGGCGCGATCCTGCGGGTAGTGGAACGGGGGCCCTATTCGAACACGAAGGACCTGGCAGAGAACTTCATCCTCTATGCAGTGCTGGCGGAGATCTTTGCCCGGGAAAGTGGCGTGAACAAAGGGTTGGGAGGATCGATGCACGCCTTCTTTATACCCTTTGGGAGCATGCCCAACAATGCCATCGTGGGTGGCTCAGCCGATATTGCCGTAGGATCTGCTCTTTTCAAGCGGATCAACAAAAAGCCGGGAATCGTGATCGCCAATATTGGAGATGCCTCTATGGGTTGCGGCCCTGTGTGGGAGGGGATGATGGTAGCTGCCATGGATCAGTACCGGACCCTGTGGCCCAAAGAAGCCGGTGGCGCTCCGCCAGTCCTGTTCAACTTTTTCAACAATTTCTATGGAATGGGTGGACAGACCTACGGAGAAACCATGGGATTCAAGATATTGGCCCGTGTGGGGGCAGGGGTGAATCCAGAGAACATGCATGCCGAGCGGGTGGACGGGTACAATCCCCTTGCAGTAGCCGATGCCATCCTCCGGAAGAGAAAAATCCTGGAAGATGGGAGAGGCCCGGTTCTTCTCGACACCATCACCTACCGGCTATCTGGCCATAGCCCTTCCGATGCCTCCAGTTACCGTACCCGGGATGAAATCCAACTTTGGGAAGGGGAAGACTGTATCCGGAGCTACCAGGAATACTTACAGCAACACAAAATCCTCTCGACCGAAGAGGTAAAATCCCTGGGAGACAAGGTAATCGAAAAGATCAGAAGAACAGTCCAAACAGTGGTACCCCTGTCTACCTCTCCCCGCTGTGAAGCTGAATTCATTGGAAAGGTGATGTTCTCCAATCTCAAGGTCCCTGCATGGGATACCCGGAAACCGGAAGTACTCCTTCCGAAGGAAGAGAACCCCCGGTTGAAAAAAATACAGGCCAAATCCCGGTCTGCGTACGATTCAGAGGGGAAGCTTCTTCCGAAGATGAAAGTGGTGTCCTTCCGGGAAGCTCTCTTCGAAGCGATCCTCGAAGCCTTTTACCGGGATCCAACCCTCGTTGCCTTTGGCGAAGAGAACCGTGACTGGGGTGGGGCTTTCGGGGTATACCAGGGGCTCACCGAATGTCTGCCCTACCCTCGACTGTTCAACACCCCCATTTCCGAAGGGGCTATCGTAGGAGCCGGTGTGGGGTACGCCCTTTCGGGAGGACGAGCCCTCATCGAACTGATGTACTGTGATTTCATGGGTCGGGCCGGGGATGAGATCTTCAACCAGATGTCCAAATGGCAGAGCATGTCTGCAGGTGTACTACGAATGCCGTTGGTCCTACGGGTTTCGGTGGGAAGCAAGTACGGTGCCCAGCATTCTCAGGACTGGTCCAGTATTGTAGCCCACATACCGGGATTGAAGGTAATGTTCCCCGCTACCCCCTACGATGCAAAGGGAATGATGAATCTGGCCCTCCAGGGGAGCGATCCTGTAGTGTTCTTTGAAAGTCAGAGACTGTACGATATAGGAGAATTATTCGAACCCGGAGGCGTACCGGAGGGGTACTATGAAGTCCCCGAAGGGGAACCTGCCCTGCGGAGGAAAGGGAAGGATCTGACCGTTGTAACGATCGGAGCCACCCTCTATCGAGCACTGGAAGCGGCGGATGAGCTTTCCAGGCGTTTCGCAATCGAGGCAGAGGTAATTGATGCTCGATTTCTCAATCCCCTCAACTACGAAAAGATCTATGAATCGGTACACAAGACAGGAAAAGTACTCCTCACCTCCGATGCCTGTGAACGGGGAAGTTTCCTCCATACAATGGCTTCCAGAATTACCGAGACAGTGTTCGATTCTCTCGATGCACCCCCTGTAATCGTAGGATCCCGCAACTGGATCACCCCTGCCTATGAGATGGAACAGTACTTTTTCCCCCAGAAAGAGTGGATCCTGGATGCCATCCATGAGAGGATCCTCCCCTTAAAAGATCATCGACCCACAACGAACCAGACTCTGGAAGAACTTCACAGAAGGGATCGAGGGGGGGTGTAATCCTGCCGAGGTATTCTGCAGCTGTAGAATTTAGTTCTTTAGGTAGGGAGGGGGCAATCCCCCCCTTTCCTCATTACACGGTTCCATTTTGGGGAATCAAGCGAAAAAGTACCTTCTAGGGTTCCCTATCCGGAACACGGAGCCACTGCCAGTAGTACTTTTCCCCATTTACCTCCACGATGTCCTTGAACAGCTCATCGGTAGAGGTTACACGACCCAGTTTCCAGAGGCCTTTCCGGTATTCCTCGTCACTAATGTCCTTATCTTCTCGATGCCATGCAGGAACAAAGAGGACTTTTCCCACTACAAGATCCTGTTTGGTAGCTTTCCGGCTAGGAAATACGAAGTTCACCCATTCCTTTTTCCCATCCCGCAAATACACTACTTCTGCCTGGTTTTTCGTTGCCGAGGATGGTTGTGTCAGGACTCGGGCAGCATAGAAATGCTCCTGGTTAGGATCTGTACCCGATGCACAGAGTACTTCTCCGTCCCGAAAATCCACCCCACCGATAACTGCTTGAGGTTTAATTCCTACCCCGGAAGGTAGAGAAACCCCTGGTAATTTGGAAGAAACCGTAGCACAGGAAACGAAGAATCCGAGAAACAGAAGGACTATCGCCCCCCATTTAACATCTTTCATACTTATCTGCCTCCTTTATACAAAGAAGTATATCCATTCCCTGAACAAATAACAATAACCGCAAAATCATACAGAACATTTCAGAAACGTTCTTCATGGATCAAGTTGCCGTTCACATCCAACACCTGGATAGTAATAGGGATTTCCCTGGATGCCCTTGCCAAAGCCTCCCGCACCAATCGTACCAATCCCCCACAGCAGGGGACTTCCATGATGAGCACAGTAATCGAACGAATCATTCCCCTGTCTATGAACTGAGTGATCTTTTCTATGTACCTCTCCTGCCCAGAATCCAATTTGGGACAAGCTACTGCCAGTGCCTTATCCTTGCGGAAGACTCTATGGAAACCTTGCGCTACGAAAGCAGAGCAATCTGCCGCCAATAACAAGTCTCTATTCCTGAAGTGTGGGGAAGAAGGATTGACCAGATGAAGCTGTACAGGCCACTGGTAAGGAGGGTTAGGCCTCTGGGGCTCCTTATCCTCGTCTGACTGGACATTTTTGAACGGATGATCCTTCGCTTGGCTGGGTTTCATAGATTCCTCTATCCTTTTGTTTTCTCCTTGATCCAGTGCAGGAAGTTCGTACCCAAACAAAGTAAGGAACTCTTTCGCCTGTCGAAGGTACTCCTTCTGCCCATGTTCTTCCAGATGACGGAGATGCTCTTTCACCAGAGCAGGTCCAGCCTTTACCACTCTCTCCATCACCCTCCACTCATCGTATGGCTCAGCCTCCTTCTCTACAACCCGGATCGCTCCTTCCGGACAATGTCCAATACAGGCCCCGAGCCCATCACAGAAAAGGTCACTGACGATTCTTGCTTTGCCATCCACGATCTTCAAGGCGCCCTCGGCACAGTTAGGGATACAGAGACCACACCCAGTACAGAGGGTTTCATTGATTTCGACGATCATACGTTTCATACGGGTCTTCTCCTCTTCCTGTACTTGTACCCGAAAAAGGAACAGCCTTCTGTACCATTTGTTACACTTTCAGTACAATGCCAGCCATGGATACCGTGGTACTCGCTTCCTCTTCCCCAAGACGTCAGGAACTGCTCAAACAGATGGGGATCCCTTTCATTGTTTGTGCGGAAGAGATCGACGAAAGCTGGGATGGATCGGGAGATATCCATCAGTTTGTCTGTAAGCTGGCTCAAAGGAAAATAGAAAGTGTACTGACGAAACGACTTGTGCGGGGATCCCGATGGTTCATCGGCGCGGATACGGTAGTGATTTGTGGGAAACGGATTCTCGGGAAACCAAAGAATCGGGACGAAGCAGAGAGCTTCCTGAGGATACTGGCAGGCAGGTCTCATCGGGTAATCACAGGTGTCGCTCTTTACGATAGGCATACCAACCATTATGATTACACTTCGGAAACTGCATGGGTTCGTTTCGCACCCTTGGAAGATGGTGAGATCCAATGGTACCTCAACACAGGGGAGTGGCAGGGTGTAGCGGGAGGGTACAGGATACAGCAGCGAGCCGCATGCTTTGTGGAAACACTCCGGGGGAACTACAGTACGGTGATGGGCTTGCCAATTCGCTCGATTTATGTCATCTTGAAGCGTAACAACTACCCGTTCTACGGGTAGGAATCTTCCGTCGGTATTACCGAACGAGAATTAGAGAAGGACCATACAAAGCGTATGGGTAGAGGAGGAACACTTGGCCGTAGTAACCATGAAAAATTTACTTGAGTCTGGAGTTCACTTCGGGCATCAGACCAAGCGCTGGGATCCCCGGATGAAGAAATTCATTTTCGCCGAACGAAATGGGATCCACATCATCGATCTTCAAAAAACCATCGCCGCTATCAAAGAAGCCTATGAAGCGGTAAGGAAAACAGTTCTGGAAGGGAAGTCTGTTCTCTTCGTCGGCACCAAAAAGCAGGCCCAGGGTGCCATTCAGAGGGAAGCGGAACGTTGCGGGATGTTCTACGTGAACAACCGATGGTTAGGGGGAATGCTTACCAATTTTGCCACCATCAAGAAGTCCCTTCTCCGGTTGAAGAAACTGGAAAAAATGGAAGTGGACGGTAGCTTCGAAGGGATGACAAAAAAAGAAGTAGCCGCCCTCATGAAAGAGAAAGCGAAATTGGAAAAGACTCTGGGCGGTATCAAGGACATGAAAGAGCTGCCCGGGATTATCTTTATCATCGATACCCGAAAAGAAGCTATTGCCGTAGCAGAAGCGCAGCGGATGAAGATCCCTATTGTCGCGGTAGTGGACACTAACTGTAACCCGGAAGGGATCGACTATCCCATCCCTGGAAACGATGATGCCATCCGATCCATTACACTCTTCACACAAATCATTTCCAACGCAGTGATCGAAGCGGATAACGAAATCGGCCTCGAAGTGATCGAATCGTACCAGGAGGACGAGGAACCCATCATCGATGAAGAAGCGGTTCGGGCACGTTATTCTGAGGATGAAGAGGAAGAGAGGATTCCTCTGGCTGTACGCACAGGCGTAGCCGCGGACGAAGAGGAAGGTTTCACCACCGAAGACTATTCCAACTACACACCGGAAGACAAGGAAGCTCCTCCGGAGGAGGAGGATGTAGCCGCTAAAGCTGGAATCGACGAAGACAAATTGTACGAAGAATGATCTGTACATACAAACACATAGGAGAAGAACCGTGGAAATCAAAGCTGAAGATGTAAAAGCGCTCAGGGAAAAAACCGGCGCAGGTATGATGGACTGTAAAAAGGCCCTTATGGAGGCAGGGGGGGATTTCAAAAAAGCCGAAA
>CALKLC010000009.1 GCA_937991975.1 uncultured Spirochaetales bacterium | reverse complement strand
CCTTTAGCATATTCTTCAGCCTCTTTTGTAAAAGATGAAGTTGTAATAAATATACCTTTATTCGCTTTTTGCCCCGCAAGTGCACCAACAAATTTTTGTATTTCTGGTCTACCAATAATATTTTCCCATCGTTTTGCCTGGACATAAATAACATCAAGTCCTAATTTGTCTTCTTTTATGATTCCATCTATCCCTTCATCGCCTGATTTCCCAATTACTTGAGCAGCCTCTTGTTTTGAACCACCGTAACCCATTTTTACAAGTAAATCTATTACTAATTTTTCAAAAAAAGAAGGACTACATTCTTTTATTTTTTTTATTAAATCATCCGCAAGAGTCTCATTTATTTTTGAAAATCCATACTCTAATGCTTCTTGAGGAGTATAACTAGCCTCTTCTTCATCTCGATCATCTTTTCCTACTTTATTTCTTCTTTTTCTAAAATCTCTAAATTCATCAAATTGCATTAAAACATTAACATTGATTTCTTTAGGCTTTGTCTTTAAAAAATCTAACCCCCTTTGAGTAATTTTGAAAAAACCTCTCTTTGTTGACTCTAAGAGTCCTGCTTTTGTTAAATATGTTTTTGCCCATCCAATTCTATTGTCCACAATATATTGGGTTCCGCTTGGAAGTAGTAATTTTCTTTCCTCTTCATTTAGGTTAAATTGATCAGATAGTTTATCAACTGCGTCGTTTATTGAATGCTCTTGCTTGTCCGCAGAATAATTTAAAAGCGGTAGCATAAATGCTTGATAATCAGGAATTGCCATATCTTTCACCTTTTCTAAGTATGCCGCTTAACTCCCTTTATCATCATGTAATTTATCCCGTAATTCATGCATGGTACCTTTCCAACGGACTACGAATGTTCCGGATATCCCGGTTGCTCTCATGGGTGTACCTCTCCGTAGTACGGGAACTTTTGTCACCCAGGAGTTCCTGGATGTACCGCAGATCCGTTCCATCCTCCAGCAGATGAGTGGCAAAGCTGTGACGGAGAGAATGGATACTTATTCAAGGTTACCGCCTCGCTCACCCGGAACCCGCCGAATAGACCAGCATCAGAAGGAATCGATGTACGATGTTTTGTAAACCCGAATTTCGATCATAATTCACAGAAAATGATAGATGCAGGGTGCCGATTTGTCAAATTTCACCTCTCCATTGCCCGCTTCTTCAGTTCTGGAGGCATTTTTTCTATCGCATACCGCAGGGCAGTACGGGGCATGCGGTCTTTTCGGTTCATCACGAAATCGAACACTTCCTTTTGATGAGGCTCGCTCGCTACCTTTAAAAGCCACCCGTACCCTTTCTGTACCATATCCTCTGGATCGAGGAGGAGCAGGTCTGCTAAGGTAAACACGTCGGCCAGGAACTTCCCCTTGCGGGCAGGAATGATTAGGGATACGGCCGAGGCCCGGCGGACCCAACGGTTAGTGGAGCGTGTCCAGCGGGGAAGTTCGCCGATGTAGGCGGGGTACCGTTCCAGGAACTCACCCACCGTATGGTTACAGAAGGTGTCGCAAACCGCCCAGTTGGTTACGTATCGGCCGATCCAGCGTTCGAAGATGAAGAAATCCTCCGGTTCGAACTCCTCCCGTACGGCATACGACCAGTGGCAGGCCACGAACCCTTCTTCCAGGTACCCGCTTCGAAGGAGTTCCTCACAGTAACCGAAGAGCTGCTGTTTCCCCTCTGCTTCGATATTCTTGAACAGGGCTCTGGCCAGCTTTTCCACCTGCGGAGCCTTTACCCCGTGGAGGCGTACTTCCTCCTTGAAGAACCGCCGGGCACTCAGCCGCACTGGTTCGCTACCCATTCGCCGGAGTTCTTCCTGCACCTTTTCTACCATGTCAGGCATTGGGTGAGTATACAGAATGAAAGAGCCTCCGGCTATTGCCCACCTGGATTTTTGAATGTTCATAAAGTGGCGGCAGCAGCCACAGGTACTGAGGGGGCACATCGCCTGGTAGAATAAGCAAAAAAGTCCTTTATAAGAGGTGGAACCAGGAAGCGCATCCTGCTTTTCGGTTTCCTCCTCATCCTCTGTGCCAGCCTGCTATGCAGTGAGTAAGAAAAGAAGATCGCTCTGCCCATTGTGCTGAACTTGATCCCTGGCTTTGGGGTCGGATCCTTCACGCAGGGGGATTCTTTGGGAGGGATGATCTGTCTGGTGGGAGATCTTGTGGGGAGGAGGGCTCATAGCCTTCGGAGTATTCGGAACCCCTGGGTATTTGGCGTTAGAGACTGCTTCTTTCACTACATTCGAGGGCAGGTGGAATTTTACATTAGCCCGGAATATGATCCTGATCGGATTGCCAATCTTCGCGGCTTCGAAGGTGTTTGGGATCATTCGCCCCATCTGGTATGGCGTCTCCTACAATAAACGGTTGCGGGAAGAGCGGGTTTCTATTCTGCCAGGGATACAGTACACAGGTGTTTCGACCCGCGAAGGGCGATCTATCCCCGCCCCCTGGATGATAGCAAGCCCATCCCTCCAGGTACGGATCCTTCTGCATTGAAGTGAGGCGATGCTCGGATCCTTCAGGGTGTCATACTTGTATGGATGGATCCCGAGCCTTGCGCAGCTTCCCATCGCACACTATCATTGGATCTGTAAAATTAGAAAGTGTTCTTTACAAACGCATCTGAGAGTGCCACAATTTTGGCACCACCATGCATAGAACACAGGAAGGAGGCGTGTGGTTTATGAATCGGAATCTTCGAATCAGAAAGCTACTCGTGGGGATCGGACTCTGGATCGCGTTGGCGCCTCTTTCCGCGGCCCCACCCTGGGAGGTACAAATAGCAGAAGCTCTGGAAGGTATGGCAAAGAACTACTTCAAACCGGTATTGACTACCGCGTTTGGCACTTTTACCTACGAATATACAGGGTTGGGAAGCGCCTTTTCCCGGTATCTGGAAGAGAAGCTGGCGACTCTACTGCAGGGATCTCCACGGATCAAACTGTTCGCCCGGCATGCGGTGGAAAACATGGATCCGGAATTTCGAAAACTGTACCGGGATTTCTTCAAGACTACCGATGTAGACGCGGTACTGTACGGTAACTACTTCAAAGAACCAAACGGGGCTGTGCGTCTACATCTAGAAATGGCAAGTCTGACTACAGGGGAACTGGTGGGAAGCACGGACATCCTTGTGCCTTCCCAGGAAGTCCCCCCCCGGATCGATCTGGAACCACCGGCACTGGGCCGAACAATGAACGAGAGGAAGGATCTGGAAAACCTGCTCGCTGCCTCGAAGGGATCCCTCCTAGTGCGTGCTGTGTCGAGCCGCGGCTCCGGGGCTGTGTATAAGACTGGAGAAGATCTCACGATCCACGTGTTCGTGAACCGGGACGCCTATCTCAAAGTGTACCATATCGATGTGAACGGGAAGATCCAGCTGATCTTCCCCAACCCGTACTACAGGGGAAACAGGATCCAGGGAGGAACAGTGGTGACCATCCCTGATGCCTCTTACCCTTTCCGCTTCCAGCTGGGCCCACCCTATGGTACGGAGTTCATCAAGGTTGTTGCCTCCACCGAGCAGTTCCTTGACATTGAAAAAGCCTTTTCTGACCTGCCGGGCAGAGCGAAGGATGTCCTTACCCGTGGACTCACCGTGCTGAAACGGGAGGGCAGCGGGGTTTCGGGTACTGGAGTTTCAACTAGCGGTGTAGAATCGAGCGGAGTGGAAATAGCGGAAGCCCTACTCTCATACACGATTGTGGAAAAATAAAGGAGGAACCGATGGAATTCCCGATCAATCAGTACCGAAACCAAATAGAGGGCACCTCTAAAAACTTAGGAATTTTCTAAAAGGTAATTGTATGGTACCCTTTGGCCAGGAGGGACCGAAGATGGGGATACAAAAGGGATTGTTCGACGAAGATTTTCGACTGGAACAGATTACACGCCAGGGGGATCCC
>CALKLC010000008.1 GCA_937991975.1 uncultured Spirochaetales bacterium | reverse complement strand
AATGAAAGTTACGAACAGTTCACTGTCCCCAAACAGGGGTTGGAAGACAAACAGTACTACCTCCAGGAGGGGCATAGCTACTATGTAACTTTCTGGGAAGGGAATCCCATCGACATTAAGATTCCCTATAAAATCGTGCTCACCGTAAAAGAAGCTCATGAAGCATTGAAGGGGGATACTGTAACGGGTGCAACCAAGCCGGTTGTTCTGGAAACAGGGCTCACTGTCCGTGTACCGATCTTCATCAAACAAGGCGAAAAGATCATGATCAACACGGAAACGAACGAGTACGTGGAACGGGTGAACTCTTGATAAAATCGCTTTCCTTTTTTTTCGTTGAGTGATATAATAATCTATTAGGGTAGTATATGAGGGTAACCACAAAAGGTCGGTATGCGCTACGGGCTGTAGCCAATTTAGCGGGATCCCAAACGGATAAGCCCGTATCCATCAAACAAATTGCAGAGGAAGAGGATATATCTCCAGAGTTCCTCGAGCAAATTTTCTTCAGACTCAAGAAGGCCGGAATCATCCGATCTGTTCGTGGACCTGGGGGTGGATTCGTTCTTGCCAAAGATCCACGTGAAATCACCATCCAGGATATCTTTCTGGCAGTAGGAGAAGGGGTAAAACTTACCCCTTGCTCCAATTGCTCGGAAATAGAGAAAGAAAAGGATTCCGGATGTCCGAGGATGGATACCTGCTTCATCCATGGAGTATGGGTAGAAGTTTCTAAAGGTGTTTCGGACATCCTGACAAGCTATACCCTGGAGAAAATTCTAGACCGAAAACACGCTTCCAACTAATAGTAATCTGAAACAGTAGACGCAATCCCTGACTGTCCGGTATGCCATCCTTAGAAAAAGACCTAGAACTTGCCGCAAAGAAAATCCAGAACTCTCATTGGTTGACTGCCTTTACAGGTGCAGGAATTTCGGTGGAAAGCGGGATTCCCCCTTTCCGAGGGCAAGGAGGGGTGTGGAACCAGTACAATCCCGAACTACTGGAAATCTCTTACTTTCGTTCCCACCCAGGGGAAAGCTGGCGGGTGATACGGGACGTATTCTTCGAAAAATTTCGACAAGCTCAACCGAACGAAGCCCATTCTATTCTAGCTGCCTGGGAACAGAGGGGTTATTTGAAGGTCCTCATTACCCAGAACATCGACAACCTTCATCACCGTGCAGGGAGTCAAAAGGTAATCGAGTACCATGGGAACTCCCGAAGTCTCCGATGCCTTGCATGCGATAAGGTCTATTCGGTTGCCTCCGTATCCCTCGAGACCTTGCCACCACGCTGCCCTTCCTGTGATGGACTTTTGAAGCCCGATTTCGTGTTCTTCGGAGAACCGATTCCCCCTGACGCTCTCTCCGCATCCTTCCACGCGATGGAACGTACCGATTGCCTCATCGTGATTGGTACCACAGGGGAAGTGTATCCCGCAGCAGACTTACCCCGCATTGCCAGGAAGAACGGAGCCTTTATCCTCGAGATCAATCCCGAACCTTCCGCTTTTACCTTTTCCCTCACGGACCTGTACCTTCCCCTCCCTGCCTCGAAGGCTCTTTCTCTGATAGAGGAAAGGTTGCAAAGGGGCTTTTGACCCCCCTACCGGATAGAGGTCGCGGTAGGGTAGGTCTAGATCGGTAGTATACGTCTAGATATGGATCGCCCATCCTTCCGCTGCTCGGGCAGCTTCCATCACCCCTTCAGAAAGGGTGGGATGGGCATGGATCATGGCGGCTATGTCTTCCGTTCCCGCTTCCGTCTTCTTTGCGAGTAGAATCTCATGGATCAGCTCTGTTGCCTGCAATCCCACGATGTGAGCGCCCAGGATCTCTCCCGTAGAAGGATCGAAGAGAAGTTTCACCATCCCCTCGGCATTTTCCACTGCCACTGCTTTACCCACCCCCCGATAGGGGAAGATCGCCTTCGTGTACTTCAGCCCCCTCTTCTGCGCTTCGTTTTCTGTTACACCGAAACTGGCCACTTCGGGATCGCAGTACACAGCCTGGGGAATTTCATCTAAGGGGATACGGGGGGGAGGGTTTTTGCCTGCGATGTGCTCTACTGCGATTTCCCCTTCTTTGGATGCAACATGGGCAAGAAGAGGTGTAGGCACTATATCTCCTACCGCATATACACCACGTACAGAAGTCTCGTAGTAATCCCCTACCTTGATGAACCCTTTTTCCAGGGCCACTCCGATTTTTTCCAACCCCAACCCCTCTGTATTCGGTGCGCGGCCGACTGCGACGAGGACTTTGTCCGCTTCTACCGTAAAAGGAGATTCGTTCCCTTTCTGGAGACGAACCTGAATCGAAGAGTTCCCTTTCTCCATTCCCATAGCCCGGGTGCCTACATGGAACTTTACACCCCGCTTGACGAACTCCTTCTCTACCACTGTTACAACCTCTGAATCCTCCAACGGAAGGATCTGGGGTAGCATTTCCACCACCGTTACTTCAACCCCAAAAGCATTCATCACATAGGCAAACTCTACTCCGATTGCTCCTGCCCCCAGAATCAAAAGCCGTTCAGGTAACTCCCGTAACATCAACGCACCTGTGGATGATAGAACACGATCTTCATCGATTTCAAATCCGGGAATGGATTTCGGCCTTGAACCCGTAGCGATGATTACACGGGATGCAGTAACCTGTTGCATCCCATCCTTCCCTTCTATGCGGAGGGTGTGCGGATCCTCAAAGGAAGCTTTCCCCGGAATATACACAACACCGTTTTTTTTCAATAGGAACTGGACTCCTTTGGAGAGTCGCTCGGCAGCGGCTCTCGATTTCTTGAATACCAATTCGTAGGAAAAACTGGAGGAATCGACTTTTATCCCCAATTCATGCAAGGATGAAATCGATCTATACAATTCGGCCTGGTGGATCAATGCTTTTGAAGGGATACACCCGATGTTCAGGCACACTCCGCCGGGCTTGTCCATCTCTATAATAGCGGTAGTCAACCCCAACTGCCGGGCCCGAATAGCAGCCACATACCCTCCCGGCCCTGCTCCCACAATGGCTACATCATACTGATACTGCGGCATACATACCCCCTCTGTTCCTCGATTGTTCCGAATCTTTATCCATAATACCGAAGCTAACGTTGGAGGGCAAGGAATAGAAGAATAAAATGAACCCGGAAAGTGCCCCAATTTTTCACAACCCTATGGAAGAACTGTCTCAATACCGAACACCCTAAAGGAGGGGGAGTCACCCTTCCTATCACTATTTTGTGTCTATGAAAATAGATAGCGGTACATACTTTGCATTTGGCACAGTTCTTGTTCTAAATGTACGAGCATTCCCTACATTGATACTTGCCTTGACGGATAGAGAAGGGAAGGCTAAAACTATGGTTCAGGAGGTATATGGAATGAAACAAATGGTAAAAATCTCGACGGTTCTACTGGCACTCCTTCTGGTTACCGCTCCCCTCTTTAGCGGTGGCGCGAAGGAAGAGTTCAAACCCAAAGCAGAGTACACTATGCAAGTCAACGTGGGACCTGCTTTCGATTGGGGAATCGGTGCCCAGCGGTGGGCTGATCTCATCAAAGAGAAAACCCAGGGCAAGATCAATGTGAAACCCTACTTCGGTTCTGCCCTCTTGGCTGGAAAGCAGACAAACTGGTACCAGGCTGTAGCTGATGGAGCGATCGACTTCGTAGTAGAATCCACCATCAATGCATCTACCGTCATCAAATCCCTCAACCTGTTCAACCTGCCTTTCTTCCTTGGGACCTACGAGAACGTGGACAAAATCGAGAATGGGAAAGCTGGCAAGAAGATCATAGAAGATCTGGAGAAGGGCGGAGTGAAGTTCCTCGCCTGGGGAGAAAACGGATTCCGGCAGCTTACCAACAGCAAGCGGGAAGTAAAGACTCCTCAGGATGTGGCGGGTCTCAAGATCCGGGTTGTTGGGTCTCCCCTCTTCATCGATATCTTCAAACAATTGGGAGCGGATCCTGTGAACATGAACTGGGCAGATGCGGTCACCGCGTTCCAGCAGGGGGTAGTGGATGGTCAGGAGAACCCCAAGTCCGTTCTCACTGTGGTGAAGATCTGGGAGTACCACAAGTACATGACCAACTGGTACTATGTACTGGATCCTTTGATCTTTGGCCTCAATATGAAGCTCTGGGAAAAGTTCCCTCAGGATATCAAGAAGGCAATCCAGGATAGCGCTTTAGAGGCAGCAGAGTATCAGAAAGCCCTGGCTCGGGCGTATCTGGATGGGGAAAAGTCCCTCAATCTTCTTAAAACCAAATTCAACGTAAAAGAACTGCCTCCAGAACCCTTCAAACTTGCAAAAGAAAAGGGGATGACCATAACGGATCTCACGCCAGCGCAGATGCAAGCCTTCAAAGATGCTACCAAACCGATCTATGACAAATGGGTTCCCCAGATCGGAAAGGAACTGTACGATCTGGCTGTGGCAGACATGAAGTAATCGTTCCTAACTATTCGACCGGCCGGTTTTACGGCCGGTTTTTCTTTTCGTAAAGGAGCCTTCCGATGAAGAAAAACCTTCACCTGGATGAACTGATCGGTGCCGTTCTTCTGGGAATCATGTCCCTCATCACTTTCATTAACGTGATAAACCGGTACTTTTTCAAACACAGTATCGCGTTTACCGAAGAAATTACTGTGAACATGTTCGTGTGGATTACCCTCCTGGGAATATCCATGGCCTTTCGGAAGGGGACGAATTTGAAGATGACGAACCTGTTCGACCTGTTTTCTCCTTCCTTGAAAAAGGTTGCCATCATAGGGGCTGGAGTACTGGGGACCTTGCTGTTCATTTTTTTGATCACTAACTCCCTCAGGGAAATCTACAAAAACATCACTTTCTATAAGACCACATCGGAAGCACTGGGGATTCCTACCTGGATCTATAGCCTGGGTACTCCGATTTTTTCCCTCGTGGTGATCCGGGAACTTATCAAGAGCACCTATAGGATGCTGAAACAAACCGAAAGTAAGGAGGAATAACCCATGGCTGCTATCATCGTGTTTGGACTGTTCCTCTTGTTGATCCTCTTTGGTACCCCCATCGGTACCGCATTAGGGGTAGCTGGGATCGGGGCCATCCTATCCTTCGATTTGGGAACGGCGATGATTTCCCGAAATTTTGAAGCAAACATAGCCAAGTTTCCCCTGGTAGCTATTCCTTTTTTCATCCTGGCCGGTAACCTGATGGAGAAATCCAGGATCGTGGATGGGATTTCCCGATTCATCATCCTGCTCACAGGGAAGAATGTGGGGGGGCTGGCCATTGCGGGTGTCATTACCTGTATTTTCTGGGGAGCCGTATCTGGTTCCGGTCCTGCAACCGCAGCCGCACTGGGCCTGGTGTTCATCGCGCCGATGATCAAACAGGGGTACGACAAGTACTTCGCCGCCTCCACCATTGCGGCTGGCGCGGGTCTTTCCATCATCATTCCTCCCAGTATAGCCTTCATCGTGTACGGGAACCTCACCGATGTTTCTGTGGGAGCCCTATTCCTCGGAGGGGTAATCCCCGGGATTATCGTAGGAATTTTTCTGATTATCGCCACCTATTGGGTAGCCCGCACTCATAACTTCCGGGGTACGGAAGAGAAGGGGACCCCGAAAGAACTTTTGAAAGCCTTCATCAATTCCTTCTGGGCCCTCTTAGCACCTGTGATCATTCTGGGATCCATCTATGCAGGTGTAGCCACACCTACCGAGGCAGCTATCATGGGTGTATTTTACGCCCTCTTAGTGGGAACCCTCGTGTACCGCACGATTACCTGGAGTGTCCTGTTCCAGGCCCTCTCAGATACCGTAATGTCTTCAGCAGTGGTGATGTTCGTTGTTTCGATGGCAGGGATCTTTTCCTGGGCGGCAGCCACTTTAGGAGTGATTGATGCGGCGGCGCAGCTCGTTTCCAGTCTTACCTCCAATCCGCTCGTGTTCGTGCTTCTCACCAACGCGGTTATGATCGTGGCAGGTATGTTCCTCGATGCCATATCCATCACCTATGTATTCATGCCGATCATCCTACCCGCTTTGAAGCTCCTCCATATCGATCCCCTCTACTTTGGGATCGTTTTTGTTATTTCCCTCGCTATTGGGCAGATTACCCCCCCTGTGGCAGTGAACCTCTATGTGACGGCAAACCTCATCCAAAGCGACATCAATACACAGATGGTCAGATACGTAATTCCTATGGTTATTGCCGCCATTTTAGCCCTTGTCTTCATCACCTTCATCCCTTCCCTCTCCCTCTACCTACCTGTAGGTGCAGGTCTGTACACACCCATCAAGTGAGGGGAAATACAATAGGGTCGGAAGGCAGGTAACGGGGAAGCCCCTGAGGGGGGCTTCCCTCGATCCTGGCATAGCGCGCCTTCCTCGTGGAGTAACCGCCTTCAAGTAAATCGCCGCGGTTAGCTACATATCTATCTCAATCTTTGAATGGAAGAGAGTACTGCTTCATCTTTCTATAGAGGGTGTTTCGACTGATCCCCAGCATCTTGGAAGCATGGGAAACATTGCCGCTACAGATCGAAAGAGCCTTTCGGATTTCTTCCTTCTCGATTACATCCAACCTTCGAAGCCCATTCATGGGTACACCAATAGCTGCGGCGGAACCGTTCGGTCCCCCTCCTCTGGTAGCCCCAAGATAGGGTTGGAGGTCTTTCACCCCTATCTGTGGCTTACGATTGAGAACAATCAGCCTTTCCACGAGATTTTCCAGTTCCCGGACATTCCCGGGCCAGGGATAGGAAGAAAGCAGCTGAAGAGCTTCGGGGTCGACTGTGGGGATAGGCTTGCCATCCCGTAACGCGTACTTTCTGAGGAAATGCCTTACCAAGAGAGGGATGTCTGCCGGTCGCTCCCTGAGACTGGGGATATGGATCCGAAGAACATTCAACCGGTAGTAGAGATCTTCCCGAAAACTTCCCTTCCATACCTGCTCCTGAAGATTCTTGTTGGTAGCGGCTATGATCCGAAGATCAACGGTAATTTCCTTAGAACCGCCGATCCGGGTAAAGGTCTTGTCCTGGATTACCCGCAGGAGCTTTGCCTGCATATCGAGGGGCATTTCCCCAATTTCGTCCAGGAACAGGGTTCCGCCGTTGGCCTGTTCGAACTTCCCCGCGAACCCTTCTTTCCGGGCACCGGTAAAGGATCCCGATTCATACCCAAACAGCTCGCTTTCGATGAGGGATAGGGGAAGACTGGCGCAATTCACGATGATGAAAGGGCCGTTACCACGGCTGCTTTCCTTATGAATCGCATGGGCAAAGATTTCCTTGCCTGTTCCGCTTTCCCCTTCTAGAAGGACATTGGCAGAGCTACCCGCAGCCAGACGGGAAAGCTGGACGGCCTCTATGAACAAAGGATCCTTTCCAATGATATCGTTGAAACTGAACTTTGCCTTTGCGCCGGTGAAACGAGCGATCATATTATGGACAGAATCCACCTTCCGAAAGGTATCGATCACTCCGATCATCTCCCCTTCCTCGTTACGGATTACGATGGCCGATTTAATGAAGTGGAGCCTTCCCCGGGATGGGCTATGGAGGATGAACTCCCGCTCAATGTAACCCTGTTCTGATTCCAGAACATCCAGGATTACGGGTCTGAAGTCCACCAATTCACTCACGTGTCGGAACCGGCTCCTATCCCTCTCGATACCCAGGATCGTTGCTCCCGCAGCATTGATGTCCAGCACATACCCATCCCGATCGAGTAGGATGATCCCATCAGAGATGGAATCCAGGATCGTTTTGTAAAACCCTTCGGGCACAGAGCGGGTCAGGGTTCCTATCTCACCGGATCTCTCTATCTGAGTTTCTACCACCCGGTTGGAAACAGTCCATTGAATCATACTATGCTCCGATTCGTAACAAGTTATTTCAGTATACTGTGACAATCTGAAACACGCAAGGTTTTTTTCGTTTTCTGCATTATCATAATTCCATTTACGCAATGTAAATAAAGACAGCCTTATTTTTCTAACTAGGCATAAAAATTGCATCTCAACTTCGGGATTCAAACCCACTGAACGTTTTCGGCAAGGAGCAGACTATGGGCGTACGTATCAAAGAGTTTCCCAATGCATTTCTAGAACTTACTTCGCAAGGAAAGAAGGAACTTCTCCGTACCATGATACGGATACGGAGTTTCGAAACCCGAGTGGAAGAATTGTTTTTAGCTAAACGGATTCCTGGTTTCGTCCATCTGTATATCGGAGAAGAAGCGATCGCCGCAGGGATCATGGCGAACCTTCGAAAGAACGACTGGATCACATCCACCCACCGCGGCCATGGGCACGCTCTTGCCAAGGGAGCACAGATGACCCGCATGATGGCAGAACTGTACGGAAAGCGTAGCGGGTACTGCAAGGGGAAGGGGGGATCCATGCATATCGCCGATTTTTCAGTAGGAATGCTGGGGGCAAACGGAGTGGTTGGAGGAGGGTTCACCATCGCTGTCGGAGCCGGCATGACAGCCTGGATGAAAAAGACCGATCAGGTGGCGATTTGTTTCTTTGGGGACGGAGCATCCAACAGGGGCACCTTCCACGAGGCCTTGAACATGGCTGCCATCTGGAAATTGCCCGTTCTCTTTATCAACGAGAACAACCTGTACGCTTCCACTACCCCCGCATCGTACGGAGTTGCCGTTTCCCGAATTTCCGATCGGGCAGCAGGGTACGGGATCGATGGGTATACGGTAGACGGGAACAATGTGGTAGAAGTATACAACGTATCCCACACTTTGATCGATCGGCTCCGATCTGGTAAAGGGCCGATCCTCCTCGAGTGCCGCACCTACCGGGTCAAAGGGCACTACGTGGGAGACCCGGAGAAGTACCGCACCAGGGAGGAGGTGAAAAACCAGGCAGAAGAGAACGATCCTATCAAGCGGTACACCTCGTACCTATTGGAACACTCCTTTATTCAACCCGAAGAAATCGATCTCCTATGGAAGGAAGCGAAGGAGGAAGTAGAAGCAGCTGTTCGTTACGCAGAGGAGGATCCGTATCCCGAGCCCGATGAAGCGATCCAGGACCTTTTCAGCTCTGATCAGGAGGTGCTGGTATGAGTATCATCTCCTTTTCCGAAGCTACCCTGCAAGCCATGATCGAAGAGATGGAGCGAGACTCCACTGTGTTTGTGATGGGTGAAGATATTGCCCGGCAGGGCGGAATTTTCGGGCAGTTCAAGGGGCTTCCGGATCGTTTCCCCGGTAGAGTCCTCGATACCCCTATCAGTGAAACCGCCATTATCGGTTCTGCCCTGGGAGCTGCCCTTACCGGCCTGCGTCCTGTGGCAGACATGCATTTCGCGGACTTTATCTCCGTTGCCTACGATGAATTGGTAAATCAGATTGCCAAGAACCGGTATATGTTCGGAGGCCAGGCGGATATCCCCCTTGTGGTTCGGGCTCCTGACGGAATCGTTCCCGGAGCTGCAGCCCAGCATAGCCAGAGTGTAGAGGGGTGGTTGATGAATATCCCGGGACTCATCCTGGTGTCCCCTTCCAGTCCTGCCACTGCTAAGGGACTCTTGAAATCGGCTATTCGGAGTAACAACCCGGTAATTTTTTTCGAACACAAATTATTGTACCCCCAAAAAGGAGAAGTTCCAGACAAAGAGTACCTCACTCCTTTAGGAAAAGCTGAAGTTCGCAGAGCAGGAAAGGACGTAACGATCGCGACCTACTCGATCATGGTACAGAAGGCTCTCGAAGCTGCCCAGACCCTTTCCAGAGAGGGAATCGAAGTGGAGATCATCGACCTACTCACCATCAAACCCTTCGATCTGGAGACCATCGTAACATCGGTTCGCAAAACGCATCGATGCATCGTTGCCCACGAAGGGGTGGTTCACGGAGGGGCAGGTGCAGAGATAGCGGCCCAGATCCAGCAGGAAGCCTTCTTCCATCTAGATGCCCCCATTCTCAGGGTAGGAACGAAGAACGTTCCCATCCCCTTCAGCCCTCCCCTGCTGGAATATGTGGCCCCCAAAGTGGCGGATATCGAAAAGGCAGTCAAGCAGGTACTCTATCGGGAGGAAAACTGATGCGCACCGAGATCCTCATGCCCAAACTGGGACTTACCATGACACAGGGGACCGTAATGGAATGGGTGAAGAAAGTCGGAGACCCAGTTATCAAAGGAGAAATCCTCTTTACTGTGGAGAACGACAAAGCCGTTGTCGAGGTGGAATCCCCGGCCGATGGGGTGCTGGAAGAAATCCTCGTTCCTGCGGGATCAACCCAGGAGGTTGGAAAAGCCGTGGCGTATCTCTCCGCTCCAGATGATAGCACCCACCCTTCGACCCTTACAGGAAAGGAGAAACCGACCGCCGCATCGAAGAGGAAGGAAGAACGATCCCAAGCCGAAAGCCCTCCAGGCACAAAGAAACGAGGCTCACAGGAAGATAAATACGAGGCACCAGGGAAAAGGGACCTGAAAGACTTTCAGTCTGCCTACACTCCTGCCTCCCCCCTGGTGAAACGGTTGGCTCAGGAGAACCGGATCGATCTATCTACCCTTCGAGGCACCGGGCCTGGGGGGGCAGTGGTGGAACGGGATCTATCGAGCCTGGTACAGGGGAAGGCCGAGCCAACCCCAGCGCATCCATCCAGGGTTTTTTCTTCGCAAAGTAGTTCATCACGTAAGATTTCGATCCTCCAAACCCTGTCCCCCTTCCAGGTCCGGGCAGCAGAGCGGATGGTCCAGAGCTGGACTACGATCCCTCAGTTTACCCTCTGGGCGGATGTAGAGGTAGATGCCCTGTTGTCTTTTCATAGAGCGCTGAAAGAACGGGGAACCCCTCTTTCCTTCACTGTTCTTCTGGCGAAATTCCTGGCCTTTACACTGGAACAGTACCCATTACTCAACGCATCCTGGATCGGAGGGGGAAAGGTGGAAGTGTTTTCCCAGGTACATGTGGGGATTGCAGTGGATACCCCGGCTGGTTTGTTCGTTCCTGTACTGCGAGATTGCGGAACGAAACCCCTCCAGTCCCTTCAGGAAGAATGGGAGGAAATTTCTTCCCGTGCAAAGGAAGGCAAATTGAGTCCCGAAGACATTGCGGGAGGAACCATCACCCTTACCAACCTGGGGATGTTTGGGATAAAACGGTTCCAGGCGATCGTGAATCCCCCTCAGGTAGCGATCCTTTCCGTGGGAGAGGTGCTCCGTAGACCGAAGGAAGGAAGTCCAACTACCTTCGTTTCTATGATCGAGTTTGGGTTATCCGCAGATCACCGGGTAGCTGACGGTGCGTATGGGGCGCGTTTTTTAAAATCCTTCAAGAGCGCGCTTGAGACCCCCCTCCTTACCCTTGCAAGCCGGGCGTAAGAGGGGGGATAGTATTACAGGATGATTCGGAAGGGGTCTTCCATCATACCTTTCAGATCCCGAAGGAAAACAGCACCCACAGCCCCATCGATGGTTCGGTGATCGCAGGAAAGGGTCATCCGCAGAATTCTGCGGATCACGATTTCATCCGCTTCTGTGGCGATCGGTTCCTTTCTGATTTCCCCTAAAGCGAGGATGGCAGAGCCAGGGGGATTGATAATGGCGGTAAACTCCTCGATCCCGTAAGCACCCAGGTTACTGATGGTAAAGGTGGCGTTCGTGTACTCCTCTGGCTTCAGCCCTCCCTTCTTTGCCTTTTCTATAAGGGCAGTCAGTTCCTGATCGATTTCCCGAATCCCTTTCCCCCCGCAGTTGCGTACCACGGGAGTGATCAAACCATCGGGGAGGGCAACGGCCAATCCGATATCGATAGACCCGTGTATCTGGATGCTGGTTCCCTTCCAGGTCGAGTTGATCTGAGGATGCCTTCGAAGAGCTTCGGCTGCCAGTTTGATGAAAAAGGCATTGAGGGATAGTTTCTGAGGACTTTCGGCGTTGTACCGGGAACGGGCATCCATCAGTGCGTCCATCTGGACTGCTACCCGGAGAAAATAGTGAGGGGCGGTAAAGAAAGACTCGGAAAGCCTCTTGGCAATTGTAGTCCGCATCCCGCTTACAGGGATTTCCCTGTCTACAGGGGGCTGCTCCGAAGAAGCTGCGGCAGCCGAAGCAATCGGAAAAGCAGTTTCGGGTTGAAGTTCCATCTTTCCTGCTGCCTCCCGGAACCTCAACACGTCCCGCTTGATCACCCTACCGCCAGGCCCTGAACCCGGGATACGGCGTATATCGATACCCAGTTCGGATGACAGCTTCCGTGCAAGGGGTGAGGATTTTACGCTCCCCCCATAAGGGGAAGAGAGCATAGAAGCTAAGGGGAAGGTTGATTTCTCCTCTGCGGACGAAGAGCCCTCGGGCGCTTTTCTCCCTGTTTCCCCTGCACCAGCAGTTGCGGCACCCCTGCCTTCTTCGATCCTCCTGCTTGCTTCGGAGGTGGTTGTTCCTTTGCCCCTTTCGGCAAGGACTGCTCCTTCGGCAAGGGCCCCTCTTTCGGCCGGGCGCGTGCTTTCTACCATCTCGCCCTTTTGCCCCGTATCTGCCAGCCCGGCTGTTCTGGAAGGCGAAGGCTCGTCTGGAACCTGTTCTCCTGGTTTTCCGATCCAGGCAATCGGTTCCCCTACCTTTACGGATTCTCCCTCCTGCCGAATGAGTTTCAATAAAGTGCCTTCACGGGGTGATTCGTACTCCATCGTAGCCTTGTCTGTCTCCACCTCGCAAAGCACCATACCACTTTTTACCTGATCTCCAGGCTTTACTTTCCAGGAAAGGATTTTCCCTTCTTCCATTGTGGGGGAAAGGGCAATCATGGGGATTCGTTCTGCCATCGTTACTCTCCTAGGTATAAAACTTTTTTCACCGCTGCGACAACCTTCGTTACCGAGGGCTGGGCTGCCAGTTCCAGTGTGTGGTTGTAGGGCATGGGAATATCTTCCGAAGCTACCAGTTCGACCTGAGCATCCAGCACATCGAAACAGTTCCTGGAAATGAGCCAGGCCACGTGAGACCCTACACTAACCATGGGCCAGGACTCATCCACCACCACTGCCCGGTTGGTTTTCCGAACGGATCGATACACTGTTTCTTCATCCAGGGGCCTCAAGGTTCTAAGATCCACGATCTCCACCTGGATTCCTTCCTGGGCACATAACTCTGCTGCTTCCTGCACCACCTTAAGAGGTTTTGAATAGGTTACTACCGTAACATCCGTTCCTTCCCGTTTTACATCGGCCTTTCCAATGGGAACAAGGTACTCCCCCTCCGGCACCTCACCTTTCCATGCGTACATCAGCTCCCCTTCCAGTACCACAACGGGGTTATCGTCCCGTATAGCAGACTTCAGAAGCCCCTTCGCGTCATAGGGCGTAGCCGGTGCAACTACTTTCAATCCCGGCACATGGGTCCAGTAGGTTTGCAGGGCCTGGGAATGCTGGGAAGCTAGATACTCGGCTGGCCCATTCGGCCCCCTGAACACGATGGGGAGCTTGAACTGCCCACCGCTCATGTAGCGCATCTTGGCCGCGTTGTTCACCACCTGGTCTAAGGCAAGGAGGGCAAAATTATGGGTCATCCATTCCACCACAGGCCTTAAACCAACCATCGCGGCTCCCACTCCGATCCCCGTGAACCCGAGCTCCGTGATGGGGGTATCGATCACCCGCTTCGGACCATATTTATCCAGAAGCCCCTTACTGACTTTATACGCTCCATTGTACTCTCCCACTTCTTCACCGATAAGGAACACCGATTCATCCCGGGCCATTTCCTCATCGAGGGCTTGATTCAACGCTTCCCGATACGTGATAACAGGCATGAGATTCCTCCTAATCTACCAGGATATCTTCGTACATCGTATGGAGAGCGGGCTCTTCGCTCTTCTCGGCAAACTCCACCGCCTCATCCACAATGGCCTGGATCTGGGAATCGTACTTTTCGTACTCTTTCTCTGTAACGATTCCCTCTTGCATCAGTTTATCTTTGAGAATCAGAATAGGGTCTTGTTTTCTGTACTCTTCCACCTCTTCCCTGGTCCGGTACTTGGCCGGATCGCTCATGGAGTGCCCCTTGTACCGGTAGGTCCGAGCTTCCAGCAGGCTGGGTAAACCTGATTCACGGGCTTGATCTACCGCTTTCGATACTTCCTGGTATACTTCGATCACATCCATCCCATTGATCTGCTTCCCTGGAATCCCATAAGCGGTACCGAGCAAGCTGAAATCGTCCACCGAAGACACCTTTCGGAAGTTGGTACCCATGCCCCACTGATTGTTCTCGCAAATGTACACAATGGGGAGATTCCAGATCTTTGCCATGTTGAGACTCTCGTGGAAAGCTCCCTGATGGATGGCTCCATCCCCAAAAAAGCAGAGGGTCACTCCCCCATCGTTTCGATACTTCTGTGCAAAGGCTACACCCGTAGCAATGGGGATCTGGGCACCCACAATCCCGTTTCCCCCCAAAAAATGTTTTTCCGCATCGAACAGATGCATGGAACCGCCTTTCCCGCGGGAACAGCCAGTGATCTTCCCGAACAATTCGGCCATGATCCCTTTTGGATCCATCCCGCAGGCCAGAGCATGTCCATGGTCCCTGTACCCTGTAAGGATGTAGTCCTTCTTCAGATCAATGGCAGCCACGGAACCTACCGCTACGGCCTCTTCCCCGTTGTACAGATGGCAGAATCCGCCGATCTTTTTCAACCCGTACATCTGCCCCGCTTTTTCTTCGAAATGACGAATCAGCATCATGTCGTAGAGCATCTTTTTCAATAGATTTTTGTTCAGTTCCTTTGCCATACTACACCACCACTGTATACCGTTCGTTTTTCATTGGATTGAAATACGAGATTTCCTCGATCACCGTTTCCAATACTACCAGATCCTGCTCCCTCGGATTGACCCGCCAGAAGATAGAGAGGTTCCTGCCAAGGGCCTCCTGTACTTCCGAACGAAGGGCGGGATTTTCGATGATGTTGATCTTCCCACCTACAGTCATGATTTCATCCAGTGCACGTGTCTGGAAGATCCACCCCACCTGGGGATGACTGGCGATCTGTACTGTCTTGGCAAATGCAGGAGAAGTTACTGCATAGAGCAACCCCTCCCGGCCAGGAACAAAGGTGGGGGTCATCCACCTGCTTCGGGGATATCCTTCCGAATCCACCGTGGTCAGGATACCGACCCGTGAGGTTTCGAGAAGCCCATCTAATTTGCGGAGCATTTCCTGCACTGTCATGGTTCCCTCCTTGCAGTTACATAGTTTTCAGGTATTGATTTTGAAAAGAACAGTGGGTCGAATGATCGACCCACATACTTATCATCGATTCCATTTACTTCAACAATCCGCCCAGCCTCTACCTTGCAGGATCCCTTATAATGGGGCTCTCTTTGTGCAGTCTCGAACCAGAAAGAAGGAGTGGCTCCGAATACCCACTCCCAGGTCCCATGCCGGTTAAAGATGCTCTGGAACTTCTCTTTCTGTACGATTCTTCCAGGATCTTCCACCTGTATTACTGTAGAGCCCTCGGAGGAAACTGCCTCTGTCACCGCTTCTATCACCATCGAAACCGAAAGGAAAGGGAAGGACTCTTTCAAATTCGCTGTTATAGATCCCACGCTAGGTACAGCGGGAGAACGAAACCTTTCTCGAAGGAAAGAGGAAACGGCAAGGGAACGCTGTAAGGTAGAAAGATCCGCATCGATCAGTAGAGTCCCGTGATGGAGGACCCGATCTCTCCGGTAACAGAGAGCGTTTCCCGAAACTTTCCAGTTCCGGTAGAACAGGTCTCCCCTACTGGTTCTGGCTACTTCGATTCCCAGATTCCTCAAGGCCCTCTGGATAAGGGAGAGATTTTCCTCTTTGGAAAAGACGGTACGGGGTTGAATGAAGGAGAAGTTGAGATTTCCCCTGTCATGGTACACTGCCCCACCCCCTGAAATCCGCCGGAAAAGAGGGAGCTCGGATTGCTCGATACAATCCCAGCACACTTCCAGCCAGGGATTCTGATGTTTTCCGATGACGATACACCGATCGTTCACATAGAAGAGAAGTACGGCCGCCTCGTGAGGGAGGGTGGTGTAGCTATCCAATATGCATTCTTCCAGAGCGAGGTTCCATGCAGGGTGATGGGAAGACGAAACGATCAAGTACCAATCCACGGTATAAATCTAATGAATTTTATCGGTTTTTCAAGTCAAATGCTCCTGTGATGGATTTGCTCAGAGGGGGGGACTAATAGAGGGGGCTCAGAAATCAAGCAGACTTGCGTAACACCGCGTTCTTGAATACGCGCTAACTATGAGCCTACACAGAACCAGCCTCCCTATGGTAATCTTCAAGGCTATGAAAGAAACCAGGTACAGAGTAGACCAGCTGCTTCAATTCGGAACAGCCTTATTACGAAAAGGAGGTATTCCGGCAGAGCGCGGCCGGATCATTGCCGAAATTCTCCTCGAAGCGGACATGATGGGGCATGTAACCCACGGATTTCAACTTCTTTCCCAATACCTGAAGGAACTGGAAACAGGGAGTATGCGCAAGAGGGGAAACGAAAAAGTTCTTGCGGATCATGGAACCGCGGTTCTCTGGGATGGAAAACGCCTCTCCGGGATCTACCTAACCCATAAGGCTCTCACGGAGGCAGCCCAGCGGGTACAGAATCAGCCCCTCGTCCTCTATATCGTACGAAATAGTCACCACATAGGGTGTCTTGCCGCCTATATGCCCCACATTGTGGAACAGGGCCTGGTCTGTATCCTCGCCAGCTCCGATCCTTCCGTGCGAATGGTAGCCCCCTTTGGCGGGAAAAGTCCTCTCTATACCCCCAATCCTATTGCCGCAGGAGTTCCCGCAGGGAAGGATGGACCCTTCATTCTCGATATCAGCACATCGGTAACAGCTGCGGGAGTGGTGGCTCGGTATAGATCGAAGGGGAAAAAACTACCGGCAGCCTGGTTACTGGATAGGGAAGGAAACCCTACGGACGACCCCAACGTGTTTGGGGGAAGCGCGGGAGGAACGATTCTCCCTCTAGGAGGATTAGACGCGGGATACAAGGGTTATGCTCTAGGACTACTTGTGGAAGCCCTTACCTCGGGGCTGGCAGGATGGGGAAGATCCAAAGATCCGAAGGGATGGGGAGCGAATGTATTCATCCTGGTAATCAACCCAAAGTTCTTTGGGGGTTTAAAGGCTTTAGAGCGGGAAATGGCCTGGCTCCTTGCACAGTGCAGGGATACTCCTCCCCGGCAGGGGTTCGATCGGGTGCGTGTTCCTGGAGATCGCGCCCTGGAGTTGCGTCGGTCTATGCTACAGGAGGGAGTCGTATTGGACGAGGGGATCCTGCCCACACTGGAGCCCTGGGCTCGCAAATGGTCCATTTCTTTTCCAGAACCCCTGTGAGCGGATCGTCATGCTTAGCCCGTTGATCCTATGGAGAACAGCCCTGTCCTTTATCATTGCCGGAGTGTGGATCAGCTTTGCGACTCTGGCAGGTGAAAAGTTCGGTAGCCGCCTGGGGGGTCTCATTACGAATCTACCTTCCAACATCGTAGTATCCCTCCTTTTCATCGCATTGACCAAAGGGGTATCTTTTGCAGCGGAAACAGCCTCGTCTGTTCCCCTGGGAATGTCTATATCCGTCACTTTCGTGGTAGTGTTTGCCGCTCTTCTTCGGTACGGGATTCTGGTCGCTATTGCAGGTTCCCTCTCAGTCTGGTTCGTATTGGGATACGCAGGCTCCCGTTTACCAATGGGGTTCCTGGATGCTCTATGGATTTATCTGGGTGCGAGTGTTGCAGGGTTTTTCGCTCTGGAATTCCTTTTAGGAATTCGAAGCGTTCCCAAACAGAAGATCCACTACAGCTGGAAGAACCAGATTCTTCGGGCCTTGTTTGCGGGGAGTGTGGTAGCAGGAGCTGTACTGATCGCTCAAGTATCCCCGCCCCAGGTCACCGGAATTGCCGCCTCCTTCCCTGCGGTAATGCTCTCTACCCTCACCATTCTCTACCTTTCCCAGGGTGTGGAGTTTGCCAGGGCTACTGCAAAGATCCTTGTTCTTTCCTCTTCCAACATCATCGTGTACGTGTATGCCACAGCGTACCTCTACCCGAGAGTAGGACTCATTATCGGAACCCTTCTTTCTTTCCTTGCCGCGGTTGGGTGGTCTGCCCTATTCTTACCTATCAGTAAAAAGCTCAAATAACAGGAGAAGTCGGATACATGTCAGACAGCGGTTCACATATGGAAACCATCTGGATTGACCGTACTACAAAGCCGGATCTTTCGATCCTCGCAGGAGACATCGGTGGCACCCACACGAGCCTGGGGATAGTGGGGAAAACCGGCAGAACCTATGCATTATTGGTGAAATTTCTATTCAAAACAAAGGAACTTGGATCGATTTTCGATGCCCTTAGAGCCGTTCGACGCACCCTATCCACTGTACCGGCACTGACGCCCTTCAAGCTATGCTCTCTCAGTGTGGCCGGTCCGGTTCAGGGAAACCGCTCTATGATGACCAATGTGGACTGGGAAATCAGTGGAATAGAGATCGAAACGTTCCTCCAGGCTCGCACCCTGATCATCAACGATTTCACCGCCTTAAGCTATGCCCTCCCTTTACTGAATCCCTCTGATTCGAACACTCTGCTGCAACTCACCCCTCCCGAAGGACATGAGCCCACACCGGAAGGATTCGTTAGGGCTGTTATTGGCGCAGGAACCGGTCTGGGGGTTGGGTTCCTCTTGGAAGATCATGGGAAATACATCGCCATTCCGTCAGAAGGAGGACACTCGGAGTGGGCTGGGCTAGAGGGGGAGTACAGGGAACTGTACGATTTCATTCTTCAAACCGAAGGGGTTCGCCCAGAAGCGGAACACGTGATTTCCGGGCCAGGAATCGGCCGGATCTTTCGCTACCTGCAGGGAAAGAACTGCCCTCCCCTCTCTTCTAAAGAAGATTCCAGGATCGATCCAAAAGACCTCCCTGCGTGGGTATCCTCCCATGCAGAGACGGATCCCCTCTGCAGAAAAGCGATGGATCTGTTTGTACGGGCCTATGCGCGGTTTGCCTATTCGATAGCTCTCACCGTTCTACCAACCTCTGGCTTGTATCTGGCAGGAGGAATCGTGGCGAAGAATATCGAAGCTTTCCAGAAGGGGCATTTATTCTATCGAACCTTTCTCGATACGCCGAGGTCTTCCCATCGGCAACTTCTGGAAGGGATACCTCTCTATATCATCAAAGATTACAGCGTAAGTCTATTGGGGGCTGCCCATGCAGCCTACTCTCTCTTGTGAAACTGGAAGGAGCCTTTCGAGATGATCGATTTTTCATCCCTATCCATGTTGCCATCCGTCGATTTCTACTTCCTTCGGCACGGAAAGAGCGAAGGGAACCTGCAGGATCTTGTCCAGGGCAGGCTGAACTTTCCCCTATCGGAGCTGGGACGGGGACAAGCGGAAGCCACAGGGAAATGGTTCACCGGGAAACCAATTGTTCGGGTGTTCACCACTCCTTTGGCTCGCGGGAAAGAAACAGCCCGGATCGTTTGCGAGGTAGCCTCTTTTCCCGGCCCTGAAGAACTTCCAGCTCTTATAGAGCTCGACACTGGGGTATTTACCGGCCTTACCCTGGAACAAGCAAAGGTCCGATACCCTGAAATGTACCAAAGATTCCTCAAAGAAAGCTGGGAAGGGGTTGAAGGGGCGGAGAGAATCCCTCAACTGCAAGAACGGGCTACCGTCGTATGGAAAACCCTTGTAGCCAGTGTTAAAGAGTTAAGAGAGGAGGGGGTCGCAGAGTCTATCGGTGTACTGGCGATAAGCCATGCGGGACTTCTTCAATGGATCGTCAAAGTCACCCTCGGCTCTCAAAGCTGGTTTCCGATTCTACCCATGGGGGACTGCGGTATCTACCATCTTTCCCTACAGGGAACAGTTTCCCGCTGGGCTCTATTGAACTTCCAGGCACCTGGAGTAACGGGCCACCGGTAGCACCGCCACTCATGTTCCTGTTGAACTGCCAGTGATTTGGTGTGGGGGGCACCAATAAAAAAGCCCTCTACTCTTTTACTTACCAATCCGAGAATCGCATCTCTATCCCAGGGCTACGTCGAGGGTCATCATGATGGCAAACCCTAGCATTGCTCCGATGGTGGCAAAATCGCTATTGCCGCTTCCCTGTGCCTCTGGAATCACTTCCTCTACCACCACATAGATCATGGCTCCTGCGGCAAAAGACAGGGCAAAAGGGAGGACCGGCCGCATCACAGTAACCAGTAAGGCCCCCAGCACTCCAGCGATCGGCTCCACTACCCCGGACGCTTGACCATAGAGGAAACTTTTCCACCTTGAAAGCCCTTCCCTTCGGAGGGGTACGGAGACCGCTGCGCCTTCTGGGAAGTTCTGGATCCCGATTCCTAATGCGAGGGCAACAGCACCGGCGAAGGTGGCCGAAGGGATTCCTGCGCCAACTGCCCCAAAGGCTACCCCCACTGCCAACCCTTCGGGAATGTTATGGAGAGTGATGGCGAGTACCAGAAGGATACTCTTTTTCCACGTTGTATGGATCCCTTCTATCTTGTCTTCCTCCAACCCGATATGCAGGTGAGGAAGGATTTTGTCTATCCCCTTGAGAAACGCACCCCCCAGAAGGAATCCCACAAGCGGGGGAATCCAGGGCAGGTAGCCGAGGCTTTCCGAAAGTTCGATAGAAGGGGCTAGTAACGACCAGAAACTTGCCGCTGTCATGACTCCTGCTGCAAATCCCAGCATGGCATCCAGGACTTTCTTGTTGAACTCCTTGAAGAAGAACACCAACCCTGCCCCCAGTGCAGTGACCCCCCAGGTAAACAGGGTAGCTAGAAACGCTGCCCATACAGGGTGTATGGCAGTTCCTTCCATCTTGCGCCTCCTCTTTCAAGAAATATACTCATAAAAATTGAGCCGTCCACAGGAACCTGCAGACGGCTTTTTAAGAAGTAAGGAATGAAAAAACCCGTTAGCCTGCCTCGATGGCTTCTACCGGGCAAACAGCAGCACAAGCGCCGCAACTGGTGCAGAGATCCGGATCGATCCAGCGGGCATTGTTCTTTTCGCTGATCGCTTCAACGGGACACTCTGATTCGCAGGCACCGCAGTTCGTGCATGCATCGGTGATTTTATATGCCATGGTACTCCTCCCGTCCAAAATATGTAGGAATACTATACAACAAGAGTAAATTATTCGCAATAGGGGCTAGTACTCTTCTGCTTCTGTAATACTTTTAGGCCGCAAGATCAGGTTCAATACCACACCAAAAATAGCTGAAAGCCCGAGACCTGAAAGCTTGATGGCTCCTATCTCGAAGCTGGCTCCTCCCAGGCCAAGAACCAGCATGGCTGCCGAAATGATGAGGAGCTTGGGATTGGAAAGATTCACCCTGGCATCCACCATGTTCTTGATTCCGATGGAGGAGATCATCCCAAACAGAAGGATGGAGATCCCGCCCACTACGGGTAGGGGAATCGAGCCGATCAGGGCTGTAAACTTGGGTACCAGGGAAAGAAGGATGGCGAATACCGCGGCAATCCGCATTACCACGGGGTTATAGACCCCGGTGAGAGCTACCGCTCCCGTGTTCTCCGAATAGGTAGTATTGGCAGGCCCACCGATCATGGCTGCAATAGAGGTAGCCAATCCGTCGCCGATCAAGGTGCGGTGGATCCCAGGGTCTACAATATAATCTTTTCCCACCACATTCCCCACCGCCAGAATATCGCCAAAATGCTCGACTATCGTCACAATCGCGATAGGTACCATAACCGTAATGGCTGCTGGGGTGAACCGGGGTAGAGAAAAGGCTGGTAATCCAAACCAGGGAGCATTCTGAAGCTGGGTAAAATCCACGATTCCCAGGATAAGAGAAAAGATATAACCAGCTATCAGTGCAATAATGACAGGAAGGTTAGAGGCGAACTTGAACCCATATTTCCGTAACCCGATCTTCACAAAAATTCCCACGGCAAAGGTAAAGAGGGCAACACCCCAACATCCATTCGCTCCGATCAACTCCCTCACTTCTTTTGCATTTGCACCATTGGCATTGGAAATGGCCACAGGTGCAAGGATCAATCCGATCAGAATGATCATAGGCCCGGTTACATGAGGCGGAAGCACCCTGTGGAGGGTCTCGATGGAAACGAACCGAAAGATGATAGCCACCACTACATACAATAACCCCGCAATCACGATACCACCCAGTGCTGCCGGAAGCCCTTCCGAAGCTTTGACCGCAAGGATCCCGGGGATGAAGGCAAAAGAGCTCCCCAGGAAGATGGGCACTTTGAATTGGGTAACCAGATGAAAGAAAAGGGTCCCTATGCCCGCGGCGAACAGGGTAACCCCCACATCCACCCCTGTCAGGATCGGTACAAGGACCGTTGCACCGAACATCACAAACGTGTGCTGCAATCCCAGCACAATGTTCCGCCCCGTTAGATCTTCTTTGAGCGCCACAGAAACCTCCCTGATTCTCGAGTCAGTAATCGTAAGTAAAGGGAGTTTATCATAGAAAAAATTGTTTGACCATTTCATCTTACCTGGTATATAGTATACATGCATTTACCGACCATTCGGTCGGTATCTACATCTCTTACATACATCCTTATGACAAGGGGTCAAACATGCTTGGAATCCCGGATCCTTGGGTACTGACTGCGTATCTATTGGTTCCCGCAGGAGCTCTTCTCTGTATCGCATATGGGGCGTCGAAGTGGAACAAAGAAGGGACTGTGACAGAGGAAGAATTGCAGGAAGAACGAACCTGGTTGAAAGAAGAAATCGAGATCGATGAAGAACTCACCGGGGAGGAACCAAAATGAACCTATTTCTTCTTACTGTGGTAATCATCATCTACCTTGCTGTGGTTTCTTACCTGGGATATCAAGGGTACAGGAACACAAAAAGCAGCCTCGACTACAATGTGGCCGGAAGGAACATCCATCCCTATATCATGGCAATGAGTTATGGGGCCACCTTCATTTCCACCTCTGCCATCGTGGGGTTCGGTGGCACAGCTGCTCAGTTTGGACTCAGTCTCCTCTGGCTCACGGCATGTAACATCTGGATCGGGATTTTCATCGCCTTCGTGTTTTTTGGAAAACGAACCCGCAGAATGGGGCTGAACCTGGATGCCCATACCTTTCCTGAGTTCCTGGGCAAACGGTTGAGGTCGGTATTCGTGCAACGGTTCATGGGAATCATTATCTTCCTGACCATGCCCCTTTACATAGCGGCCGTATTGATTGGAGCTTCCAGAATCATGGAAGGGTTACTGCGGATCGATTACAACCTAGCCGTAGTTCTTTTCACCATCCTGGTGGCTGCCTATGTAATTTTCGGAGGATTGAAGGGAGTGATGTATACGGATGCCCTTCAGGGATCCTTGATGTTCATCGGGATGGTCGTTCTATTGATCGCAGTGTATTTCTCCCTTGGGGGAATCACACCCTCCCATTCCGCTCTTACCAGCCTCGCTTCGCAGATCCCCGAAGGCTTACGAAAGATCGGGATGACAGGTTGGACCCAGTCTCCTGTTCCTGGCAGTCCCCTATTCTGGATCCTCTACTCTTCCCTCGTACTGGGGGTTGGAGTAGGGGTACTGGCACAACCGCAGCTCATTGTGCGCTACATGACAGTGAAAAGCAATCAGGAGTTAAACAGGGCAGTGATCATTGGAGGAGCTTTCATCATGGCAATGACAGGTACCGCTTTCATAGTGGGAGCCCTCTCCAATGTATACTTCGTGAACACGTACGGTAAAATTGCCCTTGCCACGGTGGGGGGAAACGTAGATACGGTGATTCCGAAATTCATTGCTGACTTCATGCCTTCCTGGTTTGGATACCTCTTCATGCTGGTTATCCTGTCTGCTGCCATGTCTACACTCAGTTCTCAATTCCATGCCCTGGGGACGAGCATTGGAAGAGATGTATATGGAACGACCTTGAAGGGGCAAGACAAGAGCAAGGCATGGGAAATCCTCGTTACAAAATTAGGGATCGTAATCGGTCTTATCATCACCGTGTACTTAGCTTACCATTTGGGGGAAAGTGTTATTGCACGGGCGACTTCGATCTTTTTCGGTCTCATGGCCAGCTGCTTCCTTGCCCCTTACGCCGCGTCTCTATACTGGAAGCGCCTCACCCGTAAAGGGGCCATTTCGGGCATGATGGCTGGATTCATCGTTTCCCTTTTCGCCTTCCTCTTCCTCCACATTTCTGAGTCGAAGGTATTCGGGGTAGCGAAACTTATCTTTGGAAGAGATAGTCTATTATCAGGGAGTGCTGTATTCATCGACCCCCTGGTCTTTGCTCTTCCTGTTTCAGTGGCAACTACAGTGCTCGTATCTCTTTTAACGGAAGTGGAAGATCCTGAATATGTAGAGAAGTGTTTCAAGGGAATTTGAAAGGCTGGATTAAAATCAATGTAGAGGCGGCACCTTGCCGCCTCTATTTTTCTATAGTATGTTAGACCACGCAGATGAAAAAGACCTTCGACAAACTGCCGGAGGGGAAAAAACAAAATATTCTCTTTGCCTGCATCGAAGAATTCGGTGAGAATGGGTATGAGCACAGCACTTTAGACCGAATCGTGCTCCGGGCTGGTATTTCAAAGGGAGGGCTGTACGAATACATCGAATCAAAGGAAGATCTTTACTTCTATATCGTAGGACTCACGTACGACGAACTGTACGACTTCATCGAGGCCGAGATCAACCACCGCTCCATACACCTCCCTGACGATATCGTGGATCGGATGCGACTGGTAGCAGAAATTGCGATCGATTTCTACATTCGCCATCCCCACTATCTGGAAATCATCGTGGGGACCTACCATTTACCCAAAGCAGACCTGGCTGCAAAGGCTCAAAGCGTATTCATGACTCGTTTCCTGCACTTGTTTGGGGATGCAGATTTTCGTTCCATTCCCCATCCCAGGGAAGAAGTGTTAAACCTCCTTACCTGGATGCTTCTCCGAACCCGGTACGATTTTTTGGTTGAATACAGACAGAATCGGGACGAGGAAACCGTGCGGAACCGCTACCTGGCCAAATGGGACTTCTATGTTTCCGTGCTGAAGAAAGGTCTCTACCAGCGGTAAACTCAAACTTTCCGCTGGACATTCAAATGAGTTTACAGATGGGGTTGCCTATTATGAAAGCCCCTAAAGGGGAAGTTTCACTTCCTTCCCCGTTTCCGCACTCCGGTAGATCGCAAGGATAATCTCCACAGCTTTCCGTGCTTCCCGTCCATCTACCGAAGGCCGTTTCCCCTGGCGAATGGAGTTTACCACGTCCTCGAATTGGAACTTATGGCCAAGGTAGCCGATTGCGGAAGGATCTGCCGCACCCCCCCCGGAGCCTTCTTTGTGAGCAAAACGTTCTCTTATCGATCCATCCGAGGGAAGCTCGGAGGCAAACTGCCAGCATTTGAAGGAATCTTCCTCCAGGATTACACTCCCCCCTACCCCACAGATCTCAATCCTTTTAAGAAAGCCAGGATACGCTGCAGTAGATCCTTCGATTACCCCCAGAGCTCCGTTCTTGAACCGCAACGCTGCCACTGCAGTATCCTCAACTTCGATCCTTTCGTGCCCTAGAGTGGCACAGTAGGCAAGCACTGAATCTACCGGTCCCATGAACCATTGCAGGAGATCCACCGCATGGATCCCCTGGTTCATCAAAGCCCCTCCCCCATCGTACCGTTTTGTCCCCTTCCATCCACCCTTGTCATAGTACTCCTGACTCCTCCACCATTTGATGTACGCACTGCCTAAGGTGAGTTTACCGAACCTGCCATCTATCACTGCCTGTTTCAATAGTTTTGCCCCTTCGTAGTATCGGGACATGAAAACTCCGGAAAGGGTCACTCCACTCTTTTCGCAGGCTTCGATGATCGCGTCAATCCGTTCGAGGGTGATTTCGATGGGCTTTTCCACGATAAGATGTTTCCCAGCCCGGGCAACCTGCACAGCTGCCTCCATGTGGGTTCCCGAAGGGGTGCACACAGTTACAATTTCCAATCCAGGGTGACGGAGGAACTGCGAAAGTTCGCTATACGCGACACATCCATACTTAGCACCGAAAGCTACTGCCCGTTCAGGCACCACATCCATGCAGGCTATCACCTTACAGCCGGGGATTTCGTTGATCGCCCGAGCGTGAAAATCGGCAATCAACCCTGTACCAATGATTCCAAAGTTCATACAACCTCCTCGATATGAAAGGAATGGGCGGCTTCCACCATCGCTTTCAGGTTCTCCAGGGGGCTCTGCATCACCACCTCACATCCTGACCCCAGGATAAAGCCCCCTTTCTGAGCTTCCACAGCCCGCATGCAGGCTTCGGAAAGATCCCGTACCGTTTTTGGAGTTCCCCGGAAAAGGACCTCTGTGGGATCGAGGTTCCCCATCAGTGCTACCTTCCCCCTGGTTAGAGCCTTTGCTTCAGCCAGGTCTACCTTTGAATCGATCTCCAGGATGTCTGCTCCTGTCTCTGCCATCAAAGGAAGGATCTTCCGGGTGTCCCCACAGATATGGAGGAGGGTGACAGCTCCCCTCGCATGGGCAATCGGGTCAATGGCTGAAAACACCTTTTTTTCAAAGGGAAACACGTACTTTTCATAGATTGCAGGGGAAATCATGCTTAGAGAGGCAAGTGAATCCCCAGCCTGGGCTACATCGGAACCCGCTTCCAGGAGGGCTTTGAGGAAGGCAATCAACGCATCCGAAGAGAGATCCATCAATTGAAAAAGAAGGGTTTCCTTCTCTTTGTCCTCATCCATTTCAGCTGTAGCGATCTCCATCAGGAAGTTTTCCGTTCCTCCTGCCAGATAGCTGGCAAGGCTGAAAGGTCCGGTACCCGGCCCTCTGACACCCACCTCCTTCCCGAAATGTTCCCTCAATAGGTGAACCGCTTCCAAATACACGGGCATCCGTCCATCCTTGTACGGGTCCGGGACCTTGAGGGCATCGATCTCTTCCAACCTTTCCACTGCCGGTTTGACGAGGTGGGGAGTGAGGTTTTCCGGCTGATGGATCACGCACCCGAATCCCTGGGCAATGTAGTAGTTATCCGACTGCGCCACCACCACATCGTGTCCAATGAGTTCCCACGTTCTGATGTGAGCCTGGGCCATCAATTTTCCATTCGTGTTGTACTGGGATAGGGGAATGCCGGCCAGTGCAGCCCCGAAATTCCCATTGTACGGCGCGGCAGGAACTTTGTCCGGCACTCCCCTTTTAGCAGCGGTTAAAAATCGTTCTCGGGATGTCATCGATCCTCTCCGTATCATTTTACTGATTTAAAGCAACTAATCGAAGTGCAGTCCCCCATTCTGGTCGATGATCTCTCCTGTGATAAACCCTGCAAGGGGATGCACGAGGAACCGCACTGTGTGCGCGATCTCCTCCGGTTCACAGAACCGTTTCACAGGGATCTTCTCCTGGAGGGCCTTCTGCTGCTCTTCGGTTAGGAAATCTGTTACCATCGCTGTCTTCACATAGGTCGGTGCAATCCCATTTACCGTTACCCCAAAGGGTGCGAGCTCTGCCGCCAGACTGAAGGTCAGGCTGATCATGGCTCCCTTGGAAACGGTATAGGCTGTGCCTGCTGTAATACCCCCACTCTTGGCAGCGAGGGAGCTGATATTTATAATTCGGCCCCAGCCCTTCTTCTTCATGTCTTCCATCACAGCCCGGGAAAAGTAGAAAGCCCCATCGATGTTCACAGCCATCACTTTGTGCCATTCCTCCGGGGTGGTCTGAACCGCCTTATTGTTGGAAAGGATCCCTGCGTTGTTCACCAGTACATCCACCGGCCCCCACAACCTCTTCACCTCTAGAACCGTTTGTTCCACTGCTTTGGGATCTGTGATATCACAGGATAGAGGAAGGGTTTTCCCCTTTTCGAGAGTCGATGCGAACTCCTCCAGGGCTTTCTGATTCAAGTCTACCAGCACTGCCCGGTACCCATCTTCCAGTAGTCCCCGCACAATCGCCCGCCCGATACCGCCCAGCGCACCGGTCACTAACGCTATCTTCGATTCCACCTACAACCTCCAACTGCATCATTCTCTTTACCAGTTTCCTGGCAATCTCACTTTCCTAGTAATCTGTGCAGAGCCTGCCCTAACTCCACCGCTTCTGTAGCAGTAGGCGTAGAGGTTTGAATGAATAGCCCTTTTCTTCCGAAAAAGTCCACGATTCGTCTTGTGTACTCTACCAGATTCACCTTTGCGTCTTTTCCATGATCCCAGTAGTAATGCCTGAGACATAAGGCAGTTTTCCCTGCTGCCGCATCCCGAATGGCCTCCCAGTTGGGAGTCTGAGGAATGGTGAAATCCAACCCTCTTAGTCCCTCGGTCTCCATCATGGGTGCTACTACATGCTGTACATCCCCGCAACTATGAACCACGATACCCCCAAAGGCCCGAGAGATCATCGAGTTGTACCGAACTCCGAACTCCCGGTACAGATCAGGGGATAGGAGAGCTGCCGTATCATCACTGATCCGGACACCCAGATCTCTGGGAAGATGCCACATCTCGTGCCCCATCGTATATATGTTTCGGATCCGTTTCAACTGTTCCTGGATGTAGAGAATCGTAGCCTCTGTTACCTTTTCCAGAAGAACATGAACCTCCTTCGGATAGATCATGGTAGCTTCGATGAAGGAGGTGTAATCCCAGATGAGAGATGCGGTAACAAGAGGTGAGGGCACGTTCACGAGACGGAGAGGCATGTTGGAATGAGTCTGCAGGTATTCTACCCGTTCCCATGCCCGCTGGTAGAGGGGAGTATGCACAGGATCTGGAATGGAAAGTTTATACACATCTTCCACATTCTCTTCTCGAATGAGAGGGGTTATCCAGGGGTCGGCCTCATCGTTCGGTGTGTAGGCACATCCAAAAGCGGACGCCACGATGTTGATTCCTAAGTTGGGCTTGATATTGGGGAATCCGTAATCGTACACTTCTTCCCTCTGGCGGTGAAACTCTACATTCCAGTTAAGTTCCTCTGCGTCGCTTTCGAAATACCGTTTGAAAGCCCCATGGAACGGCCCAATCTCGATGAGAAAAGGCACTTCATCTACCGGCTCCAACAACCAATTCCGTCGAATGAGATCTTTCTTCGCCTCCATAGGCAGAGGAGTATCCGCACTCACCGGGCACCTCCCATTAGCAGATTCGGCAAGGCTGTGACCAACCCTGGAAAGAAAACGATCAATACAAGGACAACGAACAGAGGGAGCAGGAAAGGAAGAGTGGCTTTAACCACATCCTCGAAAGTGAGCCCCGAAACTTGTGACATTACGAAGAGAACGATGCCAAACGGGGGTGTAAGGAGGCCGATCATAAGGTTCAGCACCATCACCACTCCGAAGTGAACGGGATCGATCCCCACCTTGGTAATTACCGGCATCAGGATCGGTCCGAGGATCAGGATAGCTACGGTAGAATCCAGGAAGCATCCAACCACCAGTAGAAAAAAGTTGATGATCAACAGGATCACTAAGGGGTTCTGACTGATAGTGAGGAGTCCATCGGCTATTCGTATTGTCAACCCTGATCGCATAAGAACCCATCCGTACAGGGCAGAAGCCGCTACTACAAAAGCAATGATGGCTGTCTCCCGGGCCGTTTCCAGAAAAACCTTTACCACATCCCGAAGGGTCAACTCCCGCGCCACCACCACACCAATGAGCAGTGCATAGGTTACCGCGACCGAGGCAGCTTCCGTGGGAGTAAACACCCCCAACCAGATCCCGCCCAAAAGAATAAGGGGGGTCAAAAGAGGCAGGAATGCATCTTTCAAACTCTGGAAAGCAACTTGCCAGGTGGGGAAGGGTTGACGGGGGAAGTTGTACTTTTTCGCGTAGGCAGCCACCATCAACATGAGAGTGACTGTCATCAGTAATCCGGGGACCACACCTCCAAGGAACAACCGTCCTACCGATATCCCCGATACAAAGCTGAACACTACCATGGGCAGGCTGGGTGGAAAGATAGGTCCGATCGTTGAAGATGCCGCCGTCACCGCAACACTGAACTTTGGTGGATATCCGTTCTTCGTCATGGCCGCCAGCTCTATCTGTCCGAGCCCCGCGGCGTCTACAACAGCTGCTCCGGACATACCGGCAAAGATCAGGCTAGCTACCACATTGGCATGGGCCAAACCACCGGGCAAAAATCCTACAAGTATATCGGCGAATCGGAAAATCTTCTGGGTAATGCCGGCAGTATTCATCAATTTTGCCGCCAGGATGAACAGGGGGATGGCTACCAGGATAAAATTCTGTAATCCAAATTGCATCTTCTGCGCGTATGCGGTGAGAGGCACAATGGATCCACTCACCAGGATCGCTCCGAACGCTGAAAGGGCCACTGCCAGCGCAACAGGAAGCCCCATTAACAGCAGTACCACCAGCCCCAGGGTAAGCATGAGAATCATATTTTACCTCCCCGGAGTTCCCGGTAACTGTTTCGAAGGAGATAGAAGATCATAGCCAACCCGGCTAAAAAGAGTACCAGGTACATGTACCCGATCTTCATCCACGCTACGGTTGGAATTTCCACTGTCCAGTTAAGTTTCACATTCCCCCACGCTCCGACGGTAAAGGGAATAAGAAAAAGAAGCATCAGGATCCTTCCCAGGATTCGGAGGGCCCTTTGAAGTTTTGATGATAGGCGGTCTACCAAAACGGTTATCCTGATGTGACCTTCATCTTCCATTACAGCGGCAGCTCCTATGAAACCCAGAAAGATGAAAGAGTACTGGGCCAATTCCTCTGACCACGATGCGGGGATTCTGAGAACTACCCGGAACACCACCGTGAGAATAGTAATGCCATACATAGCCAGTAAGACGAGGCCATTGATACCTTCCAATACTCGCTTCACACCTCTTACCTCCTGAAAGAAAAGTCTGCCGCTTTCCCTTAAGGAAAGCGGCAGATCCTAACATCCAAACGGATTTTTTAAATAAAAACTAAAGGTTTCCCTTTACTGCAGGGCTGCTTTAACCTTCCCATAGAAGGTTGGATCCCATTCTTCTTTCGCCATTTGATCGATCACCGGCTGAACTGCCTTCTTGAACTCGTTTTTGTCCACCTTTACCAGCTCCATACCCAGTTCCTGCAGTTTCTTCACGAACACAGCATCCCCATCCTTGGTGATCCCGTTGGCAAAGGCCACCCCTTCATCCATAGCTTTGGTTAGCAGGGCTTGATCATCCTTGCTGAGGGTATTCCACCATTTTGCCGATGAAAGTACCCGTGCAGCGGAGTAAATGTGCTCTGTGTTCATCATGTACTTCTGAGCTTCATAGAACTTGTAATTCAGGATCGTCTCAGGGGGGTTCTCCTGCGCTTCCACTACCCCTGTCTTCAGGGCCATGTACACTTCCCCAAATGCGATCTGGGAAGGAAGAGCACCGAGGCTTTCCCACACTTTGAACCATGCCTTTACCGGCGGCAATCGCATCTTCAAACCTTTCACATCCGCCACAGATTTTACAGGCCTGTTTGCCGTCAGATACCGGGCTCCCCGGAGGATTACTCCATCCGTGCGCACTCCTCTTTCTTTCTCGATGATGGCAGAGAGTTCCTTGCCAGGACCATTCCAGAACTTCCAGAAGTCATCCTGGCTGGCAAATACGTAGGGCACTTCGGAAATATAGTACTTGGGGAAATAGGTCGAAATATCGTTCGTACCCAGTACTCCGTACTCTACCGATCCCTGCGAAAGCATCTCGAAGGTCTGTCGCTCGTCTCCCATCGCGTTGGAGGGATGGATCAGCACCTCGATCCTTCCGCCCGATCTCTGGGCTACCAATTCCTTGAACTTGTTCAAACCCTTATCCTGGGGTGAATCCGGGGGAAAGGTAGAAGCAATATTGATAGTAAGCTTTTTGGGGGCAGGTTTTGCTGTTCCCTGCTCTTTTGCCCCTCCTCCCAGGACCAGGCCTGCCACGACAGCCAGGCCTACGATTACCAATACGAATCTTTTCATCTGTTCCTCCTCGTTACTCTATTCTTGTTCCCATGCCGAAAACTTCGGCATTTTTACGTTGTTTTGCTCAGTCACCCTCTTTTCTCACCCCCCTTCTTATTATAGAAGTATACCCCCTATTCCCAATAGTATACTCCTCCTATGCTTCTATTGTGCCATCCTCCCATTTACAGGAATGGCCTTGAAATACTCCGAAGGGTACTCAAACACTACCTGTTCTATGATTTCCCAGGTCAGGTGCCGGTGCAGTAGTGTTTCGATCCTATCTACTTCCCGATCCTTCACCAGCTGAAGAATCTCTCGGTGTTCCCCAATGATCCTTTGCCCTACGATAGGAAGGGTCATCACCCGCAAGCGGTCATAGTTGTAGTCAAGTTTTTTGATGGCATCCCATACTCGTTCCTTATGACAGATACGGTACAGGATCCGATGGAACTCGTTATCGGCCAGTAACAGTTGATCATAGGCTCCTTTCCCGCCACATTCCTCCTGCCAGGCCAGGTTCTCTTCAATATCCTTAAAAGTAGATAGGTTCCTGGTGCAAGCCTCTTTCAGGATTTCCCTTTCTACAGCCAGCCGTACAAAACGCGCTTCCTGCGCCTGATCTAAATCGATTAATGAGACTACTGAACCCTTCTGGGGAAGAATATCCAGAAGTCCATCCTCGGCCAATCGTATGAAGGCTTCCCGAACCGGAGTCCTGCTAACGGATAGGAAATCTGCCATTTCCGTTTCGCTCAAGAGCCTTCCCGGCTTCATGTGGAGTTGAATGATGTTGAGGCGAAGTACTTCATAGACCCATCGATGGATCGGTTTGGGACGGTCTCTGGGGAGTAGTTGAAGGACTTCCTTGCTTGCCATACTTGTATGGTAGTAGTGTAAACCCGATTGGGGTATTCTGTCAAAGGGGAAATTTTCATTAGGCAAAGCGTTCTATTCTTTTCCTGAATTGATCTTGACTAACTTAGACCACAGAATTGTGCCAGTAGAATCGCAATACTCTTCAATAAATTGGTATGTAAACTTATTTATGACTTTTTCATATTCATCCATGAAT
>CALKLC010000007.1 GCA_937991975.1 uncultured Spirochaetales bacterium | reverse complement strand
CCTTTGTATCATTGAGGAACTCTTCTTTTTCTTTGGTAACCTGGCCACTTCGTTCTTTATGCAGAACCCCTTTACTGTCGCAAAGGATAATATGATCACGTGGGACTCCTACAGCCACCAGCATCTTGGCGCAGGAAATGCCTGCTGCACCTGCTCCATTGAACACCACTTTCAAATCCTGCAGCCGTTTCCCTACGATTTCCGCTGCGTTCATGATCCCTGCCGTGGCAATGATGGCAGTTCCATGCTGGTCATCATGAAAGATGGGGATGTTGCATTCCCGGATAAGAGTCTGCTCGATCTCGAAACATTCGGGAGCCTTGATATCTTCCAGGTTCACTCCTCCAAAGGTCGGTTCCAGAAGCTTTACCACCTCGATCAACTTCTGGGGATCCTTCGTGTTGATTTCGATGTCGAACACATCGATATCGGCAAATCGTTTGAAGAGCACGCCTTTCCCTTCCATCACGGGTTTCGAGGCCAACGCCCCCCGATCTCCCAAACCAAGAATCGCCGTACCGTTGGAAACCACTGCAACCAGATTCCCTTTGGTAGTGTACCTGTAGGCATCCTCAGGATTCTTATCGATTTCCAGAACGGGTTGCGCCACACCGGGGGTATATGCCAACGAGAGTTCATCCGCAGTACGACAAGGTTTGGAAGGTATCACTTCCAGTTTTCCGGGTTTTCCCTCGCTATGGTAAGCCAGGGCTCTTTCTTTTAAATTATCCACCTGTATCCTCCATTCTAAGGCTTGATTAGATTATAGTCTGATCGTTATTGTACGGTCAATAGAAATAAATGGTAATAATGATCATTGACATTCAGAATTATTCAGATATAATCAATTCTGGAGGGAACAGGTGGGTTCAGCACTCATTCCAGCCGATCGACGCAGACAGATTCACGAACTTCTCCGCCGCAAGGGAGTTGTAGCTGTCGCAGAATTGTCTACTCTACTGGGAGTTTCAGAGCTTACCATTCGTCGAGACCTGGACGAGATGAGCCGGCAGGGGATTATAGAACGTACCCACGGGGGGGCAATCCTGAACCAGCGGGTTACCGTGGAACCCCTGTACCAGCAGAAAGATGCTGTCCACAAAAAGGAAAAAGAGGCGATTGGAAGGGCTGCGGCCGCACTGGTGGAAGATGGAGAAACTCTCCTGGTGAATAGCGGTTCCACTACTATTGAAGTGATCAGAACCCTGAAAAATCGGAATGTTCGGATCATTACCAGCAATCTGGGGGCCGCGGCCATCGCAGCCGAAGGATCCTTCGAATGCATCCTCATCGGTGGCTTGTACCGGGCTCGATCCAACTCCCTGGTCGGGGCTCTGGCAGAACTTTCCCTCCAGCAAGTATATGGCAGTAAAGCGTTCATCGGCGTGGATGGGATCAGTTTTCGTTACGGTCTTACTACCCCCATCCTGGAAGAAGCAGAGATCGCCCGAAGGATGATCGAACGGACTCCAGGGCCTGTGATTGTGGTAGCGGATCATAGCAAGATCGGTGTAGTTTCCAACTTCGTTACAGTCCCCATCGAAAAGATCCATGTCCTTGTAACAGATACGCATATCGAAGAGAACTTTCGTTCTGAATTGGAAAAACTCGGTATCCGGATCATTATCGCGGAACCGAATCAAACAATATAAACCCACCCCAAAGGTGGGCCAGGAGGACCACATGGGATACGTAGAAGATTACCCCAAACAGTATAAGGATTGCATCTGGATAGACGTAAACTACATGGAACAGTTCATGATCGATGCGTTGGTAGCCGCGGGGGTCCCTAAACCGGATGCCGAAATCGTGGCAGATGTGCTGATCGAATCGGACCGCCGGGGAATCGACTCCCATGGAATCGGGCGATTGAAGCCAATCTACATCGACCGGATCCGGGAAGGCACGCAAAATCCCGTTACAAAGATCGACATCATTCGGGACCGGAAAACCACTGCCGTGCTGGATGGGAACAACGGCATGGGACATGTGGTATCCAAGAAGGCAATGGAGATGGCGATCCAGAAAGCGAAGGAACACGGAATGGGGATGGTGGTAGTTCGGCACTCTACCCATTACGGGATTGCCGGCTACTATGCCAGTATGGCAGTGAAAGAGAACATGATCGGGATTACAGGTACGAACGCACGGCCTTCCCAGGCTCCCACCTTTGGGGTGGAAAACATGCTGGGTACCAACCCTTTGACCTTTGGGTTTCCTACGGACGAAGAGTTCCCCTTCATTCTCGACTGCGCCACCAGCGTCACCCAGCGGGGAAAGATCGAACTGTATGCCCGGCTCGGTAAACCCCTCCCACCCGGATGGGTCATCGACGTGGAAGGGAAAACCCGCACGGATACGGAACAGGTGTTGATCGATTTAACCCGCGGGAAAGCAGCCCTCGCTCCTCTCGGTGGATTGGGAGAAGAGGGGGCAGGCTACAAGGGGTATGGGTATGCTACAGTCGTGGAGCTCTTGAGTGCTGCTCTGCAGGACAACCCCTACCTCAAGATGCTGAACGGTGTGGATGCCAGCGGAAAGAAGATCCCGATCCTGTTAGGACACTTCTTCATTGCCATCAATATCGATGAGTTCATCGAAGTGGACCGATTCAAAAAGATTGCAGGGGATATTCTGCGGGAATTGCGGGCTTCCCGAAAGGCTCCAGGGGAGGAACGGATCTTCACCGCGGGGGAGAAAGAATGGATTGCCTGGCAGTACCGGAAGGTCCATGGAATTCCTGTTCCTAAGAGTCTCCAGAAGGATATGATCACATTGAGGGATTGGTATAACCTGCCCTACAAGTTCCCCTTCGAGTGATCAATATTTACGTTACCAGAGAGAAGTGACATGAGGGTAGTTCCACAGTCGTTCATCTTTAGTGATAAGAGTAGCCCCAAGGATCCGTGCAGTAGCCAGTATGATCCGATCGGCAGGATCCGGATGTATATCCGGGAGCTGCACTGAAAGACGAGCAATTTCGTTATCTACGGGGATGAAGCGAAAGAACTTTAGCCCTTCCGCCTGCCGGATCCAGACTGTTTCATCCACTGAAAGGATGAGTCGCTTTTTCTGCACCAGCATGAAGAACTCCCAGGTGCTGATACAGGAAATGCATATACCCTCTTTTGTACGAGCCTGTTCAAGGGTTTGAAAAGCTTTTTCCGATAACAGTGTGGGGTTGCTCAAATACCAGATCCAGACATGGGTATCCAGTAGGATCATTGGAGAAGTTCCCAATCCTTATCTGCCACAGGTTCAAGAGGGGACTCGTACCGAAGTACTGTGTTTCTGAAATAGGAAAGATCATCCTGCTGTGATTCTTTTATAGGCGAAAGAACGAGAGTAGGTTTTCCATGATCACTGATGAAGATAGGGTTCCCCGTCGTTTCCACATATCTGAAAAGTTCGAACGCTTTTATTTTGAATTCAGATTTGGGCACTATTTTTTTCATAGTCCATAGTCCATAATCAATGTACTATGTTCCAAACAGGATGTCAATAAGGATCTTCTTCCTTAACGCCAGGCGTTTCGGATGCTTCTTTAACCGGAATGAGGCCGGTAACTCCGATAGATCCTCAATAGGAGATATGTGCTGATCAAAGCTACTCCTCCGAAAAGGACAAGAGGAACAACTTCGAGCTTCCCTGCTGTAATCCAGACACTCAACAGCATAGCACAGAGGGCGGCTCCCATGAGAACGCCTTTCACGCCCACGACGAACGAAAGGAGATACCCTACATCCTTTCCTTTCCATGTAGAAAAAGCTGTCCAAAAGGCCAGCGGGACGATCAGTCCCAGGTCCAGCGCCTGCACCACCAGCGTAGTGGAACCATACAGCTTCCCTTCTATTCTCCCCCGAAGAGCCTCTGCTACAAAGGGTACCCACATGAGTAGCAGTACCGCACCCACGAACGCTGAAAGGAATGTGATTCCCTTCAGCGGAAAAGATCGGTCGAACTGGGTGGGTAGTGTATGAAGCGCAACACCCTTCAAAAGAGGGTAAATAGTAAACAGGGAAGCAGAAAAGAGAAACACATGGAGGGGAAACAGGGGTCCTAAAGCCCAGTACATAGCGTATTCCAGATATTGGTAAAGAAAATAGAAAAGAATTCCTGCTAAAAGCAAACGAACCACGAGATCCGGTTTCTGTCTTTTGGAAAGACTCTGGAATCGAGCAAATACCAGGAAAAAGGCGGGCACCGCCAGACCCAGGGTTACAAGATCCCACCCGATCCCTTCTGCCACAACTCGCTCTGCAGTAAACCGGTAAACCCCGGAGCTCCGATACTCATACGCCTCACCCCTTACACTGACGAATGGCCTGGTGATGGGTTCTCCCCGAAAGAACACGCCCGCCCCTGCGGCTAAGGTTGCGCCTATTCCAATGGAGAGAAGGAGAATAGATAAGATCCTACGTTCTTTTTTCATAGAGGGCTCCACAACAGAATCTCCATGCTTGCCACATGCAACCAGGAATTTATAGAGGCCAAAACACGACCCCTCCCTTTTTTTATAATAGCATTGTTTGAATCCTCTTTACTACCGCCTTGCACAGGCCTTTCGATAGAGACTGGACAGAAAAATACTTTTTTATTACATTTGTGACGGTTCAGGTGCTAACGCACATGGCGCTTGGGCGACCTAAAAGGTCGCGCAGCGAGTAGAATTAGATAGTAGTATGTGCTAACGCACATGGCGCTGTACGCCTCTGCGAGGCGTTCGGCGAGATGTAAGGTATTATAGTGTTTGCTAGCGCAAACGGCGTCGTAAGTCCCTTCGGGCCTTGCGGCGAGTGGTAGGGATTGTAGAGTTTGCTAACGCAAACGGCGCCGTACGCCTCTGGGAGGCGTTCGGCGAGATGTAAGGTATTATAGTGTTTGCTAGCGCAAACGGCGTCGTAAG
>CALKLC010000006.1 GCA_937991975.1 uncultured Spirochaetales bacterium | reverse complement strand
AATTGAGAACCGAAGGATACAGGACTGTAGTACTTTGCCCGCGCATCGAAACTCTTGAGATCTGCATCCGTCATCCCCTGGGGAGCCTTTTTCGCATCGAACCGGCCGGTTCAGAACTGGAAGGTGTAGTCATCCACCTTTGTTACATCGTACATCATGGCAAAGATAGATTTCATCTGGGATTTTAAATGATGGGATCCGTACTCTGACCAACGGTAATGACGATTTCTGTGGGTTTCTTTGATCCACAGGACACTACCAGCATCAGAGCGAGGAGAACCCCAAAGATCGTGAAAATTTTACTCTTCATCGCATGCCTCCTTGGTATGTATGTATTGTCAGTATTTTACGATACCTTCTGCTTTCTGAATCCTTAAGAAAGCATAAAATTTATCTTAAGTTTCCCTTAAGATAGTTGGTGTACATCCCTTCGTATGGTACCATGAGGACATGGAAATACCGGAGGGAAAGGATGGATCAGAAGGAAGGTTTGCTTTCATGGATCGAGGAGAATCGTTCTTATTTTATTGACATAGCCGAAGCCCTATGGAAAGAGCCAGAAATTTCCTACCAGGAAGAGAACTCCTCCCGGTTACAGAAATCCTACTGTAAACGAATGGGTTTTCGGATTCAGGAATTGGATTCGATCCAGCGGTATGCTTTTATCGCGGAAGCGGGAAGTGGCAAACCGATCGTCGGTCTTCTAGGAGAGTTCGATGCCCTTCCGGGTCTTTCCCAGAAAGTTTCTCCCAAACAGGACCCTATTGTAGCCGGAGGGCCTGGTCATGGATGCGGGCATAATCTCCTGGGAACGGCTTCCCTGGCTGCGGCCTCCGCCATCAAACAGGCTCTCGAGAAAGGCCGCCTGAAAGGAACAGTACGGTACTATGGATGCCCGGCAGAAGAACAGTTGGGGAAACCCATTCTTGCCCGGGCAGGGGTGTTCTCCGACCTGGATGTAGCTCTCTCTTGGCATCCGGCAGACATCAATACAGTAGCAGCCTATAGTACCAATGCCAGTATCGAACTATCTATACGTTTCACAGGCGTTCCCGCACATGCCGCGCAGGTTCCCCACCTGGGCCGTTCCGCTCTCGATGCATTGACACTCACCGGCATCGGGGTCGAGTTTCTTCGAGAACATATGGCTCCTACGGCGAGGGTACACTATATCTATACCTCTTGCGGAGAACGTCCCAATATCGTCCCGGCGCAGACATCTGGCGCATTTCAGGTTCGATCTCCCAGGATGAAGGATCTACTTCCCCTATTGAAACGGGTCATCGATATAGCAAAAGGAGCCTCTCTTATGACAGGAACGGAGGTTTCCTATATCACACTACAAGGCTGCTACGACGTGCTACCCAACTCGATTCTTTCCGATTTACTCTATAGGAACATGGAAGAAGCGTCCCTTCCTGAGTATACAGCCGAAGAAATCGAGTTTGCCCTCTCCCTCGCCTCTACACTTACGGAAGACCAGAAGCGTAACACCCTCCTCGGTTTGGGGCTGGACGCAAAAACTGCCGATCAGCTTCTTTCCCAGCCGATCCATCGTGAAATCGGTTATTGGGGGAAGGGATGGACCATCCCTGCATCCACCGATGTGGGAGATGTATCCCACCTGGTACCCACTGCTCAGATCAATACCGCCACGTATCCCGTGGGAATCGGTTCACACACATGGCAGGCCACTGCCAGTTCTGGATCTTCCCTTGGCATGAAAGGAATGTTGTACGCGGCAAAAGTTCTTGCCGGTGCGATTTGGGATCTTTTGGAACAACCTGTTTTGGTCGAAAAGGCCAGGGAAGAGTTCCGCCGCACAGCGGGAGAAGAACCGTACGTATCGGCCCTCGATCTACTTAAGGGATTCTAAGATCCTTGTTTATCTAAGGTTTCTCTTAGAAACAGAATCCGAAACAAACAACCTTTGGGTACGGCTGTTTCCACCTGGATATGGAACCCATACTCCTCTGAAAACCTCTTGAGGATAGAAAGCCCTATACCTTCCCCCCTCGTTCGATGGATCACCTCTTGTGAACGGTAATACCGTTGGAAGATCCGTTCTCGTTCTTCCGTCCCGATCCCTGCCCCCCGATCCTCTACAGACAATTCGCGAGCTTTCAAGCGGACCCATACTTCCTGTCCACCATACTTCACCGCATTATCCAACAAAATATGGATGATCCGTTCTAAGTCGATAGGATCGATTGGAAGAAGTACGTCCGGTGTTATGTCCCTATGGAACACGATGGAAGGGTGCAGTTCCTCATAGGCCTGCACAATCCGTTGAGTGATCGCTGAGGCCTGAGCACTATGAACGGATTTCTTCCGTTCCTCTTGCCGCGTCTCTTTCAGGGAAAGAGCCATGTCACGGAGCCTGGATAATTCCGTCTTCGAAACCTCCAGGAACTCCTCTATCAATTCCTGCTTTTTTCCATGTCGTTCGATTAATTGCCTATACCCTTCGAGAATCTGGACAGGGGTCACAATATCATGGATCACATCTTCCACATACTGGAGACGCTTCTCGTAGGCTGTGTTGATTTCTTCCATCATTTTATTGAACGCATGGATCAATTGACCGATCTCGTCTTTCCTCTTGGGAAGTGGTAACCGAACCCTTAAATTTTGTGAGGTAATAGACACCATCATCCGAGCAAGTTCAGATACCGGGTCTACGGTGTTCCGTAGAAGGAACACACCAAACAGAACAAAACCCAGACAGAAAATTGCCACTGTAATCGTAATCGTTCGGTTGGCAAAGGCAAAGTAGGATTCTTTCGCCCGCTCCTTGTCCACAAAAAGGGTAAAATGAAAGGAACCTGTCTGCCGCTTGAATGCGGCAAGGGCTTTGGAGCTGAGATCAAGCCTGGCAGTACCATACTGAAAGACCAGCATCCGATCTTTCTCGACTGCCAGCACCTCGGTATCGAAGTCTACCAGCGAGTATATATCGATGGTCGAAGAGGGTGCGCTGTATCCCCAGACAATCAGATCCAACCTCTCCTTCGCCTGTTTGAGAACCAATCTTTCCACCGCTCGATGAACGGCCACACCTGACATCAAGATAGAAAGGATGGATGCTGTAGAGGCCAAAATAAGGAGAAATAGGAGAAACCTACGTTTCATCGTACCGAGGGATCATGTAACCCACACCTCTCACATTCTGTATATACGATCCTTTAAGCTTACCGCGAATGGAGGCGATGTGGACTGAGAGTACCCCTTCCTCCAAGTGCACATTTGGTCCCCATACCTTCTCCAGGATCTGTTCTTTGGTGACGATCCTACCTCTGTGTTGTAAAAGGAGAAGGAGGATATCGTACTCTTTTCTTGTGAGATGTACCTGCCTTCCTTCTACAGCGACTCGCCGCTCCTCTGTATCCACCACAAGCTGACCATGAACTATCTTGGTAGAACCTTGCTCGATCCTTTGGGTTCTGCGCAAGACTGCCTCTATCCTTGCCAGTAGCTGCTCCATATCGAAGGGTTTCGTGATGTAATCATCCGCACCGA
>CALKLC010000005.1 GCA_937991975.1 uncultured Spirochaetales bacterium | reverse complement strand
CTTTTTCCCCGTACTGTATTCCTTGATACTAAGCTTCCAGGAGTACCGAATCGGGTACGTGTCCAGCGAGTTTGTGGGCCTAAAAAATTATTATGAACTCTTTAGTTCGTACAAATTCCCCAACGCCTTGAAGAATACCCTGATTTTGACAGGAACGACTTCCATTCTAAATGCTGGATTGGGGCTATTTCTCGCCTTGCATCTGTCATCGATTCGAAATGGTAAACTATTCTATCAAACCCTATTTTTTATTCCTGTAACTACCACCCTGGCCGCCATGGCTGTGGTCTGGCGGTTCATGTTTCATACAGAGTTCGGAGTTATGAATCAAGTGTTGACTACCTTTGGTCTTCAAAAGGTATCCTGGCTGCAGATAGATGGGACAGCCATGCTGGTTGTCATCGGGTTGACGGTTTGGTCCAGCTTTGGGTATGCCCTGGTCCTGTTTCTTGCCGGCTTTGCGGGAATTCCACGGTCCCTTATTGAGGCAGCTGCCATCGACGGTGCTGGCCCTTTTATCCGGTTCCGGGACATTATCCTACCTCTCATATCTCCCACAACGATATTTGTTTTTGTCGTAATGACAGTCCGTTCCCTTGAAAGTTTCGATGTCATTCGGGTCCTTACAGATGGCGGCCCCGCCACTGCCACTCAAACACTTTCCCACCTACTGTATCAGGAGGGGTTTCTCTTCTTCCGCACAGGATTCGCATCGGCAGTGGCAATTATGTTTTTTCTTCTATCCCTCGGAATATCGAGAATTCAGCTGGCAGCTGAAAAATGGGTACACTACGAATGAAATTAAAAACCAGATACAGAATCTCCCAGAGAATTTCGGATGGGATCCTCTTAGTGTTCGCTTTACTTACGATTTTCCCTTTTTACTGGATGCTTGTCACTTCTTTCAAACCAGGGCCTGAAATATTTCTTCCCGGACTACGGCTCTTACCCATGAAACCAATCATCGAGAACTATATCAGTGTTATTGCTGAATCACTGATTCTTCGGTATCTTTTGAATGGTGTTATCGTTGTTTCCCTTACGCTGTTTTTCCAGCTTCTTGTGACCATTCCTGCGGGCTTTGCCCTGGCCCGCATAACCTTCCCTTTTCGGGATATCCTATTTATGATAGTGATTGCGGGTCTCGTATTCCCCAAATTTATCGCTGCGATACCCAACTTTTTGATGTTATCCACCTTTAAATTGAACAATACCTATTTTTCCCTTATAGCTCCATCCCTTGGCTCTGCCTACGGAGTCTTCCTTTTCCGCCAATTTTACAAGAGTGTACCCCAATCCTACTTCGATGCAGCGATAATTGACGGCTGCTCTTTTCCTCAGATCCTATACCACATTGCCCTTCCCTTTGCGCTTCCTGTGATCGGCAGTTACTCTATCATCAGCATCCTGACCCATTGGAACGACCTGTTCTGGCCCCTTGTAATTATTCAAACAAACTCCAAATTAACACCCCCTGCAGGGGTCGTCCATTTCGCTAGCGGGGAAGGAGCGAATAACTATGGCATGATCATGGCCGCAGCAATCATCATTATACTGCCTCTGGTCGCTATGTATATCGCTGGCAGAAAGCGTTTCTTTGAAAACCCCCACGATCTTCAGTTGAAATAGGAGGCGGATTATGTACCAGGTGAATTGGAAAAATCCCTACGGGGACAATCGAGGTTACTGGCTGAAGGGGAACCTGCACACCCATACAAGGGAGGGTAGCCCCGATGGGAAGGTATCTTTTCAGGAAGTAGCGGCTTTATACACAAATGGAGGGTATACTTTCCTATCTTTCAGTGAACATCTTAAACTCCTTTCCCGGGAAGTCGAATCCCCTATAATGATGATACCGGGCCTGGAGTGGAACGCTCGGACGGATCTGTTTCCTGATATAGGCCCAGAAAAACATGTAGGGCTGTATTCCCTCGATCCTGGAATACTGCAAACCTGCCTACAGGAGCGTACTCTTTGTGGGCTTATGCAAGCCCGAAGGGTAAAACTCCAGGATAGTGAAGGGGCAATGGGAACACAGCAAGAACTTGGATCCCGACACATCGCAATTCTCAACCATCCCAACTGGGCCGTTCTGGATAATCCTATCTGGAACAGCACAGCCCACTGGTCTTATGAGGAACTTGCAGAGCTCGCCAGCCTGGTAGACGGCATGGAAATATTCAATGGGGTAATTCTTCGCCTCCAGGGAAGTCCGTTTGCCCTGGATAAGTGGGATTACCTTCTCTCCCACGGGTTCAAACTACTCGGCTTCGCCTCCGACGATTTCCATGAATCTTCGGATTTCGGGAAAGGCTGGGTTATGGTGAAAACGCCCGAAAAATCCCTCGAAGGGATCTTCAAGTCTTTGAAAGAGGGGGCATTCTATTGTTCCACAGGAGTCGGTTTTAGCGATATCCAGAGATGGGGTGATATCGTAACCGTGAAAACTACAGAACCTGCGCTTATTCGCGGAATCGGTCGTTTTGGGAAAATCCTTTATGAGACTGAAGGGGTGGTGGCCTCTTTCCCGATAGAAGGAGAGGAGTATGCGTACCTACGGATCGAAGCTTTGGGCAAAGATGGATCAGCAGCCTGGACACAACCTTTTTTTAAGGGTAGATAGATTTCTGTCATGGTCACGTATCCAATTATTGCAGCACTTAGAAACGATGAGGATTGGAAGTTCCTCGAAAACTCCCCTGTTTCCACGGTGTATTTAATGTACGGGACTCTTTTAGGGCTTAAGCAGGCAGTGAAAAGACTGCATATTCTTGGCAAGAATGTAGTGGTACACATCGAACTTATTAAAGGGCTTGGACAAACCAAAGAGGCGGTGGCATACATTGCGGATCAGGTTCGCCCGGAGGGGATAGTTACAACCAAAGGGCATCTAATCGGTCCTGTAAAGGATGTGGGTTTGTGGGCTGTTCTCCATCTGTTTCTTCTGGATACCAATGCCTTTCACACGGGAATCCAGCTCGTGAAAACCAGCCGTCCAGATGCTGTGGAGATAATGCCGGGCCTTATGCCCCGTGTGGTGCGAGACCTTTCTCGGGAAATCGACGTTCCTATCCTAGCCGCTGGCCTCATTAAAACTTACGAAGAAGTCGAGACCATTTTAAATGCCGGAGCTATGGGGGTTATCACTGGTACTGCGAACCTGTGGGGTCATCGCAGTGAAAAGTAACACAACAAGTCCGGCTGGGTGTAGGTTTTGGGATGAGCTGGAGGGGTTCCTCTTTGACCTGGACGGCTGTGTCTACGTGGAAAACTCACCTACTGAAGGAGCTCGTGAGTGTATCCATCTACTTAGGAAGCAGGGGAAAAAAATAGCCTTCTTGACGAACAATTCTTCCATGACCCCTCCGGTTATTGTCCAGCACCTCTTCTCCATGGGCATTTACGCAGAGGAGCGAGAGATCATTACTCCGATTGAGTTTGCCGGAGAGTTCCTCCTTGACCGCTTTGGGCCTTCGAAGGTCTTTCATATGGGAATCCCGGATACCCGCCCTTATATCGAGAGGTTTGGCCACCGATTCGCAGAGGAAATCAGGGATACTTGCGATGTTGTCCTTCTCTCCTGCGATCTTTCAGTGAGCTACAGGAAGCTGGATATTGCGGTCAATTTTCTGCAAACTGGATCTACCCTGGTAGTTACCAATAAAGACCCTGTGCGGCCGGGACAGAATGGAGAACTACGAGTTGAAACCGGTGCGTTGCTCGCGGCCATTGTTTCCTGTGTGTCTGTCGAACCCATTCTGATAGGGAAGCCCTCGCCCTACCTCTTCCATAAAGCTCTGGAAGAACTGGCCCTTCCCCCAGAGCGGGTTCTGATGATTGGGGACACCCCCTCCACCGATATTGCCGGTGGACAGGCAATGGGTATGCGAACAGCCCTGGTCGATCCAGCAGGAAGGTACACCCTCGAAAGCACGGGGGCGGATGTTATTCTCTTGAACTTGCGGGAACTGGGTTCCCTCAGGTAAGATTCCATTGACAGCCGGGATCTAATTCTCTACTGTATCCAACGATTATGTCCCAATCCCGTGCGATTCTCCTGAATCTCTTCTCGTCTGTTTGTTTTGCTTTCTCTACCGTGTTCTCCAAGTATGCCCACATGAACTGCAAGGAACTTTCCTCTTTTCAGGTGTCTTTCGCCCGTTTCTTTGTGGGAGCTCTGTTCATGGGATGGTTTGCCTGGAGGTTCGAGAAATCCCTCAAACCCAATCGCCTTGCCTGGGTCATTGCCCGGGGTATCCTCAATACTACGGCAGTGGTCGCCCTTTACTTCGCTCTTCAACACACTAGCATCACGAAGGCAAACATGCTGAACTGGACCTTCCCCGTGTTCGTCTTTCTCTTCAGCCCCTACATCAACAAGGAGCGGCCGGGCCCCTCTCAGTACGGGTTCCTGGGGCTTACGATGGTAGGAATGATCCTGGTGATTTCACCGGACTTTTCCGCCATCAACATCGGGGATGTAGCTGCCCTCGTGTCAGGGGTTATCGGGGGAGCGGCGGTGAGTGTGCTGCGGGAATCCCGCAAGCACGATGATACTTTCATTGTGCTGTTCTACCTGATGATGATCGGCACATTCTTGAACGGAATCTTAGCCGTCCCCTTCTTTATCCTCCCCCCCCTTCCTGTGGGGGGACTTATCCTGAGTTCCGCCCTTTGCGGATTTCTGGCTCAGATCCTCCTTACTACAGCTTCCCGGCACCTGGAGGCTCCGATTGCATCGGTTCTCATGACCAGTGGAATCGTCATTGCGGGTGCCATGGGGGTGATCTTCTTTGGTGAACAGTTGACTGCCAAGATCCTGATCGGTGGCTTCCTTATTCTCATTTCTATCGTGGGGGTAAGCGGGGTTCTCAAACTGAGGCGAACGTGATCAAGCTGGAAACGGATGGATAGGGAACACTCGGCAATACGCCTCGTTACTTCCTGGGCCACGTCAGCGGTCGTGGTCGATGAGTTCATCCGCTTGTTTCTATCGATCAGTACGGATTGACCAATCAGTCGGAAATGCCTAAGATCTGTCCATCAGAGAGGAGGAGATCCATAATGGAAGGCCGGTGTTGGAAAATGAATAGGAAACAGAGAGGGCGGCATACGATACGCCGCGGGTTCATTGTAACAGTACTGATCCTTTTGGGTACTGTGTCCCTTTCGGCGCAACAGAAAGTAGCGCCTCTCGCACCTAAGGAAAAATTAGTGGTGGCTTACGTGCCCATCATGAAGTTCGCAACCCTCTATGTGGCTGCGGGAAGGGGGCTTTTCGAGAAGTACGGTCTGGATGTACAGATCCAGAGTGTAAAATCGGGCACAGAGGTAATCGCCTTTATGACCCAGGGCAAGGTGGATGTGGGGGGAATCGCGATCGTGGCTTCCACCTGGAATGCATGGGCGAAAGGGATGGACTTGAAAATCATTGCTCCAGGCGCCCTGGAACCGATCAAAGGAAGTCCCACCAAACTCTTAGTTCGAAAGGACCTCTGGGATTCTGGCAAGGTAAAGACTGTGGCTGACCTAAAGGGTATGAAGATCGCCATGGCAGGAGGGCCAGGGAGTGGGGGAGAGTACCTTGCAACCAAGGCCCTGGAGCGGGGAAATCTGACGATCCGGGACGTGCAGATCGTTCCCCTTTCCAATACAGATATGCCTGCCGCTCTGGAGAATAAATCCATCGACGCGGGGATCCTGGGCTCTCCCTATGCGGATCAGGC
>CALKLC010000004.1 GCA_937991975.1 uncultured Spirochaetales bacterium | reverse complement strand
GGAGAAATGTTTTGCCCTGAACGCAGAAGGGCCCCGCAACATTGCCCGAATTGCGGAAGAACTGGGAGCGGGCCTTATTCATATTTCTACCGATTATGTGTTCGATGGCCGGGGGATCTCAATAGAGATGGATACGAGTATGCCTGATAGCTCCCGTATGGGCACTGTAGATGATAAGAGCGCCGAGACGGCCGTAAGGGAGAGTATTAAGAGAACCGGGGGTGCCGGCGATGGTGAGTGTGTTTTTAGAGCCGGGGGTGCCGGCCCCAAGAGCGGCAATGGCAAGGGCGGCGTTCCAGGCACCAATGGGGGAGCCCTTTCGACTGGCCTGCGGCCCTATCGCGAAGAGGATCCCGTGAACCCTATTGGTGTGTACGGTAAGTCCAAAGCTGCAGGGGAAACAGCAGTCCTTGAATCCTGCTCCCGTGCCGTGATCCTGCGAACCGCCTGGTTGTACGGGAAGTACGGCAACAATTTCGTGTTTACCATGCTTCGCCTGATGAAGGAACGGGAAGCGGTACGGGTGGTACACGATCAGCGGGGAACTCCCACCTGGGCCTTTGATCTGGCGAACGCCCTATATCACATCCTGATCACGCCTGATCCCCGGTACGGCATTTTCCACTTCACCAACGAGGGGGAATGTACCTGGTACGAGTTTGCTCGTGAAATATACCAGAAGGGAACCGAAATAGGACTCCTTTCGAAGGAATGCAGGATCGAGCCCATACCCACCGCCGAGTATCCTACCCGCGCCCGCCGTCCCCACTATTCTGTGCTTTCTAAAGAGAAGATCAAAAGAGTGTACGGAGTCCCGGTGCCTCCCTGGCAGACGAGTCTCCAACAGTTTTTACTTTTGCTGAAATGATTCACACTGCGCGGGGAGAGCTAGAGATCACCGCTGTGAACAACGAGTATCTGAGGCGGGCAATCCTGCGGGTGGAACTTCTTGGCCGGGGCGCTACGTGGCCTATCTCGAATAAAACGCGTATCGGAACGGCTGTATTAGCCGGGAAGACCTTTTGCGCCTTGCCGACGGCTTCAAGACACACTATGGCGCCTACCTCTGCTACGTATCGGAAGAGAGGATACCATACGGTTGAGATTCCTTCCCCTGGAAGGGCTAATCGAGTTTTTGGTGGAGTTGGATAAAGTCTCATGCAGATCCATCTTTGGCAAATCTAAAATCTAATTTTATATTAGCTATAGCTATCCTGATCCGGCGCAATCTAGAGATCCCATTGAAAAGTTATAGATCCCAATACCCTGTTATTGCCATCGTAGGTCCACGGCAAAGTGGAAAAACCACCCTGGCCAGGGATTTTTTAAAGATTACGCGTATGTTTCCCTTGAAAATTTAGACCTCCGCTTTAGCGTAAACGAGCTTATTTCGGGGGTGTTAGACACATCCTTTCAAACCATTCTGGAAATTAAAAAACAGAATGACGTGTATTTTCAATGTATGGACATTGACACCTTCATTTTCAAGGGCATGTATCCTCGAATCCACGATAAGAATCTAGAACCTGTAAAATGGTTTGAAAACTATGTTATCACATATATAGAGCGGGATATTCGAAGCATCGTTAACATCGAAAACTTGAGTGTGTTTGAACTATTCATAAAAACAATTGCATCTTATTCAGGACAGCTAATTAATTATGCTGCCATAGCAAACACTGTAGGCATTTCACAGCCAACGGTAAAAAGATGGATATCCCTGCTGGAAACCAGTGGAATTCTATTTTTGCTTCGCCCTTATCATAAAAATTACAACAAGCGCCTTATCAAAACACCCAGACTGTTTTTTGTCGATACAGGACTTCTATGCTTTTTACTTTCTATACGGTCACCCAAAGAATTAATAGGGCATCCCCTGTATGGGAGTATCTTCGAAACATTTGTCATATCTGAACTTTATAAACGAATTGCGCATACCGGGAGTATCCCTCCTCTATTCTTCTGGCGTGATAGAACAGGAAATGAAGTAGATCTACTGGTAGAGTATGGTCAGAATATTCTTCCTATGGAGATAAAAGCGGCGCGTACGTATCATCCCGATTTTTCATCGAATATCCGCAAGTTTTTATCTTACAGCAATGCTCAAAAGGGTCTCGTATCGTACGCAGGTGATCGAGCAGTTGGCAGTAACACGAACATTCCCACTATCCCCTGGTGGATGGTATAAGACAAAACTTGTTACCGCAGGCGAGAAAGTAGGGCTGCGAGTTATGAATCCTATGGTGTGACTCCTTTTTACCCACGAAGGCCGACCTTCCAGAGGGAGCTGAGGAAATCCTTCCAGTTTTGTATCAGGATACCGTCGTCGGTGAGACGGCTTTGTTCTTCCAGGCACACCACAACACGTTTTTTAAAGGGCCCTTCTTCGGCGAGGGCTCTGAGTCCCTGCAGGTCTTTTTTCTGGATATTGTTCGATGCTTTCACTTCCACTGCCCATTCAGTACCGAGAATAAAGTCTACCTCAAGACCGTCCCGGGTTCGCCAGTACTGCAGAGGGAGTTTTAACCGACGGTAGGAAAGGAAGGCTCGTAATTCCATGGCAATAAAGTGTTCGAAGGCTCGGCCGAACTCTGTGCTGGTTCTGGGCAATGTGTGGAATCCAGCTAAGAAATTGGCTACTCCCACATCAAAAAAATAGAATTTTGCTGTTGCCACTGCCTTCCGCTTGGGGCTCTTCCAGGGTTCCAGTACAAAACCCAGAAAGGTATCCATTAAAATGTCAAACCACCCGCGCACCGAACTAACAGGCACACCTGTATCCCGGGATATGTTAGAGTAGTTGATCTGCTGCGCATTGCTTATGGCTGCAGTTCGAAGAAAGGCGGAAAAATGCACCAGATTCTGTACCAGGGCTTCTGCTGTAATCTCTTCTTTGAGGTATGTGTTGATGTAGGCATCCAGCTCTTCCGCAGGTTCAGGGCTGGTAACTACCTGAGGCAAGCCTCCATATAAGAGGTACCGGTCCAGATCTATTGTACCTATCTCGGCTGAACAGAGGGGAAACAGGTTGCATTGCCAGGCTCTGCCTGCCAGTAGATTCACCCCTGAGGTTCTAAGTTTTCGGCCGCTGGAACCGGTAAGCACAAAATGGATCCCTTTA
>CALKLC010000003.1 GCA_937991975.1 uncultured Spirochaetales bacterium | reverse complement strand
CTGTAGTTCCCGTGCTATGCAATCCTGTGGGGGCCAGAAGAGAGGGATTTTCAAGCGCGATGGAAGAACGATAGTCCGCATCCGCCAGTTTCCTGCTGATCTCGATGGTGGGAGCCGGATACAACCGTACCAGGACGGGGTGGTTCCCATGGGCACCCTGAGAGAGGGCACGGAACAACCTTCCTCCCTCCTCGAGAGGTTGTAAAAGGGTTAAGGTATTCTGTAATCCAACCCCCTGTTCCATGTTCAGGATCCATCATCCACAGTTTTTTCTTTTATGGCCGTAAGAAAATCCAGCAGGACCCGATTAAAGATTTCCGGATTTTCCATCTGCGGCGTATGGGAGGTGTGGGGAAAAAGGATCAGATCGCCTTGCCATAGATCCGGGGGAAGAACTTTTTCGAGATATGACCTGTTTACAAGTGCATCCTTCTCTCCGATTCCCACACCTTTGGGGATTGTAGCCCGCCGAAAAGCCTCCACTTCATTGCAGAGTTCCTGTTCCAGAGATCCGGCTAGTACAGAACGAACTCTGGGATCGGAAGCCAATAATAACTTGCGGATGAGTTCAAGCCTTTCATCATTAGAACCTTCATTAGAACGGATGAGTGCCTGCACGCACAAGGCAACTTCTTCTTCTGAAAGGTGCTCCTTAAAAAAATAGGGTAATGAGGGATGGGGTAAAAATGCTTCTCCTATCGAAGAGGGAGAACTTAAGGGTGGTGTGTTTACAATAAAAATACCGGAACAGGACACCCCGTGGGCTAATGCCTGTAAAGACACATGCCCCCCCAGACTGTGGCCTACCAATACAGGCCTCTTAATTTGGATGGCTGACAGAACTTCTTTGATCTGGTCTACCAAACCGAAGAGTCTGTACGCTTGTTCCGCGTCCATTGCACGCTCCGATTCCCCATGCCCCAACCGATCGAAGGCGATGAGCCGGAACCGGGATCCCGGTTCTCCCTCCAGCTGGTACAGGAAAGTCTCTGAGCTCAGAGAGTTCCCATGCAGAAGAAGCACGGGTAGACCCTTTCCCTCCGAATCCCGAACGAATATACGGCCCCACCGACTGTTTACATGAATCGTTCTCATGTCTCCCCTCCTTCTGCGGGATGCAGCCATGCTACAGTGTACGTTTCTGCTTTAAGCGCTTACTCAGCGCCTGCGGAGTAATGCCCAAAAGAGCGGCTGCCTCGTTTTGACGACCTTTAGTTCTCTTGAGAGCTTCGTGCACCAGATCATCTATCATATGCCGAATGGTAGGCAATTTAGCTGGGAAAAGGTAGGGAGCGCTTTCGAAAGACGGGGGCTCGGTTTTTCCTGAAACATCCTTCAGCAGTTTAGATAAGAGAACGGCATCAATCGTATGGTTTGTCCCTAGAACCTGGGCCTGCATGAGGATGCTTCGCAGCTCCCGAACATTTCCCTGAAAAGGGTACTGGTACAGGAGGTCTAAGGCTTCTGCTGTAAGAGTGTAGGGAAGGGAGGCATCCGTTTTACCCTGGAGAAAGTGGGAGCATAGAAGGGGCAGATCTTCTTTCCGTTCTCGCAGGGGTGGAACGGTTATTTTATAGGTGGAAAGACGGTACAGGAGATCCTTTCGGAACTTGCCTTCCCTGGCAAGGAATTCCAGGTCGTGGTTAGTGGCTGCGACAATCCGAGCCTTACTCTGCTTCGGTGTATCCGAGCCGAGGGGATAGTACTCCCCATTCTCTAGTAGACGTAGCAGTTTTACCTGCGAGGAGCCGCTTAAATCTCCAATTTCATCGAGGAAAAGGGTGCCTCCGTCGGCAGTGGCAATAAGACCGGGTCTGGCATCCTGGGCTCCGGTATAAGCTCCCGTTTTATGGCCGAACAGTGTGTCCGACAGCATCAAGTCCTCCACACCCCCCAGATTGGTGGCCACAAATGCTCCCGAGCGGCCGCTTGCTATATGTACTGCCCGGGCGAATAATTCTTTGCCTACACCGGTTTCCCCCACAATCAATACAGGCTCATCGGTGGGGGCAACCCCTTCCACGAAACGAAACAGGGATTTCATCCGTTCGGACAAAGTAAGAATGGGAGCGAAGGCCTCGGGGTTTTTCAACGAGGGACTCTGGATCCGTTCCCGCAGGATTGCAAAATCCCGTTCTTTCTTGCGGACTTGTAAGGCCCTTCGCAGACTGGTGATGATCCGGCCAGGTTCGGACCCTTTTACGATGTAGTCAAAAGCGCCCCTGGACATACACCGCACTGCGGTATCCACGTCGCTCAATGCCGTAACAATAATTACTGTTATTTCGGGATACCGTTCTTTTATACGCTCCAGAACATCCTCTCCCGGCAGATCGGGCAGGCCCAGGTCCAGAAGAATCACCTCTACTGTGCTACGTTCCAGCTCTCGAATCGCATCTTCCCCGGTGCAGGCTTTCCGAATGTTCTTAAACTGTTCCTGCTCCAGCATTCGAACGGTTATGTCTACAACTTCTCTATCATCCTCCACAATCAGAATAGCCTCTTCCGTTTGAGCTTGAGCATCCCCTGTTTTGTTCCCCATACCCTACTCCTGCTAAAGTACTGAATTCCCTTTGTTATTACAATTAAAATCAGCAAATAACTCTGCCGTTATCCTTGTAACGGACCGAGGCCGGGCTCTTTTTCAGAGCCGGCCCCCTCCAGAACTATTACGAACCCGCCGACAGGTTCACCGCAAACGAGTTACTTCCACCTACTTCCACGGCCGGAACGAGATGGCATCCCGCTGTTTTGTCCTGGATGCAGGTTGAGCAGCATCTTCTGCCGAGTTGTACACATTCGCGGGAAAGTCTCCTGAAGTAAGCCCGTTATCCAGGTACACGTTCATCTGTCTACCTGTACTTACATCCTTTGCCCGGATATTCATGTATTTATACCCTGATCCAGCCCCCAATAGTTGAGTCGCGGGGAACTCAACCGCGTAGTGCTGTTGCTGCGATCCATCGGTGGAATTGAGGGAATTGTATACACCTTTTACGGTGCCCAGAATCGGCGGAAAATGGAAGGCTGTGTAATTCTCATTTGCGTACCTCCAGGTAACGGTGGTGGAGCTAATGCTGAGGACTACCCGGGTATAGGGACCGTTTCCATCTGGTTCTGGAACAACCCCGCTCATGTAAGAGGGTACATTCCCGTACCACGTCCCGACAAACTGGGATAGAACCGCATTCGGAGGGCTCAGCCTCTCCACACTGGAAGTCGAGGAGTTCTTGATCTGGTTATCCACCTCCCCCGCTGAACCTGGCTTCTGGGCTCCTTCCCCCGTAGCTACCTTCAGATTCCCCTCCGGGTCTCGTATGATGATAGAGACGTAGGATTGTACAAAATTCCGGTTACTATCAAGCTTCCCTCGAATTGAGATGGCGAGGTGGGTGCCCAAAAGGTTCCCTTCCGCTACCAGGTCATAGTCGCCTGTTTCTGTGTTGTAGGTACCCACAAGTCCAATTTTAAAACTTCCCACATTTCCGTTCACCAAAAGCATGCCGGTGGCGCTTTTCAATTCCTTTGGGCGGATAGCTGCGGAGCTTGCAGGAATTTCAAAGGAGAAGCTAACTGTACCTTCTGCATCCCCGCTTACATTCATACTGCCTTCCACCAGGGCTGTACTTAAGCCACCTCCATTTCCACCTCCGGGATCATCGCCTCCTCCACCATCCTCACTACCGGCTCCGCCGGATGAGCAGCCTGCAAAAAGAAATATAAGGAATACCCCCAGCGCTATTCCTACCGCTGTTTTTTTTGACCGCATAATAGTTTTCATAGAAGCCTCCTGATGAGGTTTATGCAATATTCCTGCCAAGATTTCTGGATCCTGTCAGGTTACTGAATCATCATCGCAAATTTTTTATTAATCATTATTTTGTAAAGAATTGCTTTCTCGAATTGAAGATCGAGGAAAAAATCTCTTCATTAAAAATAGCAAGTTCGGGGGGGCTACGGGGTGCAGAGGCTGGAAATTCCCGGTGGCTGTCAACTAAAGTTGACTTATTGAGTCATCTTAAGTTTACCCATTAGGTGATGTTTTTTAAGTGGTGCCGAAATTGTGGCGACTACTGATCCAGTTTCCAGGGGGTGATAGGGAGGCTAGTATCCTTATAGGCCGCTGTTCGACCGACTTCCTCCAGCGGCTTCAACACCCTATGAGGTGAACTTCTCCTTTCTTAATAAAACCTGTATCTCGCCGTCAGTCCAGCTTCCACGCCCAATGTTTGCTTATCCCGAACATGCTGAGCATTGTCCACATAGCTCCCTGCCAGATAGAGACTTACCGTTAGGGGTTCTCGTACCCACCATTCGGCTTGCGCGGACAGCTTCCAGGTCTGTTCCGGCACTCCTGTAGGGGTGGCTTGCCGAACTGGGGTAATCCCTTTTTCCCAGTCCCACAGGAGGGTATGTTCCCCCCGGGAACGGAAGCTAAGGGCAGTCTGGATGCGGAAGGGATCTTTCCTGACCGAGGCTCCGAGAACGAGCAGAAGGGTATCCCTCCCTTCCTGGTGCCCTATCCAGGCATACCGGAGCTGTTTGGAAGTAAGCTCCGAAAGCCGGCGCATCCAGATAAAGCTGGCAAAGGGACTGGACAGCACGTACAGGTAGGGGTCGGTGTACACCCCCTCCAAATAAAAAACACTCTGCCAGCCGTACAGGTCTGCACTGTACTCCGCTCCCCCAAGCCAGCCCAGGCCGTTGGGGCTGTGATCGTCAGGCCAACGATCCAGCTCGTACGGGGTAGCGTACTGGTTCATTACCATCTGCCCGTAAAGCCGGAAACCTCCTGCCAGGGCATATTCCCCTTCAACGGAAAAAAGGGAGCCCGTCATATCCCCCTGATGCTGCCCCCACCTGGGATAGTCCCTCCAGGAGAAGAGGGAATGGTAGATCAGAAAGGGATTCACATACCGGAGTTCCAGGGGACTGTTTCCCACCAGCACCCCCTCGGAAATACTGAAGGAGACTCGGTCCCACAGGCGCACATCCCAGCGATGCAGGTACAGGTAGCGCTGGGCTGTGTGGGGAATGTCATCCGTGGTTCGAACATCATACCCTTGTTTAAAAAAATACACAGGTGTTTCCAGGGGAAGCTGAGTGACAAAAAACGTATACTTGAAGTTCTGACTGAAGAGGGATAGCCGTGCAAAATCGAAATAATCCGGAGTATCAGAAACCGTGAGGTTCCCTGTACGGCCGCTTCCAAAGGAAACCCGATCCCGGCCCAGCTGGAAGACCCAGAACCTTCCCCCCGCAGATACAAAGGCACGAAGGGGGATATTTAAATCGAACCGTTCGGCGTGCAAAACCGCGTTGGTCCCCACCGGATACGCGTCCGAGTTGTAGAAGGAGGGATCATTGCGGAGCATCAAATCTCCCCGCCCATAAAAAATATCAGAAAAAAAGAACTCCAGAGGCAGGGTGAAAACAGGGGGGCTTTCCTTTTCCGGCCGGATCCATTCGATTTCCGCCGTGGATCGCCATTTCCCTTCCAGCGCGACTTCGGGCCGGGCGGAAACGCCCAGAGGGGACTCCTGAAACTGGGGAGGCTCGGAAAGGGCTTTCTGTACACGATCGTAAGCCGCGTGCCAGGCCTCGGATCGGTTTTCCCGGGACAGGGGGGCAAGCTGCCGCAATAGTTCCCTGCTGGACAGGGGAGGTGTGAGGGAAAGCACGCTCTGGCCTGCACTACGGAGGAGAAAGGTGTAATCCTCCAGAAGGGGGTCCCCCACACCGATCATTCGGAAAGGGATGGGGCTTTTAGACTGGCCGGTTTCCTGAGGCACGGCTCCCTCCGAGAGGCCCGCAGATAGAGGTCCTACCACAAGTCCCAATCCCAGGAGAAGAACAACCAGCCAGGGGAATCGCTTCATACGGATATAACCATACCCCGGTATTTAAGCTTCAACAACATCGTTTTTTTTCGACCGGCGGCAGTCTCGACACCTTGCAGTAATACGACCCGGGACGAAGTTCACAATCCATCAGCTACCCTTCTGCTCCGATATAACCGAATATGGATAAAGGATTCCCCCGTTGCGTAGTGCGCTATAGTTAACTCAGTATGCACCAGAAGGATGAATATGGCTTTCTTTTTCTTTATATAGATTCAGACCCTCTTTTTCTTTTAGAATTTCCAGGGGCGTAGAACGGTTTATGGTAGAGTAATGGTTCAGCCAGAAATGAACATACAGGTCTCCGTGAATAAGGTGGATGGTTCATCCGCCCCATGGCCGGCCTGAAGCCTGTTCATACGGGCAGTATCCAGCTTTTTTTGTCCTATAGGAGTAGTCCACATATGCATCTAATTTTCTGTTGCTTTGCGGGTATCCAACGGCGATAACCTCCATCGGGGCGCGGAGTTCGTGGTGCAGAACCATCCGGCTATACCCCTCCATGACCGTACCAGGGAAATAGAAATTCCCAAGAACATTCATAGAGACGATATTTGTATGTAAATGGGGGTGAATCCGCCGGGATTGCACGAACCCGGTTCCTTTCAGACTTAGTTACCCCACCGCCCAAGGGTTCAGGGCCCGTGTTCTTACAATACTCGATAACCCGTTTTGAGAGAAACGACTACAATATTCGCATCCTGCATCATGTACGTCAATCTACGGTATCCGATCAGAACCTTGTCCCGGCAGTATCCGATGTTCTCCGCGACGATGTGGGCGATCAGTGTATGCCGTTTCCGCAGGTTGATCTCCAGTTCCCGCAGTTTCCGTCCCCCGCGGGTATTGTCCTTGTTTTGTTTTCAGGACCATGTACCAACCGCTCCTTCAAGCCGTTCTTTCTTCCACCAGCCGATAAGATTCGGATGGACATGATACTCTTCGGTCAGATCGGAGATGGGAACCCTGTTTCCCAACTGTTCCTGTAGAATCAGGACTTTTGGTTCCGGTTTGATGTTGTTAAGTGAGTTCGACAGTGGGGGAATACTCTTTCACACGAAATAGTTTATTCCCCCCCATATTTCAAGTTACCCTTTTATCTATTTCCATCAGAGGCAGAACAGGAAGAAAGATGTTGCCGTTTGAGAATAGGATGGTTACCGAGAAGGGTCGTGAGACGGGCGTAACGGCAGGTAAGCTATGCCCTTGGAAAGTAGCCGTTCCAGAGGGAAAACGGCACCCATCTAAGGGTGGCTTCGGACAGGAGATCCTAATCCAGGGACAAACTTCAGCTTCTTCAACAGGAGAATTTTTTAGGAGAATTTTTTGATTGAGATGAAACGCTTCGGTGTGGCTGGCCGTTCTTCCTGTGAACTATTTCGATGATGGTCCCGGTTAGATGCGCTGGTGCACACGCGACACAAAGGTAGGGACCTTGCAGAATGCAGGCTGCAGCTTTTTTTGTTAACGGTTTCCAATATTCAGTGTTGACATGTGGGCTCACCTCATTCTGCCTGGAATTGATTCGTTATCAATAAAGAGTATACTATAAGTGTACACTTAAAAAGGAGACTCTCTTAAGGAGATATCGGCAAAGGAGTTACGGAGAGGCGCGGTAAAGATCATCGAACAAGCCGTACGGGGTACAGAAATCATCATCACAGTTCGAGGAAGGAAAAAAGCGCGGCTTGTCCCCTACAGGGAAGGGAAGGAGAATCCCAGTATCGAAGATGAAATATTCGGTATGTGGAAAGACAGAAAGGATTTGGAAGCTGTGGAGGATTTTGTACGCTCTGTCAGGAGAAGGAGAGCTTTTTGATTCTCGACACGGACGTCTTGATTTGGTATTTACGGGGGAACGAAAAGGCAAAGGAACTGATTCATAGGTGTATACCGTTCTCGATCTCAAAAGTATTTCCACGCGAGCGATGATCTACATGGAGCAGTACTGTCAGAGCCATGGAATGGAATTGGCAGATGCGTTAATTGCTGCAACCTGTATTCATCTTTCAGAACCCCTTGTTACAGGGAATACCAAGCACTATAAGCATATCCCTGGCATCCAGCTAGAAGAGTTTTTTCTGTAAATATGAATGCTCCTTTTCCAGTACGGAAAGCAGTAGGTATAGAAGATAAATTGAGGAGACGGTATAACAAGGCTTTTAAGGCAAAGGTAGCGATGGAAGCCCTCCGCGGATAGAACTCAGTACAGGAGATTGCGAATACCTACCAGGAGGGAGCGGCACTGGAAACCTTGTGGAAGAAGGAGTTTGTGGAAGGAGCGCGTGTGATTTTTGAGCTGTGGGGAGGCGCTCGCCCCGCTGAGAGTGATGATTATAAAAGTAGGTCTCCTCAGACCACTTTAACCCATCAAGCGTAACCATCTAAGTAGATGATTACTTCTAAGGAATCCCGTTATTTTTATAAATTTTTAACTATATCCTAAACCAGATCTTACAATTCTTTTCTATAAAAAAGAGGACGTATGAAAAAGAGTGGTTTTATCCTCGGGATAGCTTTTCTAACTGGTGTTTTGTTGATTTTTGCTCCCTACAGTATGTACGCTAAAGGAGCAAAAGAAGTCCAGAAATCCGAAATTAAAAATGTAATTCTTTTGATTCCCGATGGAATGAGCATTGACAGCGTTACCTTAGCCCGAGGGGTTCAGGGTGGGGCGTTGCTTGCAATGGACTCCATGGCCTGCGGTCTTGTGAGACAATGCAGATTCTCTCATCGCGGATTCCGTATATTGGGTGCTTCCCCCTGTAGCGAAACTATTCCTGCACAAATTGAACAAGGTTCTTCCGATCCTGCCAACCCGGTGTTTGTAGTGAAGGCAAAAAAGAAAGAACTTCGGCTGCCGGTAAACAAAAACTACGGTATGCTGAATGGGAACCCTTTGAAACTCGATGGAGTTACTGTGTATATCAGCGAAACAAAAAGCTGGTATATAAACTCCAAAGTAGCTGAATTGTTAAAATAAAAGTTTAAAAGGCCGTTGGAGAAAAATGGTGTTTTTCCCAACTGTAAATACAGATAAATACAGATATCTAAAACTTTCCATAACTAAGGAGAAAAAGGATAATGCGAATCACTGATATAATAATGTTAAGCTTACTCGTCTTCATGCCACCTGTGGAGGTCCATGCACAGGCAGAAGGAAAATCTACCCTAATCCTTGATTTTCCACTGATAGATCTGCCCTACCAGCTTAGGGCTGCCGATGCTAAAGGAAACTTTATTACTGGATACATTCATCCAGGTATGCCCCAATCTCTCGCTCTGTCGAACAATCTGGTAACATCGGTTCATTATGGAATAGGCAGGATTGTTCAGATCGACGAAGGCTGGATAGACTTTCTCGTAGAAAACACCCTTGCTACCGGGTTTTACTTTTTACAAAGTGGGCTTCCCTTTGGGATAGTCTGGCTACACGAAGAGTATCACAAGGCGGTTCTGGCCCGTTATGGAATGGATAGTTTCAACGAGGTGTATACCTTCCCATTCTTCAAAGACATGATTAAGGTGAGCCATGTAAAAGATGAGAATTTAATCCACCTCTCCGATAATAAGCCGGCGGATTTTGTACGCCTCAATGCAGCAGGGGCGGAGGCTCAGATCCACCAGGTGATGACCTTGCAGGCCTATTCCTTTTACTATGATCAGTCTCTTCCCAACCTGCCCTTCTATTGGCTATCTATTTTTAACAACTTTGCTTACATTTTCTCTTGCACCCAGAACGAGGACTGGGAAGAGAATATAAACGAGCTCAACGCTAAGGAAGTCCATATAAAGGATCGAGACTTTACCGGACCGGATTTCACCGCATGGGTGTACAAACTCTTTCGACCTAATGTGTCCTATCAAGCGCGGGGGACCCACCCCTCCGGAACAGGGATTGACCGGTACATTCGTCCCTCCCAACTTACCAGCGAAGAAAAAGAATACCTTGCCGGAGTAGCCTTTAAGCATCTACTTAACTTTGTTTCACCCTTTATGGTAGGGATCCGTAAAATAAGAATCTCTTCGCTGTCGGGAGATGAACATGTTTTTAACTTTGCCCTGCGACATGTATTAACTTCCTTTGGTGAATCCATATGTCTGGACCTGTATTACCAAGGAATGGGGTATAATCTGATGGTAAGTCCACACATATACCAAAACTACACCACCACCTTCTTTGGGTTAGAGCTTGCACTGATAGACAAACCGATTTTTTCCCATGCCCTACGAATTAGTGGCCGTCTTATGGTCTGGACACAGCCAGAAGCCCAATCGTTCACTACATCTGAGCCCAGAGTTGGGGGCCTTATGGGGATAAAACTGGCCTATAAAACCGGGATCTGGGAACCTTACCTTGAATGGGAAGCAAAGTCCAGGGGTTGGGTTATAGGAAACGTGTTTCTTGATGAAAACTTCAGTGGGAGGGTGGGGTTGGTGATTAGACTTCCTTGAAAGATAATGGAATGTTTGGTGAGCCTCTGTGTACCGATATGGGAACAGGGGTTGAAAGATTAACGGAATGGCCAATAACCAGAAAAAGGGCTCGAAATTAAGGGTAGTACATGTAAATACGATTTTTTTAGAGAAAGCCCCCTTCCTGAATCTTTTTCATCACCCGATCCATTACTATCGGAACATGCTCGGAAGGTAAATGCTCCAGAATGAGAGGCATGTCCGGACGCCGCTCGTATAGGAACCGCAAGTATGCTGATAGCTCAAACACGCCTTCCCCATATTCGGGCGTACCTTTTTCTGCACCGGCAGGATTCACATCCTTGATATGGGCAAGAATCAGACGATCTTCAAACTCTTCTATAAACCGTCGGGTTACCCAGCCCTGAGAGGGAAGAAGTCTGGAGTGCAGGAAGTTGCAAGGATCTGACACCAGCTGTATCGCACCCGTTGGATACTCCTGCAGGATCTTTCTAACCTGGGGTAAGGTTCCCACAATGTTATTCACATATCCTTCCAGAGCTATACAGGAATGATGCTCTTCTGCCACCGGGACAAGCACATCAAGCGCTTTGTAAAGGGTATCCCAGGCTTCTTTTGAGTAATTGTGGGGGGAATGTCGGAAATCATGATCCGGGTTCAGGGTTCCTGTTTCTGTTGCCACAGGAGACACTCCCAGCAAAGGAGCCAGTTGCAAGTACCTTTTCATTAGATCAATGTTTTTTGCCCGCTTCTCCTCGTGCACAGAGACTATATTTTTATAGGCGGCTACTCCTACGAAGAATATTCCTTCCCCTGCTAGCTTTTGAACAGTCTCAGAAGCTCGGTCTGGGTGCGCTACCAGTTCTTCTAATAAGGCACCCCCTACCTGAATGTATTCAATTTTTTTCTGCTTTAAGTTTGCAATAAGAGAGTCTAATTGGCCTTCAGCATAAGGGAACTCATAAGACATGGCGCCGAACACGGGCCACCGTATCTGCTTTCGAAGGGCAGGGAAAAAATATCTTAGAGCACTGGTATCCCTTCCCACTGTTTCGGGAAAACCAGCAGGACCGTCCAAAACACACCCTTCCAGGGAAGGCAGAGGATTTTCTGAAAGAAAATCTTTAATCAGCCTGTAGTCTACGAACCCTTTCCCCACCCTGCAATCTCCCGGTTGCCCCTGCAGGTCATTGCAAACGATCTGTTTTAACCATGGACGCAGATGGGAAAGCTCCTGTACTGGATCCACGCCGTACCATAGCGCTTCGGCCAGGTTAAAGGACACACCATACTGCTGCCCACCCTCACCCGTATGTATTCTCTTAAACCAGTCCGCTGTCAGCGGTCCTTCCAAAACCAGATCAATTCCTTTCCCTCGCGCCTCGCTAAATATAGAAGAACTGAACGAATCCATAGCCTGCCTGACCGCTTCTTCCGCTTGCAGGAAAAGTCCTTTTAACTGTAAAACAAGGGCAGGGGAATGTACCCGTACAGCGGATTCCAGAGCTCTAGAAATTATGTTTTTAAGAGAAGAAAGACTCTCTGCCTCTACTGGCAAACGTACCCCCACAAGGGGTACCTGCGTGTGGGTCACACAGGAAAGGATTGAAGAAATCTTGCCCTCTGCAAGGGCCCCATCCTGAGAAAGGGAAACGATTACCCCCTCAGCCCCGTATCTACGGGCTGTTTCCCACAGTTTAGGATAAGAATCCTGTTCCAATACATGGTCTGTAAGATAGATATTCATATGCACCTCGTTAAAACTTGTGGACTACTAAGGATTTTTAGAAAACTGTATCACTTTTCCCCCTGCAGAAGCCGACTCACAGGCAGATAGTGTCATCTGGAGGGACAGAATATTGTGCTTTGCTGAGTTATACGGTTCCCGCTTTTCGTGTATGGCAGAGAAAAGCTCTCCAATGGTACCGCCGAAACCGTCTGGATACCAGTTCCCTTCCAAATGAAACACCGTGACAGTGCGATTTTTCTCCAGTTCTAAATATTCCTGGTCCATCACAGTGCCCCGGAGCGTTCCTTCTGTGCCATGGATCCAGAACGGATGTTTTCGTCTGGTTACATTGGCTCCTCCAATGGACCGTATCAAGGCGGTCTGACCTGTTTTCCAGCGGAACTCTATCCAGGCTCCCCATGGGGTTTTACTTTCCGGAGGCTGTATGGGCAAACGGAACAATTCCGCTCGTACGGTATCTAAAGGAGCTGTACCCATCCAGCATCGAGTAATATCAATCCAATGAATCCCATAATCGTACAGTACAAACTGGGGGATATCGTCGAACTTTGTCCCTATAGTCCACCGAAAGCTCGTTTCAAACAGGTGGGTAACTGCCAGTACCTCACCCACCACACCCTGCTCTATGAGAAGGGTTGCCAATCTCCAGGCAGGGGACCAACGGCCGTTCTGGTTTACAGCGAGCACCACCCCCCGCTGATCTGCCAGCTGGATAAGTTGTTGAGCCTCTTCGACAGTGCAGGCTAAGGGTTTCTGAACCAGCACATGCTTCCCGGCCTCGATTGCTTGCTTCACCAGGGGGAAACGCACATCGGGATGGGTTGCAATATCCACTACAGCAATCTCGGTATCTGAAAGAAGTTCTTCCAGGGATTGATACCGCCTGCGAATGTTCCATTCTTGCTGGACTTTTTCCGCTACCTCCGGAATAATATCGTACACTCCGTTCACCCTGATGCCATATTTCTTATAAGCGGGTAAATGTTGCATCTGCACAATTTTCCCGCATCCGGCTATTCCCACTCCAGGATTGAATTCCCTGGGGAAAGTAGCGGGAAACCGGGGTTTGTATTCGTCCATCAGTTGATGAAGTATGTTTTGCATAGGGAACCTCCTTTACTCTAAACCTAAATCCTTACAGAGTGCTTTACCTTCCTCGTACGTTTCTACAAGTGTCTTTACAAAAACCCCCCTTCCTCCAAAATGCTGCACAAAGGGGCGTACCCTCTCCACAGGCATGGTGGCATGGATGCACTTCCCACTGGAAAGAATAGGTTCATACACCTTTTCCCACCAGCAGGGGTCTCCCGCATCCGGTTTACCTGCTCCAGGTGTCCACTGCACACACTTCAAAGAAGGTATTTTTAGCAGACTGGGCAGATGAATTAACGCATCCGGTCCATCCAGATGATAGATAGGACTGGTAATTCTAGTGCACTGTTCCGTCAAGTAGGGCAGAACAAACTCATCAAACATTCCAGGCGAAAGCATGGCAGAAATATCACACTGGAGCTTTATAGTTGTCCCGGGTCCCCAAATGTCAAATATGGTATAAGAGCTCCATCCTTTCTCATCCCGAACGACGGGATACAAACGATCCAGACATTGGAACCATAGGTCTAAAGCTTGTTTCTGAAGGGTATGGATCCTTTCCGCGTTGTCCATCAATGCTACGAGAATAGTAGCCGTCCCGTATAGAGCCGCCAGAGTGTCCAGTCCTTCCACTAAATCAGGGAAAGAAACCAGGTAGCGATCGGCCGATTGTTCCTTAGCATACTGAAGAGAATGGATTGTAAATTGAAACCATTCCTCCCCTTGGGTTAAGGAAAGATTTCCCTCTTCGATATGGGAAAAGCATTCATCATACCATACAGAGTTTTCCGTGAATGTGGGTCTTGCGCCCAGATACACACCAAAAGCGCCTGGTCCCAGATTTACACTAACCGACGGATAAGCCTCTCCTCCATACCGAATCCGGGAAAAATTGGATACGGCCCGTTGCAGAAATCCCTGAAAGTCTTTTTTCCCAATTTCAGGATCCACATAGGATGTAGATGCGATACTTCGAAATCCTTCTTCCTGCCCCCTGGAAGGGTAACGGACAATACAGACAGGACGATCCGTTGGTTCGAAATTCCACCACTTCAGAAACCGTTTCCGGGTGTCTTCCCAGTTCTGTTTAAATTCCATGTTCATAGGTTCCTACTTGCTCGCGATCCACACTGTCATGTTCCCGCGGGATCTATTCCCCCAGCAGAAATAAGGGATTGCTTTAAGGAGCACGGGGATTAAGGTAGCTGGTCGGCTGCGGTACAGCACACCTTCCCAATCCGAGGTATCCTTTTTCCATGCTTTACCCTGAATTACGACTATTCCATTCAAGGTTTCGGGTTCAAAGCTAGCCGTGTAAACCTCCTCCGGATCCAGGAGTATTGTTTCCAGATGCGAACCCATATCTTCTTCTTCGAGGCAGTATACCAGGGGGCCCCTCTTTATTGCTTTTGCCCGGGCATTCATACGAACGTAGGGATGAGATTCCATAAGTTGAATTGGCATTTCGAGTTGTAAACTGAGAATATCTCCTGGATTCCAGACCCGCTGTATCTTCAAATATCCGGAATCCTGCAGCTCTGCAGCGAGAGGGCTGCCGTTCAACTCTATAGAATATCCCGGGCACCATTCCGGAAGTCGGAGAAGAAAACCAAACTGAAATGGCCCTTGTAGGGAAAAGGTAAAGCGTATATTCCCATTCCAGGGATACGCTGTTTCCTGCCTGAGAAATACTGTCCCCAGGGGAAGGGGAACCTCGGCAGTGCTTTCGATGTACAGGTGAACGTACACATTCCCCTCCGAATCGTAGGAGTAGCAATACTGTCCTAAGGAGGCAAAGAGGCGAGCCAGATTAGGCGGACAGCAGGAAACATCAAACCAGGGCTTCCTTTCAGGCCACATGCGGGGGTTTCGAAGGATGCGGTTGTAATACACCTGCCATTCTACTGCCAGGTGGTTGCAGTAGAAAAAAAGGTCTCCGGATAAAGAAACTCCGCTTAGAACTCCATTGTATAAAGTCTGTTCTAAAATGTCTCCGTACTTCCGGTTTCCCGTTACATGCAACATCCGATGGGCCCAGAAGACCAGTCCTATAGAGGCACAGGTCTCGTTGTAGGCAGTTTCATTGGGCAAATCGTAGGGGAAGGTGAAGCGCTCAGAAATCTCCAAAGAGCCTACTCCCCCTGTAATATACATCTTTCTTTCTGTTACATCTTGCCATAATTCTTCACAGGCGGCTTGAAGGGAAGCATCAGGGATTTCTTTTGCAAGATCCGCCATGGCCGAGTAGAGGTACATAGCCCGAACCACATGTCCTTCTGCGCTTTTCTGCTCCCGCACAGGCAAATGGGCTTGGAACAGCGCATAGGGTCCTGCTGGGAGGTAATTTTTGTTAAGGATCTCCTTATATGGAGATTGTTCTGGATCTTCTCCCCTCTGTAGGGCTTCTTGCTCGAAAAAGTATGGTTGGGTTCCCCGTTGGTTCACAAAAAAAGAGGCCAGGTCCAGGTACTTGGGTTCGCCTGTGAGGCGGTACAGCCTTACTAAAGCGAGTTCCAACTCTGGATGTCCCGGATAGCCGGGGATCTTCCCCTTTCCCTTCCCAAACTTTGCATCAATGTGATCAATGTATCTTCTTACTATCCCCAGAAATCTCTCTTTACCCGTTGCCTGGTAATGGGCAATCGCTGCTTCTAATAAATGCCCTGCACAGTACAATTCATGCATCACATACACATTGGTCCACCGGTTAGCAGGTTCCACTGCCAAAAAATAGGTATTCAAATATCCGTCAGGATGCTGGATCTTCTCGTACTTATCGATTAGATCCTCTATTTTGTCCCTTAGATCCGCATCTGGGAACATCCCTACCGAGTAGGAGGCTGCTTCGATCCATTTCGCTATATCCGAATCCCAGTACGGATGTGGTTTATGGGGAAGTCCAGGCCTCCACGTAAGGTTCAGGGATTCAATCCGACCGGAATCCTTTAGCTGCTGGTATATGGCAGGGAGGGTAATGAATCGATTAATATCAGACTTATGTTTCCAAAAGCCCCCTGCTATCTGTACCTTTTTCCATTCTACAGGGTTCATATTTATGGGTTGCGTATTTCCAGGCGTCATGCTGCGCTACTCCTTTATGGATCCAGCAGTGAGTACCTGTACAATGAACTTTTGTAGGCCGGTGATAATCAGTACTGCCGGGAGGAGCCCCATCACACTAGCCACAGCCATAAAATGGGTGGTAACCTCCCCTTCTGTCTGTGCGTCTGCAAAATGGAGGATCCCCACGCTTATGGGGTATAACTGGATATTGTTGAGAAAAATGAGAGGGATAATTAACTGTCCCCATGAATTCACGGTATTAAAGACAAGAACTGTGGCGATTCCTGGCATAGAAATAGGCAGAATCACTCTCCAAAGGGTTTGGAATTCCGTACATCCATCTATGATGGCCGCCTGGTCAAGTTCCATAGGTACGGAGTCCAGAAACCCTTTCAGGAGCCACACCGCAAAGGGGATTTGAATAGTAATAAAAATGAGGATTAGCCCCGGATGGGAGTTTAAAAGGCCCAGCATTACAAAATAGCGGTATAGAGGTATGGATATGATCAAGGGCGAGATCATCTGAAACATGAGGATTAAAAATAGGAACTTATTTCGGAAGGAGAATCGGAACCGGGAAAACGCAAAAGCAGCTGGAACCGTGACCAGTAAATTCCCCACAACGGATAACACTGTTATTTTAAAGGAGTTAAACAGGTACAGGGGAATCCGGCTATTAGTCAGAACATGGGTATAGTTGTCCCAGGAAAACCGCTCGGGAAAAAGTGCGGGTGGATAGGCAAAAATTTCTGTTCGAGTCTTGAAGGAAAGAGACACCATCCAGAGAATGGGACCGATGAATAGGAGTAGCACGACCACCACAAGAAGGTAAAAGATTATAGTTTGTATCAGGTTCAATTTCCTTTTCATCCTTTACCCTTCCACATTTTCTGACAAAATAAACTTATAGTAGAGATATGCCATACAAAGATTTGTGATCAATAGAATCACGGATATAGCGGATCCTGTTCCCATACTGAAGTACTTAAACATCTGGGTGTAGGCACTTAAGGTTAGCACTTCCGTGGCCCGGGCAGGGCCCCCTCCTGTAAGGGCAAGAATCATATCAAAGGTATTAAAAGTGTAGATTGTGATGAGCACAAGGTTAATGAACAGAATCGGTGTTAAAAGGGGCAACGTGATTCGAAAAAATTGGTTTATTCCGCCGGCTCCGTCCACATAGGCTGCCTCGTACAACTGCTCTGGAATTCTCTGCAGGCCTGCATATTCCATGATCATCGTGAATGCCGTTCCCCTCCAGATATTCACGACAATCACAGAGATTAAAGCGGTGCTTGGCTGCACCAGAAACTCAATCCGATTGAACCCTCCGAGGTCGAGCAAGTAATTGATAATGCCAAAATTCGAGCTTGACAGAAGCAGTCTCCACACAATCCCTACCAGCACGCCCGGTATCATCCAGGCCATCAGAACTATAGTTCGAACCGCAATGGTAAAGGGGTACCTGTGGCGAATCCCGAAATTAAGAAAAAGAGCCAGAAGGAGGCCCAGGAGTAGTTGTGCAATTACATTGGAAAAAACGAAGGTAAAGGTTACGAAAAACGTATGAAGTATCTCTGGATCCCGGAAAATTCTTGCATAAGAATCTAGGGTGTACCGATAGGTGGGGCGCAGTATGGTAACGTTGGTAAAGCTGTACCGAATCACTTCCACCATGGGATACAGATAAAATAGACTCAGCATAACGACCATGGGTAGAAGCCATTTCAGAGGATGAATATAGTAAGTAGACTTCTGGAGTTTCATCCTTCCCTTCCTTCCGGGAAAAAAGAGGAAGTCGATCAACCGAGACGTCTCGATTGACCGACCCCTTAAGCTTAGTTAACGAAGCTGATTCAGAGTTCTCCGATAGGCATTATCTACCGCTTCTGCTGGCGACTGTCGCCCCAGGATGACATTCTGCCAGGCTTCCTGTACGTGTTCTGAAATAACCGAATAGGCTGGCACATTTGGCCGTGTCCGTCCCACGGCGAGTATTTCGGAGAAGGCAACCATGAAGCGGTTATTGCTGAACACGGGGAAATCACGGAACACGCTCTTGCGCACGGGTATGTATCCCCCTGCTTCGCACCAACCTGCCATTCCATCCTTCCCTACATACACATACTTCATGAAATCCACAATTAAAGCCAGCTTTTTAGGATCCTTCTGGAAAAATCCCAGGTTATGACCACCGGGAATTTGCATGGGCTGCCCTGTTTTCTGGGGTGTTTGGGAGATGTTCCATTTTTCAATATTTTCTTTCAAGTTATCTTTCAAAAGGCTCAGTAGCCAGGAACCTCCGAGGAACATAGCCACATTATTGGGTTTAGTTGCCTCTGCTACCAGGTCCCCGTTGCTTTTCAGATCGATCACCCGCTGAGGGACTACCCCTTCCTTTACCAATCGATCCCAGAAGGTAAACACTTCGATCAGTTTTTCCCTGTTGGCTCCCGCTCCGTACACGGGTTTTCCGTCCTTATCCACCAGGTCACCGCCCAGCCCAAAAAACATGGGGAAAACAGAACCGAAGGTAATCTGCTCATCCTTTCCGCCCCAGGTAAGTAACCCATTTGCAAATCCTTTTGCCCGCAATTCCTTTCCGATTCGTATGGTGTCTTCCCATGTGCGAGGTGGATTCGGTACGGCAGTTTTATCGTACCACAGTCCTACAAAGGCCGTGAGCATCCAGATGCTCTTCAGTTTCCCATCCCTGGGATCGATCATGGCCTCTTTGCGGCACCATTCCAGCCAGTCTTCTACCTCCTCTTTGGTGAAATAGGCGTCCAGAGGCTGCAGCCATTGATAGAAAAGGGGTATCCACTGTCCGTCAATCTGTACCCCATCTGCGATTGTGCCGCTGGCTGCTTGTTCCAGCTGTTTCGCAAGCCTCTCTGCCTGATTCGTGGGCAGAATCTGTGGAATCAGTTTTACCTCCGGATGCTGTTTAGCCCACTCTTCCATTCTGCGGGTCAAGTACTGCCGTCGGGAAGGAGTTTGAATCTGATGGGAATAGGAAAACTCGACCGCAAATGTCAAAGTAATCGGTGCATTCGGGTTGCCGATTCGATCCGCCGTTACCCATTCAATGTTGGGGGGCACAGTAACCTTTGGTTCTTCTTTTTTACCTCCTCCCCAAACCACGGGAAGAGCATACAGGAAAATCGCAGCAACGCAGAGTAAGAACTTCTTATTCATACGATTCCTCCTTCAAAAGGGTTTTTTCCCGACCAACGGTCGGTCTCGTGCCTTGTTGAATCCGCGGGGATAGTAAGGGAAAAAGACCCGCCTTTTAATTCAAGCTGAAAAGTGTTCGGCATCTCCCCTCTTGTAACAGGGTGGGGTATGCCGTTTACCTGAATCCGGGAAAGACCCTCAAAATCCACAAGTCGAATGGTGTACCTTCTTTCAGGCCCTGAAATCTCTAAAACTGACGCGGAGCTCTTCCGACAGTATTGAATGTCGGTAGGGCCTCCCGCTCGCTCCTCCGGGATACGACATACAGACCCTTCCCCCTCTGGTTCAGATGTTTCGCCAAATAGAGTAAGAATCAGGGGATCCCAGAAATCTGGGACAGTTTGAGAGGGAAGAGCCATCGGTATTATAGCTCCTTGCCGCGCGAACAGGGGTAGAGTTTCTAGCTCTACCATTCTATGCTGAAAAGAGGGGCCCTGTACTTTAGTTCCGGTGAACCAGTCATACCAGGCTCCCGGAGGGAAATAAATGTCAGCATCCCCCTCTTCGTTAAGAATGGGCACGACTAAAAGACTGCTGCCTAAGAGATACTCTGTCTCAAACTGATAGCTGAAGGGATCCTTCTCAAACTCGAGGAATAATGGCCGAATTACAGGAATTCCCGATTGTGTGGCTTCATAGGCAGTCGCGTAGATATAGGGTAATAAGGAATACCTCAGATCGATGTATTTCTTTAGAATTGTTTCCGCTCTCTCCCCGTATGACCAGGGCATCCTGCTGTCCGTACCGTGGATCCGGGAGTGGGAAAGGAATAGTCCTGTCTGCATCCATCGAATATAAGCTTCCAGGGTAGGTTTCCCTTTAAATCCACCCATATCGAAAGACCAGAAAGGTACTCCGCTTAAGCCGTAGCTTAGTCCACCCCGAATGGTCGTAACTAGACTTCGGAAGTTTGAATAGGGATCTCCGGACCATTGTACAGGATATTTTTGGATACCTGCATAGCCGGATCTACCCCAGAGCACAGGCGAACTCTTATACTCTTTTAACACTTCAAAGACCGTGGCGTTATAGAGTAAAGCATACAGGTTTCGCATCTCTTTCCCTGTTTTCCCATTGTGGAACACTGCATCTTCTGGAATCACTTCACCGAAATCGGTCTTGAATGTATCCACTCCCATTTCCAGCAAGGGCCGGTGCAATTGTTTGTACCATTCTCTTGCTTCGGGATTGGTAAAATCTACGATACCGCCAGGTGCGTAAAAACTTTCCTGGTAATTCGATTCATTCCTTTTTTCAGGGGGAATGATGACTAGATTGCAATCGTACACAGAGCCATCGGATTTTCTTAGAAAGTATCCTTTTTGGGCCCCCTCCTGGTACAAAGGGGAACCTTTTTCCACATACGGATGCTCCCATAGACAAAGACTAAAACCAAGATCTTTTAATTCTTTTATAAAACTCTTAGGGTCCGGGAAATCTTCCAGATCCCATTGAAAATCACAGAGGCCCTTCTTTTTCCCCATCCAGAATGGATCCAGATGAATGACATCCCCTGGAATCCCTCTGGCTCTAAGATTTCTTGCAAAATCTAACAGTTCTTGCTGTCGCCAGTTTCCACCATCTGCTAAATAATCGCCGTAGGGAGATACCCAGAGTCCAAAAGACCATCGAGGTGGTAACGGAGCCTTTCCTGTAAGCTCTGCGTATTTTCCTAAAATGTTTTTTAAAGAATCCCCTGTTAGGATAAACAAATCCAGGCTGGGTTCTTCAATTTCAATGGAAAGGGAGAATAGGGAGGAAAATCCAATGTCCCATACGCTTCGTGTGGAACTGTTCAATAGCAAACCATACCCGTTAGTGCAGATTAAAAAAGGTATATTCTTGTAGGCTTTCTCAGAGCCAGAACCATAGGGATTCTCATTCCAGAGAGTGATCCTCTGTCCTTTACGATCTAAACTTAGAAACTTTTCCCCTAATCCAAAATAGCCGGCTTTGGGATCCAGTTCAAAGTTAACCCTACAGCGGGGCCCCTCCTTTGTTTCGTACACACCCGATGGTCGGCTCAACCATTCGCCTCGAACATTTGTATCGTCGGACAGTTCCGACACCACCACTTTTCCTTTGGAGGTTTTTACCGTAAATCGAATAGGGTCTTCTTCTACTCTGAGGACAAAATCACCTGTATCTATAACAGTTTTATTTTCATCAACAGGGATTAAGGTTGTATTCACCAACGGGATAAGCCTGCTCGCATTTATCAGGGTATAGGGCTTTGAAGGAGGAGCTTCATTATAAAGCTGATATTGAATGATCCCATTCTCATAGATGCGAACTACCCGAGTGCTCTGTCCTTCTGAGTATACAATCTCGTTCTTTTCTACAACCATCCCTGTACGATTACCCATATTTTTCTCTTGTTAATCTATATTATCTATATTATAATATGTATGATATGGTTCATTCCTGATTTTGTCAACAAAATTTTTTTGCGTGAGGGTTTGACAAACAAGGCAAGGTGGGTAATGATTTAATAAACATGAAAACTCAGCAAGCGTTACGAACTCCTTACTATCGAGAAATCAGCGGACGTATTGTAGATTCCATTCGTGCTCAGAGATTATTGCCCCATCAGAAACTTCCCTCCAATGCAGAATTGTGCAAACAGTTCGGAGTTAGTAAAATAACGATTGAAAAAGCTTTAAAACTTTTAGCGCAGGAACATCTTATCTATCGGATTCCAGGTAGAGGCAGCTTCGTAGCCGAGATCGATTCTTTTGAACATATAAAAGCGCAGCGGAAAGGATTCATTGCCTTCATTTGCCCTAGTTTACGAAGCCATCATGTAGCGAATATTCTCACCTCTGTTGAAGAGTATGCCTTTGCGCAGGGGTTCCGTACTGCCCTCTGTCTTTCCAGGGGATCGTTCGAGAAGCAGGAAAAAATTATCCGCTCTCTTCTGGAAGAAGAGGTGGACGGCATGATCATTTATCCTACAGAAGGAGAATACTATGATGAGGCGATTCTAAGCATGACGGTATCCCGCTTTCCCTTTGTGTTGGTGGATAAAAAGTTTGATAAAATAAAAGCAAGTTATGTCATCTCAGATCATAGTACAGGTTCGTACGAAGGTACCAAAGTGTTACTGCAGAAAGGGCATACCCATATTGCATTTATTTCCACTTATTCACCGGAGGGAACCAGCACCATAAGGGACAGATTGGCCGGTTACCTTAGAGCAATGGAAGAGGCAGGGATCCCATTATCCACCATCCAGCATTTGATCCTCGCTGGATTTTTCGAACAGTTTGATCATCCATTGTCTTATAATGAAGATTCCCGTCAAATCATTACAGAAAAAATTAAGGATTTTTTATGGGAAAGGCCTGAGATAACTGCGATTTTATCTATGTCACCTGGAAACTTTTCTTATGTGGCTCATGCATTAAAACAAATAGATCCCCTCAGAGCTCTTCAGACAGAGTTTGCTATCTTTGATGTGGATGAGGATCTGGACTACAGTAAAACCCCTCTTCTAATAATAAGCCAGAACAGTCGAGAGATGGGGAAAATCGCTGTCAATACCCTGATGAAACTAATGCAAAATCCCCAGGAGGTTCAGTCCTTTAATCTTCCAATGATCGTGAAATATATATAAGCTGAGCCTTTAGGAGAGGCTTTAGGGGTGCAGGTCTCCCCGAACGCGTGTTTCACATGTTTTAGAGTCTATGGACTGCAGAAAACCCGGTTAGGGCAAATACTACTTGCCCATTTATAATTAAATTAGTCATATTATAAGTATGAGAATATTCTATAAAGAGAATACCCCCCCACAACGATTTTCTATTGTTAAGATCCTATTCCTGCTGTTTTTAATAACCGCATCTTTATCCTCTGCCTTTTCTTTTGGAAAAAGGGAACAGACTGCGGAACCTCTGAAAAAGACACCAGAAGCACAGACTCAGCAGGCATCTCCTTCGCCTCCTCCTTCTAAACGATCCTATGCGGGTGTAATAGAGGCACCCGAGTTCCCGGACGGGATGGACTGGCTTAACGTAAAGGAGCCTCTAAAGTTTTCCAGCCTGCGGGGAAAGATTGTTCTTCTGGATTTCTGGACCTACGGTTGCATAAACTGCATGCACAATATTCCCTACATAAAACAACTGCAGGAAGAGTATCCGAATGAACTGGTGGTAATCGGTATCCATTCGGCCAAGTTTGCCAATGAGGGGAGGGTATCCAGCCTTCGGAACATCCTTTTACGGTACGGGATCACGTATCCAGTGGTAAATGATCCGGAGTTTGTACTCTGGCAGATGTGGGGGCCCCAGGCATGGCCCACGTTGGTACTGGTGGATCCTGCAGGGAAAGTTTCTGCGGCCACCATGGGAGAGGGATTCTATCCTCAGTTTAAAGAGATTATCCAGTCATTGAAGGAAGAGTTTATTGCCAAGGGTCAGCTGGATACGCGTCCCTGGAAGAACCTGCTTCTGCGGCCGGAAACTCGTAGACCTTCCCTTTTGAGTTTTCCAGGCAAGGTTCGGGTGGATCCGAGTGGAAACCGTCTGTTTGTCGCAGATTCAGGGAATCATCGTATCCTGCAGGTGGACGCGGGTTCAGGAAACATACTCATCCGCATCGGTTCTGGAACACCAGGATTCCGGGACGGGACGTTCGATACTGCTCAGTTCCGAAATCCGCAGGGTATGGCAGTCTCTACAGATGGAAAAGTAGTGTATGTGGCAGATACGGGAAACCATGCCCTGCGCAGGATTGACCTGAAAGAGAGGAGGGTTACTACCCTGGCAGGTACCGGAAAACAGTCGGAAGAGTACCCCCCCTCCGCCGGCGTAGGGCCAAACCTCCCCCTATCTTCCCCCTGGGATGTGGAACTCTCCGGGAACACCCTGTATATTGCCATGGCAGGCAGTCACCAGGTATGGACGATGGACCTACTGTCCCAGAGACTTTCGCCTCTGGCGGGTTCAGGAGCGGAAGGATTCACAGACGGCCCTGCCAAAGAGGCTGAATTGGCACAGCCCAGCGGTATTTCCCTGGACCCTAACGGCAGATTGTACTTTGCAGATTCTGAGGGCAGTTCCATACGATTTATAGAATTAAACGAACGGAAGGTGGTGACCCTCGCAGGAGCCGGAAACAGTCTTTTCGATTTTGGCGCTGTGGACGCTATAGGAAAAGAGGCCAGGTTTCAGCACCCTTTAGGAGTCAAGTACCATAACGGGAAACTGTATGTAGCAGATACGTACAACCATCGGATTCGGGAAATCGATCCTCGTACAGCAGAGGTAAAAACTTTAACCGGCGCAGAGGCCGGTTTTACAGACGGCCAGGACTCCCGCTGGGATGAGCCCGGAGGCCTGGATGCCCGAGGGAACACCCTGTACGTGGCAGATACAAATAACCATGCTATTCGGTGGGTAAACCTATCGGATGGTTCGGTGGGGACTCTTTCCCTGAGAGAATCCTCTCAGTCTAAGGGTACTTCGGTGCCTTCCCAGGCAGCGGCTATTCCAGGGGCAGGGTTCCCCGGTGCGGAACTCTTATTTACCCAGGCGTCCCCTCCTCTGCGGTTTCAGGTTCAAGAAGTATCCACCGGCAAGGGCGAACTTTCTCTATTTGTGGAACTTCCAAAAGGGTACAAACTGACAGCAGAAGCTTTTTCTACCTTCATAATTCAGAGTAGGGGAGAAGCAGCTCGATTTTCCGGTGTTTCTCCTCTAAGCCTGCAGGCTCCCCCCTTCCCCATTCGAATCCCTTTCGAGTTTCTTGGAGGAACTGGAGAAGTGGTGATCGAAGCTTCTATTGCATACTGCGCCGAGGATGGAGAGAGCCTGTGCTTTATAGATCGAAGACGGATAGAAGTGCCTGTTCGGGTTAGTGAGGGAAAAGGGAGAGAGATTCCCATCCGTTACTCCTTGATCCCGGTGCGCTAACAAGGTGTTTGAACACATGAAAATTTCGGACATTCAGTTCGATGGTTTTCATTTTTCTTCCTAATTTTTACACATCACATCCTCTTTTACCCTGCCACTTGCTTTTGCCATCCCCTTAAGGTAAGATCCTTGAACCCGAAATCAGGTAAATCCTCTCCTCCGTCCGGGTCGGAATCGTACACCAGTACAAAGTATCCCAGCGGCGCCTCCTCCAGTAAACAGAATACTAAAATGTATTCATCACGATTAAAGGCATAGATTCCACCATCCGGTTCAAGTATGGGTTCAGGAGGTTCTTCTTCGGGCGGTCCGGCATATGTCAAATTTTCAGGGTGAAGGGTAAAGGCGGCCATATCGAACATCTTCAGGGTCTGGGAAGAGGCAAGCAGGATGTTGGGATACACAGGGTATTTTTTCTTGAACGTATTCACCGCCATATCAATCTCTTCATCCCACTTCTTCCAGTTCTGGATCTGGAACACCTGATAATAGAATCCTTTAGGGAGTCTTGGTTTGAATAGTTCATGAATGTCAAAAGAAGATTTCGTTTTTTTCCTGTTTTTCTGTTTTTTCATACATAGCCTCCTAAAAACATATTGGGGCGGACACCGCAAGCCGAAGGGCTTTTCGTGTCCTGTGGACAACGTCCCCGGTGAGAATTGTACGGGAAAACTTGATTATGTCAAAAACTAGACTTTCGGGGATATCTATGACCCCAAAAGGTACACAATTCTTGTGTATAGTATAGGGTTCACTATCCTGTCCAGTGTTATGTTAATTTCAGGATATTTAAAATAAAAAGTGGTATCGCTGGGATTATCATCGCTATGAGAATTCCTGTTTACACACAATTTGGGATGCGTCCGGCGGAAAGTTTCCTCTGTTATTTTTGTTTATTCAGAATGTCCCAGTACAGGAATCCGACAAGACCTACCCCCGCAAAAATAAGCCCTATAACAATAAGAGCGAGGGATGCCCATTGGAGCCCCCTTTCGAGAACTGCAAGTTGTGGATCTTGAGGATCATAATAGACAGAAACCCGTTTCCCTTCTGGATACCTATCCACTATTTCCTGTACTCCTGAGGGGCCTCCTGTTCCATACTGACTGAAAAACACAAC
>CALKLC010000002.1 GCA_937991975.1 uncultured Spirochaetales bacterium | reverse complement strand
ACCATCCATTACGGTAAAACTCGCTACGCAGACAAGCCTTATTTGTTCATTTCGATACAGGATACCGGTCTCGGCATCAAACCGGAAATTAAAAATCGGATCTTCGATCTCTTTTTTTCCACCAAGACAGAACAGGAGAAGAAAGGGATTGGCTTGACTATCTGCAAGGACATCATCGAAGGGTATGGAGGAGAGATCACAGTGGCAAGTGAAGAGGGAAAAGGGGCGGTTTTTACTATCTATTTACCAGAAGAAAATGTCTAGCGTGTATGTGTTTACCCCTTTGTGTAAGGACTTACACAGTCCGGCACCTATATTCTGAGGTTTCGTTTCCTACCGCAGTTTGGCTTAAGTCTTCGTATATAATTTGTTCTACCAATAATAATTACTTTCCTCCCTCACAGCGGCTTATGGCTTAAAGTTGGAACGAAAATTGCTTATTTTCTGAAAAGCATAAATCTTTATTTTTAGGAGGTTACTTGTATGAAAAAACTGTTCCGCACACTGTTCCTTATAGGCCTTATGGTACTGCTCATGGTGCCGTATGTGTTCTCTGCAGGAGCCAAAGAAGCTAAACCAGCGGCAAAAAAACTCCGCATCGGATTTGCCGCTCACAGCATTGAGCTGGGTGCTCTCTTTGGGCAGCTCCGGGAAGGGATGCTTCAGGAATTGAGAGAAAAGGGAGTCGATTTTGAGCTGTTCCAGGGAGCCCCGGATACCAGCGGCAACCACGAGGCGATGCTCCGCATTCTGGAAAACATGGCTACGATGGGTCTGGATTATGTGGTAGTGGGGCCCACGTCTCTCGATTTGAATGAACCAGGACTGGTGGCTATTGCGAAATCCGGAGCAAAACTGGTCATGACAGATTATCAACCTCCCAAGAACCGGACTGTCCCTTACAACGATGCGGTTCTTACCTGGGTTGTGTACAGCCATGAAGAGATGGGGTACAAAGCCGGCAGCTGGATGATGCAGGATTTCCGTAAACGGGGCATTATGAATCCACGGGTGGTGATCCTGTGGGGGCCAGCAGCTTCGGAAATCTCCCAGCAGAGGGGGGAGGGCGTAAAAAAGGCCATGTTCGAGCACAAGGACATGAAGCCCGTGATTGTGTACGAAGCACATGCTGATTTTAAACGAGACCTGGCATACACGGAGACGGAACGGGCCATCGCCGCCTATGATTTCGATGCGATCGTAGGGCTGAACAGCTACATGGCCGTATCTGCCATGGAGGCCCTGAAAGCGAACGGAAAACTAAATAAGGTATCTGTTATCGGAATGGGAGGGATTGTAGATGAATTGCAGGCTATTGCTCTAGGCCAGATCAAATGTGCTCCCTTCCGAGATCCCCGTTCTATGGGACGAAAGGCGGCAACTGCCATTATTCTACACAGAGATGGCAGGGAGAAAGAGATCGTCCGAATGTCTTACAGTGAAATGCCTCAGCTGGATTCGGTAGAAGCTATACGGAAGTATGTACCTAAGGAAATGTTCGATGTAGACAAGTTCCTCGCTACAAAACGATAGCAATACCTCTTTATTCGTATAAGATTAAAAGACGGGGATCTCGGCCCAGCGTCCCCGTCTTTATCCTTCAAGAATAAGAAAGGAAAGGAGATTCCATGAGTGAGTATTCCGCAGCCCTTCTAGAGGTCAAGAATATCGGAAAGAGTTTCGGGGCCGTCCGAGCAGTGAGGAACGTTTCCTTCCAATTGTTCCCGGGGGAAGTAGTAGCATTACTGGGGGATAACGGCGCTGGCAAATCCACTCTCTGTAAGCTGATATCCGGCGCTTACCAGAAAGATGTGGGGGAAATTTTCTGGCAAGGGAAGAAGGTAGAAATAACATCTCCGGATGTGGCCAGTCAAATAGGGATCGCAATGATGTATCAGGACCTTGCGCTGGTAGATGAAGTGGATATCCCTGGAAACATCTTTCTGGGAAGAGAACTGATAAAAAAGATCTTCGGTATAGTACCTCTTCTGGACAAACACACAATGCGACAGGAAACCGAAAAGCTCCTTGCACGGGTAAAGATCAACATTCCTGATATTAATAGACCTGTGATAAAACTTTCCGGCGGACAGCGTCAGGCAACCGCCATTGCTCGTACCCTCCATGCGAAAGATGCTAAACTCTTAATTCTGGATGAACCTATGGCCGCCCTGGGTGTCCAGGAAGAACAGAAAGTAATACAGCTTATTAAAACATTGAAGGAGGAGGGTAGGACAATTCTGGTGGTGAGTCACAACTTAGACCATGTGTTCTCCGTGGCAGATCGGATTATAGTTCTGCATACAGGAGCTGTGGCAGGTATCGTGGATGCCCATAAAACCAGCCGGGAAGAGATTGTGGGCCTCATTGTAGGAGGGGGGAAACGAAATGATCAGTGAAAAAACTTCCATCCAGAAACTTTGGGATTTTGTAAAAAATCTTCATCCACTTGTCTATATGTTGATCCTTCTGTACCTGGTAGTGCCATTATTAAGTAGTCGTTTCCTTCTCCTCCAGAATCAGATGAACATTACCCGCCAGGTATCTATCTATTTAATCGTTTCCATAGGGATGACCTATGTAATCACCAGCAAGGGGATCGATCTTTCTGTGGGTTCCACCCTCGCTTTCATTGCCTGCGTTGTGGCGGAAGGCTTGAAAAACGGGACAATTCCTCCTTTAGTTTCTCTGTTCGTGGTCATTGGAATGGGCTTTATCCTGGGGATGGTTGTAGGGCTGGTAATTACGAAGTTAAAGATACCCCCTTTTATTGCCAGTATCGGCCTGATGGTTACTTACAGAGGGCTTACTCACCTGTACATGGGGGGAAAGGTAATCGTTCGTCTTCCTGAGCCGATTGTGTTTCTGGGGCAGGGATCCTTAGGTCCCATCCCCTTTCCTGCGGTTATATCCCTCACCATAGCCCTCATTGGCTGGTGGATTTTCCGCTTCACCCGGTTTGGACGGTATACAGTAGCCATCGGAAGCAATGAGGCAGCTTGCAGGGTGGTGGGAGGCATAAAAGTAAACAGATACAAGACTCTGATCTATGCTTTTCAAGGGGCTTTAGTAGGCATCGGCGCTTTGATTATGATCGGCAGGCTGAATGGGACATCGGCAGTTCTGGCAGAAGGGTTTGAAATGCATGTGATTGCCAGCGTCGTGATGGGGGGCACATCCCTCCAGGGTGGAAGAAGCTCCATTTTCGGTACTATCCTGGGTGTATACACTATCGGAGTAATTGAGAACGCTATGGTTCTTGTTGGGGCAGACTTCCACACCCAGAGGGTCATCATCGGTCTACTCTTGATCTTCTCTATCGCGTTCCAGGGATACCGGGAGCGTAAGATGGGAGTACTGGAAAAGACATGAACAGCACCAGGCACTACATCGGTTTAGATGTAGGCACTTCAGGCATCAAGGGGCTCCTGGTGGATGAGTCCGGAACGGTTGTTCGGGAAGCCTCATCCGCCTATCCTCTGTTTACCCCGAATCCAGGATGGGTGGAACAGAACCCGGAGGACTGGTGGAAGGCCGCCCGCAAGGTACTAGGAACACTTTCCAGGGCGGCAAGGGGAAACATCAGCGGCATCGGACTGAGCGGGCAAATGCACGGCACAGTGTTTCTAGACAGCTCGGGCAAACCCCTGTATCCCGCCATATTGTGGAACGATCAACGAACCATACAGGAATGTGAAGAGATCCTACAGAGGACAGAGGGGCGTATCCGGGAATGGACCTGCAATCCTCCGCGAACTGCCTTCAGTGCCTCTAAGATTCTCTGGTTCCGAAAGCATCATCCCCAGCTGTACGGCCAGATATCAAAAGTACTTTTACCGAAGGATTTTATTCGCTTCTGTTTGTCCAAAACCTTTGTTACTGATGTTACCGATGCTTCGGGAACGAATCTTCTGGACGTACGAAACCGAACCTGGTCAAAGGAAACTCTCCGATCCCTGGACATACCGGAATCTATTCTTTGTGATCTGGCCGAATCCCCCGATGTATGTTCCTATGTCTCAAAGGAAGCTGCACGCGGCCTTGGGATTCCCGAACATACCCCCATAGTAGGGGGGGCAGCAGATCAGGCAGCTTCGGCCATCGGTAATGGGGTCTGTTCCCCTGGCACCCTTTCCGTGACACTGGGAAGTTCGGGAGTCCTCTATGTGCAAACAGAAGGGGTTATTATCGATCCTACAGAAGCTCTCCATACCTTCTGTCACTCTGTCCCTCGAACCTACCAGCTGATGGGCGGCGTTCTTTCTGCGGCAGGGTCCTTGCACTGGTTCCGACGCACCCTGGGACGGAACAGGGAAAGTTTTTCTCAACTGCTGGAGCAGGCAAAACAGGTTCCCCCTGGTTCAGAAGGTCTTCTCTTCCTTCCCTACTTAACGGGAGAGCGTTCCCCTTACAATGACCCCTTAGCCCGGGGTTGCTGGTTTGGGCTTACTATCCGGCATACACGGGCCCATCTGATACGAGCTCTTCTGGAGGGGGTTTCCTATGCCCTGCACGATTTGTTGAATTCCGTAAAAGCTCTACACATACCCATAAAGCGGATCCATTTTGCCGGTGGTGGTGCAAAAGATGAGTTCTGGGCACAGATGGTCTCGGATGTGTTTGGAGAGCCCCTGTATATTTCCACAGTGAAGGATTCTTCCGCATACGGAGCTGCCATGCTGGCCGCTTCGGGTGTTTCCGGGATATCCCTACCTGCAATTTCTTCCGCATGGTGGGCACCGGAAAAGCAATTGACTCCCAACCTTAAAATCCGTGCGGTTTATACAGAAGGCTACCAGGTGTACCATGAAATGTATAAAGGCACCTCTAAGTTCATGCACCAATTAGCTGCGCTGGAAGGACAGATTCCATGAAACAGTATGTATTGGGATTCGATATCGGCAGTTCCAGTGTGAAAGCTGCATTGATAGATGTAGATACCGGTGCACTGGCTGCCTCTGCCGTATCTCCGGAACAGGAGATGCCTATCCGGACCCCTAAAACAGGCTGGGCAGAGCAGGATCCTGAGACCTGGTGGGAGGAAATGTCTAAGGCTTGCAGGAAGCTTCGCTCTCGTTTGGGAGTTAACACATTGCCTGTGAAGGCTATCGGCCTCTCCTATCAGGAACACGGTCTGATCGCTCTGGATGCACAGTACAAGCCTCTCAGGCCTGCCATTATCTGGTGCGACAGCCGTGCCGTAGAAATCGGAAACAGGGCCTTTCAAGAAATCGGTAGAGAAAAGTGCCTCACTACTATTTTAAACTCTCCGGGAAACTTTACCGCTTCTAAGCTCGCCTGGGTGAAACAGTTCGAGCCCCTTCTGTATGAAAAGATCCGTAAAATAGCCCTTCCGGGAGATTACATTGGGTATAGGTTAACGGGTGTACTGACAACTACAGCGGAGGGGCTGTCAGAAGGGATGTTTTATGACTTCTCCGCAGAATCTGTGGCAAAATCGATCCTGGAATACTATGGGATAGACATGGATCTGTTTCCTGCCCTCGTTCCCTCATTCGGCGATCAGGGCGCAGTCACAGAGGAAGCAGCCCACTTTCTTGGAATAACCCCTGGCGCCCGACTTTGTTTTCGAGCAGGGGACCAGCATGCCAACGCCTGGGGGTTGGGGGTCCTGGATGCGGGCGATGCAGCCGTAAATGCAGGCACATCAGGTGTGGTGTTCGCCATTTGGGATCAGCCTGTTTCGGACCCTACCTCCCGGGTAAACACCTTCCTCCATGTAAATCATACGAAGAAGGCCCCACGGTACAGTGTAGTTCTCTGCGTAAACGGGGCGGCTATCCTCTATCGTTGGCTGCGGAAACTGCTTGCCCTATCACTTACCTATGAAGAACTCAACCGGAAAGCGGCCGAAGCTCCGATTGGTTCCCAGGCCTTGGTAGTGCTTCCCTACGGGAATGGAGCGGAGCGGAGTCTCGGTGGATTGAACCCAGGCGCCTCCGTCCAGGGACTTAACTTTAACATCCACACCTTGTCCCACCTCAGCCGAGCCTGCCTCGAGGGGGTTGCCTTTGCTCTTCGGTATGGGAAAGAGATCCTCCAGCAGATAGGAATGGATATCCGCTATTTGAAAGCCGGGTATGCAAACCTTTTTCAGAGTGAGGTGTTTTCAAACACCCTGGCCTCTATCTATGGATGCCCTATTGATCTTTTCCAGAGCGACGGGGCCCAGGCTGCAGCCCGCGCCGCAGCTTTTGGAGCAGGTTGGTACCGGAGCGTTCAGGAAGCCCTCGCTCCCGTGGCACACATAAAGACCTACGAACCGGATGATGTGAACCTAGAGCAATACAAGGAAGCCTACGAGAGGTGGAAATCAGTCTTGTTCGCCACACAGAGGCTTTGAGGGCTATAGGTGGTAATTCGCCCGTAGCTCTGCCATTATTCCTCTCTCTGTAAGTAACCCTTCTGGTAAAGAAGAAGAGCAGGCGCCAGAGGGCAAGGTGCCCTCCCCTTATTTTTCTCCTTTCAGTAACCGTTCACCCACCGCTCCTCCGGGATGGATAAGGGCAAACTGTTCCCTGGTAAAGCCTGTGTATTCCATCAATGCAATGCACACCGCATCGAAAACCGCTATTACCGCTAAGGTACTTGTAGTGGCCAACATATTAAAGGCATCTGCTTCCCGTTCGATTTTTATTTTCAACAGAAGATCCGATTGTCTGGCAAGCACGGATTGTTCGTTTTCCGTAACCCCGATGATGTACACCTCTTTTGTTTTCAGGGTGGGGAGGATATTCACTATTTCCCGGGTATTCCCGCCCTTAGAGATAAGGATCCCCACATCTCCTTTCTGGGCCAATCCCAGTTCTCCGTGCACTGCATCACCGGGGCTGAGGAAATGTGCCGGACGTTCCACACAGCAGAGAGTATGGGCAATCTTCCTCGCTGCTGCGGCCGAAGTACCTACACCGGCTGTGAGAATCCTTCCTTTGCATGAAGCCAGGACTTTAACACAGGTCTGAAATGCGGCAGAGTCTACTGTGGATTTCAACCGGTTCAGTTCTTTTGCCCCTGTTTCCCAGACATCTATAGCTTTCTTCCAAATTTCCTGATCCGTCATAAATCTTTATACTCCTTCCTGTATTATGCTTGATTCTCCAGATATATTCAGCCGACCCTCCAAAAAATCAAGAACAGCCTGATCCACAGAACCCACAGCTCCACGTACGACCCGTATCCCATGCCGTTCCAGTAATCGGGCCACTCCCGGGCCGATGCCCCCTGTCAGAAGGATCGAAACCCCTCTGGAGGTTAGGATCGAGGCAATATCGGTTCTGCAACAACAATCGGGAGGTGCCTGAATCGACTGTTTGGAAATCACTCTTTTCTCCGACAAATCTACTTGCAAGATAACAAGCTGTTCACAGTGCCCAAAATTCTGATCCACAGCGCCGAATTGGGTAGCAGGGACTGCCAGGGTAATCATGTTTTTCTCCTCCTCTACAGGAAGAACGGTACCGCCTGCTATTTTTATCATTTTCCCCATCAGTATGGCTTCAGCGATTTTGCGGTGGGCCTGCTGAATGATGCGGCCAAAGGTCTGCCGGGAAATCCCCATGGAGCGGGCAGCAGCCTCCTGATAGAGACCTTCATAGTCCGCAAGTCGCACTGCTTCCAGTTCATCCAGGGTTAATTCTATCTGTGCAGAAGGATCGTGCAGGATCTGATCCCGAATGGGTAAACCAGCCGGAGTGCAAGCCCCCTGTAGAGGGACAAACCAGGGAGGGATCCCGCGCATCCGCACTTTCCGGGGGCAATTCGGTCGCGGCATACCCGTTGTTCCTCTGTGTTACTTTGCCAGGAGGGTAGTGAGGTGCTGGAACACTCCCTCCGCTTCGAGTTGTACCTCTTTTGGCAGCAAAGCCGTAGTTACCTGTTCGGTAACTACCAGTTCCCGTGTCCAGGGGATCGACCCCAGACGGGGTATACCCAGTCGCTTTAGCGCCTGGTCCGCTTCTTCCGACGCGAAAAGGGGAAACTCCTTTTTGCAGTGAGGACAGATTCCCCTTCCCATGTTTTCGACGAACCCAAGCACAGGAACGCCGATTTTAGATGCCATATGGATGGATTTTGACACGATCATGGAAACGAAGTCCATGGGAGTAGCGACAAAGATCATTCCCTTGAAAGGTAAGGACTGCAAGGCCGTCAGCATCACATCGGAAGTCCCGGGCGGAAAATCGACCAGCAACAGGTCCAGTTCCCCCCAATTGGTATCATTCCAGAATTGTTCAATTGCCTTCGCAAGTAAGGGCCCCCGCCAGATCACGGGTGTACGTTCGTCTTCCAGCAGGAGGTTGATAGATAGAAGCTTGATTCCTTCATCTGTTTTTGGGGGAAGGATCTTTCCATCCTCCATCTCTGCCCGTAGATCCTGTGCACCCAGGAGGCGAGGGATACTGGGCCCTGTAATGTCCCCATCTAGAATCCCCACCTGTAGCCCTTTCGATACAGCTGTCAGGGCCAGGAGCACGGTGACAGTAGACTTCCCCACACCCCCCTTTCCGCTCGCTACTCCGATTACATACTTTACCTTCGTGTTCGTCTTTCCTGTTTCTGTTTCCATGCAGAGAATATATGAGCATATGCTAAATAAGTCAAGCAGCTTTCTTTTTTATCCCAAAAAGATTGTACCTTCCAGAAAGATGAATCTGTAACATATATTACATCCTTTATACAAATTTAACATTACTATTTTAATAAATTATACTTATCAGTTTTGGGAGGTTGAGGTGAAAGCGTCGGATGAATTACGAAAAGAGCAATGAAGCTATCATGTTGGCTCTGGAAATTCTGGAGAGCCTTCAAGGGCGTCATTATAGCTCGGTGGTAGACATTCCTCAATGTCTTCTTCTTAAAGTCGCATCTCCCATCCAATTTTCACATACCACCTGTCTTCGGCCTGGGAATCCTCGGAAAAGAGCGTCCGCCCGTATCCTCCGCCGAGAATCAGGTCCCAGGAACCTCCCCAGGAAGGAAGACCCATACGGAGTTCCAATTCTGAGTCCAGGGTGAGCCCTTTGTCGGCGGAAGTACTTGCCCGGTACACACGTTCGACGGCTGTATCCCATTGAAAGATAACATGCAGCTTCGGGTACCATACCAGTCCAGCAGAACCTAACACTGATTCGAAGGTTACTTTGTAATCATCTGAAAGGCGGCGTTTCCACCCTGTCCGGATATTGAGGGTGAAAGGCACCGAAGGGAACCAATCCACCGTGAGCTTCGGTTCCAGGGATACTTCGGTGGTTCGATCCGAAAAGTAGGTAAGTGCGGGACGGAAAGAAACTGCCCACACCCATCCATCGCCCCATAGGGTTTCCATGCCAGGTTCTATCCCGAGTGTGGCAGAATCGGTGGGTCCCCAGACAGCCTGGGCAAAGGGTTTGAGAAAGAGGGAACCTTCACCCCTCGTATAGGAAAGGATGGAGGAGAGGTTTGCCTCGAGCTGTCGGGCAGTATCGAACCGTTTTACGGCTCGAAGCCCGGCTTCTATCCCTGTGAAGAAGGTCTCTCCCCGCAGGCTCGCCGAAAGGGACATCGATACATCATACGGTACATCCTGCATACCTGAATCCCAACCACCTTTTGCCGAGAAATCTCCGAACAGGCTGAAGGACTCAGAGGGAAAGTGGGATACGGATAGATCCACCCACCCCTGGGGAACATACACAGGATCCCCATTGTCGCGCTTTTCCAGTACCCCTTCCATCCCAATGCGCGTATCACTCCATAGGGACGGCGGGGTTCCCAAGGTAAGAATCCAAACCCCTATAAGATATTTGAGCACTTTAAGTTTCTTCATGTGGACTTTCTGTAATTCTTTCGCCTTATCCATTACCTTTTGGTCCTCCTGGACAGTTCGCGTTCGATCTGGAGGACGCCTCCTCCCGCATGCAGAACATCTGTCATGATTTGTAGAATATCTATGGGGGGGATCCGTCCCGCGATAGCTTTCAAGTAGAGAGAAACGAATGTCCCATACTGGGAAGGGGGTAGCGAACTCTCCCTAAGGGCTTGCAGGAAAGAGGGAAGAGCCTGAAAGGGTAGGGGAGCGATCCGATGCATTTCTAGAAGCGGGGGCAGGAGGCTAACAATTCTTTCCAGCCCTTTCACCTGAGAGTACACGATGGATAGACCCTCTTGGGGGAACCCGCTTAAGAGGGCCAGGGAACCAACCTTCATCCCCTGGAGATAGAGGGGCTCTCTTTCCACATCCCTACCATACACCTCTTCCAGGAGTTTCCGTACTTTCACCAATCGTGCCAGTTCTCCCTCCAGAACCGGCTTCAGTCTGGAGAAAGGAACTTTTTTTGCCATTCCTTCCTTCAACTTGTCGAACAGGAGTTCCAGGGGGATCCCCACGGAAGCGGCAGAATCAAAAACCTGTAAGAGATCCGGGGAAAGATCCTGGTATGGGATCGCAACGGGTTCTGTTTGAAGCCACATTCGTACCTGATCGAGAGTTACCGACTGAGAAAACACCCCTTCCACAGGCAAGAAAATAAAGAACGCGAGGAGAGCTATACCGAAGTAAACGTTCCGCAATGAAGCATATAACTTTGTCTTCCTGGGGGATGGCACGTACGATAATGGGTTCTTTGGCGTTGGACAGAGGAACAAGGTGGATGTAACCATTCTCAATATGGGGCATAACCCTGCGGGAGCCAACGACAAGCTTACCCCCTTCGACGCGTACCGGATTGGGAAAGCTCTGAATACGAAGGTGCTGATCCCCGATCACTACGAGAACTGGGGGTGTACGTACATGGAACCGGATCAGTTAGAAACTACGGTAAAAGAAAACGATCCGAAAATGAAAACAGTGATCCTTAAACCGGGCGCTCTATTCGTGTATCCGGATGATCAGGATATCGGCCGGTATAAGTATCCTGACTGGCAGGAACGGTTCGACTGGCGAAAAGCTCGCTACACCCTGGAAAAGCAGAACCCCTGAGTTCTTGAATCGATCTTTCCTCTCGAGTCTCGATGCGAACTTCGGGAGGAACCACAAACCTCCTCTTTGCCCCGGTACCGTAACAAAAGCCGGGGCTTTTCTCTGCCCTCCTGTATAGAAGTCTCTCTATATACAGGGAGTGTCGCCGCTGGTCACTGTATCCATTTGACAAACCGGTTCCTTTTCCAGTACCCTTTTGTCCAACTACCACTCTCCACTCTAGAACAGGAGCGGATTTCGTCTAACCATCAGGAGGTTCAAATGGGGGCTATCGTGTTCCTCTGCCTTGTTATTCTTCTCGCCTTCATGGCTTTTGTCCTGAAGGTTCAGAACCCCTGGGTACCTATCGCCTATCTCACGGGTGGGTTCTTTTCGGAACTCTCGGGATTTTTTGGGATGAAGACAGCTACGTATGCCTCGGCACGAACGGCGAACGCGGCAAGGAAATCCTTGAACAGTGCTCTTACCATCGCATTCCGAAGCGGGGCAGTGATGGGGCTTGTAGTCCTAGGACTCGCCCTTTTAGATATCTCTCTACGGTTTTTGATTCTGGAAGCTTTCTATCTCGTGCAAGAGAATGGAGTTGGAATGTTTTCCTCCTGGATACCCGTTCTTTCCATCGTAGTGGGGACGGTGTTCGCATTCCTCTTTGCAGCTGAGTTCGATATTGCAAACCTGAACGAGGGACTCTACGGGATTGGGATCGCTGCGGTTGGGATGCTTTCCACGCTAGGAATTACGCTGGCTACCGATGCGTACGGCCCCATTGCAGACAATGCGGGAGGGAATGCACAGATGTCTGATCTGCATCCTGAAGTACGCAAGCGAACCGATGCCTTCGATGCGTTAGGGAATACGACGGCTGCCACAGGGAAAGGGTTTGCCATTGGATCGGCAGCTCTCACGGCATTGGCATTGCTGGCCTCGTATATCGAAGAGTTGCGTGTGGGGATGATGCGCCTGGGACAGAATGTTCTGACATTTGCCAATGGTGTAACCATCCCCTTCGAGAAAGCCACCTTCGTCGATTTCCTCAACTACTTCCACGTACACTTGATGAGCCCTATCGTAATCGCGGGATGCCTCATCGGTGCGATCGCCACGGGCTTTGTACTGGGCGTTTTTATGGCCAATACGGGAGGAGTCTGGGACAATGCGAAAAAGTACATCGAAGAAGGAAACTACGGGGGCAAAGGCTCTCCTGCTCATAAGGCTGCTGTAGTGGGAGATACGGTAGGAGACCCTTTCAAGGATACCGCCGGACCCAGCCTTAATATCTTGATTAAGCTGATGAGCATGGTCTGCATCGTAACCTCTGGGTTGGACTTGGTTTATGCATTCATCCGATAACAACGAGCCCAAAGCCAGGAAACTTCTTGTAACCAGTAAGCAACCCAACTCTCGGATGTGCTTTGTTTGCGGGTTAAAGAATGCCTTTGGGTTAAAGGCGGCTTTCTTCAATCTGGACACAGGAGAAGTAGCTGCCCTGTTTACCCCTCGTGAGGAACACCAGGGATATCCCGGCCGCCTCCACGGGGGGATTGCCGCTTCCGTACTGGATGAAGTGATCGGGAGGGCGGTGAATCCGGAAGGACTCTCTGCTGTTTGGGGGGTAACGGTGGAACTCAGTGTAAAGTACCGAAAACCAATTCCCCTGGGTCAGACACTAACGGCTATTGGCAGGATCACCAGCCGGAAAGGTCGCTTCTTCGAAGGTTCGGGGGAAATACTCCTATCCGATGGAACGGTAGCCCTCGAAGCTAAGGGGCGGTACATGGAGCTCCCTCTGGAAAAGATCGCTCGATCGGAAATCGATGCTCTGGAGTGGGGAGTAGTTCCATTGCCGGACGACCCGACAGAATTAGAGTTGCCTCGAACAACCTGAAGCTGTTCTAGGCCTTCAACTCATTTCCTTTGATGATTCTAATGATTGTTCGTTTCCCGAAGGAAGCTTATGAAACGCTTCGCCAATGCCTAGCGGGTTAGGTACTCGATGCTTTCCTTGATCTTTTGTTTCAATGTTTCTAAAGGGAGCGTCTGAACGCGACTGGAAAATGGTTCAAAGGAGACAGTTCCATTGTATCCCTTTTCGAAGAG
>CALKLC010000001.1 GCA_937991975.1 uncultured Spirochaetales bacterium | reverse complement strand
GCCCAGTATAGCACAAGCTTTTAAAGAAGGATGGAGTGCGATTTTCCTTCCCCTATTTATCCTTCTCCCTATTATTATATCTTCCAAGTTTAAACCTCTTTTAGAGGCTCGCTTTGGAGTGGATGGGAACAAAGCATTTAGCGGTACAGTTCTCATGTTCGCTGTTGGTGTATGCGCAGTGTACGCACTCTGGACAGGGAAAAAAGCTGTAATAGAATCCGAAGGTGCACTTGATTTAAAAATCGTTTTTCGCATGTTTAAAAACAGTCTTCGATCGGTTGTTCCGGTAGGTGCAACAATCTACTTTGCCTATGCTATTTCACTAGTGTTTCGCGAAGTAGCGATGGCAGACGCCATTAAGTCATGGGTTATGGGATTCGGTCTTTCTAAACTAGGATGGGCAGTTCTAATCACCCTATTCACAGCTCTACTCGGAATGGTTATGCCAGGCTCTGCCCAGGTGGCGCTTATAGGTGGAGCAATTATTTCTACAGGTGCGGCAGTAGGTATTGATCCCTTTCTCGTGGCTGCTGTTATGCCTGCTATCACAGGAGTGATGGAAGGGATGACACCCCCAATGGCCTTAGCCATGTTTACGGCCATGGGAATCGCGGAGTCTGAGTTCTGGCCTACGGCAAAGTTGGGACTCATATGGATTTTGGGGCATGCACTCTGGTGTGTGCTATTGTTCATGGGCGTATTTCCGATTTTTGTACATGGATAATCGATAGGAGGTTACAAACATGAAAGATAAGTTGATTGATCTACTCACCAGTATATATGCCTTATGTATGTTTGTGGCGGTGTTTGCGGGTGCTGTAACTGCTGCCATTTATCTAGTTGGATTTATTGCGGGGGGAGGTTTTGGAGAAGCATGTGCAAAGTTTGGAGCTGCGATAATGAATAAAGCAATTCCTATCTCTGCCGCCGGTTCAGTTATTGGCATGATCGGATTCTACGTGCAAGGCCGTCATGAGCTCACAATGGATAAAAAATAAAATAATCTAAAATAAATATGTGCGGAAGAAGTGCTTGTTGCATTTCTTCCGTATTTTATTCCCCTACTCCATCCCGTACTTCTTCAATTTATTGTACAAAGTTTGTCTTTTAATTCCTAATACCTTCGCTACTTTTTGCTTATTCCCCCCATAACGTCTCAGGGTGCTCTCGATGATATATTTCTCATATTTCCATAAGGGTAATCCATCTTTAGGAATTTCAGGCACGGGCGTTTCAGAAATGTTTGGGTAAGAAAACGCTTTCAAAGTGAGGACTTCCTCCTCTTCTCCTGCCAGAATTACAGCCTGTTCGATCATGTTCTGGAGTTCCCGTACATTTCCGGGAAAAGAGTACTCCATGAGGTACAGTAGGAGATCTACCCCTAAGAACTGTAACGCCTTTCCATGCTCCTTCGCGTACTTTTTCATGAAGTACTCTGCCAATAGGGGTATGTCTTCCCTACGTTCCCGTAGGGGCGGTACAGCAATGCGGCAGATGTTCAGTCGATAGTAGAGGTCTTCCCGAAACCTACCCGCTTTTACTTCCTGTTCCAGATCCTTATTCGTAGCTGCTATGATCCTGACGTCCAGATCTACAGCTTCTGTCCCCCCTAGCCGTTCGAACTTCTTTTCCTGCAATACCCGCAGAAACCGGGTCTGCATGGGGAGAGGCAGTTCTCCGATCTCATCCAGGAAGAGGGTACCCCCATTGGCCGCTTCGAATTTGCCGATCTTTCGAGTCTGGGCCCCGGTGAAGGCTCCTTTCTCGTACCCGAATAGTTCACTTTCCAGTAAACTGGGGGGGATGGAAGAACAATCGATCACGGAAAACTTCCTGTCCTTCCGGACGCTGGAAGTATGAATCAGTTTGGCGAGAACTTCTTTACCTGTTCCGCTCTCTCCAGTGATCAGCACAGTAGCGTTAGAGCGGGCGATCTTTTCAATGGCATGGAGGATCACTTGCATCCTATGGTCGCGGAACAGATACTCACCCACAGTATACCGATTCTCCAGCTGACGGCGGGCCAGGGAATACTCCGCTAATAGCTTTTTCTTTTCCAGGGCTTTTTCCACGATTACAAGAAACTCGTCATTCCGAAAAGATTTCGGAATGTAATCGTAGGCTCCCTTTTTCATGGCCTGTACTGCGCTTTCCACATCCGAGTACGCGCTGATAAAGATCACTTCCAGGCTGGGATCCTTCGCCTTCGCTTTCTCCATCAGTTCCAGTCCGCTCATCCCCGGCATCCGCAGATCTGTAACCAAAACATCTACCACGAACTCATCCAACCCTTTCAACGCTTCTTCCCCACTTTCCGCGGTAACTGCACGGTACCCTGCTTCTTCCAGCAACATCTTGAGGGTCAACCGTATAGACTTTTCATCGTCTACAATCATCACGGTTGGTCGATTCACGAGCACCCCTCCTCAGCGGGGACAATAGGAAGTTTTAGAATAAAAAGGGTACCTTTCCCTTCAGTACTCTCCACCTGGATATCTCCGCCAACACTCAGGATTTCCTTCTGCACATTGTACAATCCCAGGCCTGTACCCTTTTCTTTCGTGGTATAAAAAGGTTCGAAAATCAAACTCAGCTCTTTTTTGGGAATTCCAACTCCCGTATCTTGAAACCGAACCTCTGTCCATTTCGCGTCCGGGTGTGAAACTAGTTCGATCCGGATTTTTCGAGGGCTTCTTTTTCTGGTTTTCTCCAGGGCTTCGATGGAGTTGTAGAATAAGTTGAGAAAAACCTGTTTCAGCTGATCCTTTGAAAAAGGAACTGTAACAGGGGCAGAACCTGCGAGTTCCAGACGAATGTTTTCCTTCAGCAAGCGGGGCCGAACGAGAAAAATCGTTTCCTCCAGTACATCTCGAAGAACTGTTCTATCAGGATCACTGCCCGATAGACTTCTATTTTCGGATAACTGGTTTAAAAATCGATTCAGACGTTCACTTTCCGTTTCCAGCACCTCCAACAACTCTCCCACTTTAGTATCCAATAGAGGAGGTTCTATCCTGCTTTTCAGGATCTGGATAGCCGTACGAATAGGAAGAAGGGAGTTTCGAATTTCATGGGATATGCAGGACGTCCATTTGCCAAAGGTGAGGATCCTTTCATACCGGCTGAGCTTATCATTCAACTGTTCCAGCTGGGTGACATCCCGAAAAATAAAGATATACCCCTTTTTTACCCCTTTCCCCGTGGAAAGAAAGGAGGAGCTGATACGGACAGATTTCTTCTCGCCAGACTGGGTAAGGATCATCCCTTGAGCTTCGGAAATGGTTTCTTCGTTATAGATACAACGCTCCATGATCCAGCGGGAAGCAGAGTTCAGAAAAGGCTGTGAAAGGAGCGGTTTTCCCCGCAAGTTCTTATGCGTATATCCCGTGATTTCTTCACCCATACGGTTGATCATGATGATGGTTCCTGCCCTGTCGGTGACGATTACTCCGCTGTTCATATTCTCCAGAATATGATCACTGAACCGCTGGGATTCTTCCATCTGGCCGTATAATTCCACAAGGGCTGCCACCTGGTTGGCCACGATGGAAACCAGTTCTACATCATGCATGGTGTACCGGTTCGGTTCGGAGGTGGAAACACTCAGCACCCCCGTGAGACGGTTATTCACAATCAGGGGAACCGCCATGAAGGATCGGATGATCGGATCTTCTCCCTTAACCTGTCGTATCTGGATCGGGAGATCGGTTGACTTTTCAGCGTCTGTCAATAGAAGGGCTTTCTTTTCACGGCCCACATACCCGACTCCCCCTTCCCCCAGGTGAAAAAGATTCCTTTTCAATAGATTTTCCAGCTTTGTTCCCCGGCAAGCCCGCGGTTTCAGGGTTTGTCCGTCCGACTCCAGCACATACAGAACTGCCATACTGATAGGAACGATCTGCTGGATGAAATCGAACAGGATTCCCGCGATGGTATCAAAGTCTCTCGCTTTGGTAAGATCGATACTGGTTTCAAGGAGGGCTTTCGCAATGAAAGGTTTCTCCCGCCTCGCGCTGTCTAGTAACGACATACCTTCACTATTCATAGGTTGATAGAAAAAAGTCAAGGGAGAGGGCACCCAAACATAGTTTGTTAAAAGACATAGTATCCCCCCCACGAGACAAACCCTTGATTCCCCCTGCAGAATTCGAGATGATACCGTCAGAATGTCCCTCTATTGGATCGTGGAGGCGACGGGGAATCCGAGGTTCCCTGTTCGAATCGCAATTGAACAGGAAGGGAATACACTTTTTGCAGTACGGGCCCAGGATGCCTGGCCAACGGGGAATGGACACATCTTTTGCATCCGAGACGCTTCTTCCAAACATGAGCGTGACTTATTCCAGGAACTTGAACGGGTGCCCGTCCTGCAGTTCCATCGGTTCGGGAAAAAACTACAGATCATTCTGGATCGTCCTCGAAAGAAACGTTGCGAGTTCCTTGTACTCGAAAAGAAGTACAAGCATCAGGAAGGAACCTACGAACAGATTTTTTTCAAAACTCAGGCAGGTACCCAGAGCCACCGTTCCCGGTCTAAAGTTGCCCTGAAACCTACCACTCTTCCCATGATCGTGGCCATAGATACCAAGGAAAGGTACCCATGGAGATTCCCCAGGGCACAGGTAGAACGGAGGGCCCTTCCTGCTGGAGACTATGCCCTTCTGATGAACGAAAAAATAATAGGAGTGGTAGAACGGAAAACGTATGAAAACCTCCTCAACGACTTTCAACAGATCGCCATTCTCCATCAGAAACTCCGGGAGCTTTCCCTGTATTCCTATGCTGCCGTGGTGATAGAGGCTAATTATGGGGACTTTCTCGATCCCAAACATCTGAAAGGTCGGTGGCCACCGAGTCATGGGTACCGGGTGCTGGCGGAACTGCAGGTGATGCATCCGACCCTTCCCCTTATTTTTGCCCGTACCCGAAAAGAAGCAAACCTGTGGACCTACGGTTATTTTCGAAGTATCCTGAAACGGGTACAGCAGGAAGAGGAGAGCGCAACATCCTATATCACTGCTGAACCGGTCCCCTCATACAGTTCCTCCGAACGGCTAGAGGATCGGATCATTTCCTTCATTCGCTCCGCAAAGGAAGGACTTACTAAAAAAGAATTGCGTGCGCTATGTCCTGATGCAGATTCCATGCGAATTCGTTCCATATTGAATTCCCTAAAAAAAAGGGAAATGATTGAAGGCATTGGATCCGGTGTCTCCACACGATGGATCTCTCGAGGCTCTTTGCAAAATAGGGTTCCTTGACCGATTGATAACCATCCTGTTAGTATTGCCGCATGAGAAAACCGATCGTAGGCGTAATGGGCCCTGGCGAAGATGCTACACAAGCGGATCTGGACACTGCCTACAGATTGGGAAAGGAAATTGCTCGAAAAGGCTGGATTCTCCTCACCGGTGGAAGGGACGCGGGGGTTATGGACGCGGCCAGCCGGGGTGCGTTCGAGGAAAGGGGAATCACAGTGGGGATTCTTCCAGGGCATAGCCGGGAGGGGGCTTCCCCCTATCTCACCGTTCCGGTTGTAACGGGCATGAGGGAAGCTCGGAATGTTGTCAATGTCCTCACCTCCGACATTATCATCGGAGTGGGCATGAATCCGGGCACTGCTTCAGAAATCGCCCTTGCAATAAAATTCAAGAAGCCGATCTTTCTCCTCAATAGCTCTATTGAAGAAAAAACGTTTTTTCGACAGTTGAGCCGAGAAACAATCGTTTTGCCGTCTTCGATCGAGGAAACCCTCGAAGGCATCAACCAGGTGCTCCAACGAATTGAGTTAATCAATTCTTAACTGTGAACAAGAAACTGGTGAAGAATATTCCCTCTCTTTCCCCTATTACTCTACAGTAAGATCATCGACGCAGGTTCTGATTTTCCCCTTGCCGCAGCTCTGTCAGTGGTACTCTTGAGCGTGGGAACCCGCACGTGGTCGTGCCTACGTTGCGCCACAGTATCCTTGCGGGTCTCTTCACTGTAGCCGTCCTGTCCAACGGGGAGTATCAGTTAAGTAACCTTATTGCTGATTTCCTGAACCGGAC